>JAXGQI010000018.1:0-32272 GCA_040766525.1 Clostridiales bacterium | reverse complement strand
GTGAAAATCGCGGCTGTACACAATGTTTCCGCCATTGCCTCCGGGATTGCAAGGAGCGGTGCGGATATTATCTCCATTGACGGCTATCGTGGCGGCACAGGGGCTGCACCCACACGCATTCGGGACAATGTGGGGATTCCGATAGAACTTGCCTTAGCCAGTGTGGATCAACGCCTTCGCGAAGAAGGTATCAGAGAAAATGTATCCATCATTGTGGGGGGCAGTATTCGCAACAGTGCCGACGTCGTGAAAGCGATCGCCTTAGGCGCTGATGCGGTCTATGTCGCCACGGCGGCCTTAATGGCTTTGGGTTGCCATCTCTGTCGCAGTTGCCATAGCGGTAAATGCAATTGGGGGATTGCTACCCAGAAGCCGGAATTAGTGAAACGCTTGAACCCCGATATCGGTTATCAGCGCTTGATCAATCTCTTTACCGCTTGGAACCGAGAAATCAAAGAAATGATGGGCGGGATGGGAATTAATTCCATCGAGGCATTGAAGGGCAACCGTCTGATGCTGCGTGGGATTGGTCTTAACCAAAATGAGTTGGATATTTTGGGTATCAAGCATGCCGGAGAATAAGGGGGTACGGTCATGAAAAGGATCTATGTGAATGAAAAATGGTGCTTAGGCTGCCATTTATGCGAATATTATTGTGCTTTTGCCAATTCCGACGAAGATGATATGGCGAAAGCTTTAAAGGATATGGAAATCCGCCCCCGGATTCGGATCGAAGAACGGGACGGCGTGAGTTTTGCCGTATCTTGCCGGCATTGCCCGGAACCGCTCTGTGTAAAAGCTTGTATTACCGGGGCATTTTCCCGTAAAGATGGTTTGGTATCCATTGACAAAGAGGAATGCGTGGGCTGCTATACATGCGTTTTGGTTTGTCCTTACGGCGCGATCGTGCCTTCTCCGGAAGGTGTGATGGAAAAGTGCGAGCTTTGCGTGGAGAATTTGGGAGAAAAAACGCCCTGTGTTGCTCATTGTCCCAACCAGGCCATTGTTTTTGAATCGAGGTGAAGAAGATGCAATATGTCATTATCGGTAATTCTGCTGCCGCCATCGGCGCCGTTGAAGGGATTCGCCTCCAGGATCAGGAGGGGAAAATCCTCGTCATCGCAGCAGAACCGTATCATACTTATTCCCGTCCGCTGATTTCCTATTTTCTGGGGGGCAAAGTGGATGAAACGAAGATGTTGTACCGCGGTAAGGATTTTTATCAAGAGAATCAATGTAAAACCTTATTTGATACAACCGCAACCGCGATCAATCCGAAGGAAAAACAGGTTGAAACCGCTGGGGGAGAAAAATACTCCTATGATAAATTGCTGATCGCAACGGGTTCGGCTCCGCTGATTCCTCCGCTTCCCGGTTTGGAAACAGTGAAAGAACAGTTTTGCTTTTTAACTTACGACGATGCCAAAGACTTAAAAAAGGCATTGTCCCCCAAAAAGCGGGTCTTGATCTTAGGGGCCGGTTTGATCGGCCTGAAATGCGCGGAAGGGATTGGGAAACAGGCGGCTTCCATCACTTGTGTTGACCGTGCTCCCCAGATCCTTCCCAGTATCCTTGATCAAGATGGGGCCCTCATGGTGCAGGAACACTTGGAAGCGGAAGGGATAACCTTCCGTCTTGGTCAGGAGATTAGGGCTTTGCAGGGGAATACGGCGGAGCTTTCCAATGGAGAGACGGTGGATTTTGATATCCTCGTAATTGCTGTGGGTACAAAACCCAATACGGATTTGCTGGCAGCGGCAGGCGGCGCGGTGGACCGGGGGATCTTGATCGATGAGGACGGCGCCACCAGTATCAAAGATATTTATGCTGCCGGCGATTGCGCCCAAGGGTATGATCTTTGTTCCGGGAGTAAACGGGTGCTGGCTTTACTCCCCAATGGATATATGCAGGGGGAAGCGGCCGGGATCAAAATGGCCGGGGGCGCAAAGCCTTTCCGGAAAGGGCTGCCGATGAATGCGATCGGCCTTTGCGGTTGCCATATCCTTTCTGCCGGCGGATATGAAGGAGACACCTGTTGCCACCAAGAAAAAGGCGTGTATAAGAAGATGTTTACGAAGGATAATCGCTTAAAAGGTTTTATCCTCATCAATCAGCCGGAACGGGCGGGGATTTATACTTCCCTCATACGGGAACAGGTTCCTCTCGATACTCTCGATTTTGATTTGATTTTTGAACAGCCGCAATTGATGGCCTTCTCCCCACGGGAACGGGCGAAGAAGCTGGGAGGTGCGTCCTGATGGTCATAAAAAGTGAAACGATGGATTTTAAGGAATTGAATCAGAAAATCCGGCAGAGCCGGGATAAAAAAGTTGTGATTGAAGGCTGCATCGGCCAGCGCTATATCGGTGACGGACTGTCCGATAAAGAAGTGATTATTCATGGTATTCCCGGCAATGATTTGGGGGCCTATCTAGATGGTGGTAAGATCCGGGTCTATGGCAATGCCCAAGACGCCATCGGCGATACGATGAACGACGGTGAAATTATCATTCACGGTTCCTGCGGTGACGCGCCGGGGTACTCGATGCGGGGCGGACGCATTTTTATCAAAGAAAATGCCGGTTATCGTACGGGGATCCATATGAAGGCGTATAAGGAAAAATTGCCGGTGATGGTAATCGGCGGCAATGTCGGCAGTTTCCTCGGGGAATATCAGGCGGGAGGTCTCATCATTGTCCTGGGGATGGACAACAAAGGGGCGCCGCCGGTCGGCTTTTTCTGCGTACCAGTGCACGGCGGTAAGATCTTTTTACGCTGCGATTATCTCCCTTTTACGACTTGCCCAAACAGGTCATCGCCAATGAAGCAGGCCCCGGAAGATCTGGCGAGATTGATCAGCATCTCGGCGATTTTTGCAAAATTTGATTTTGATAAAAGTGAGATCTGGCAAAGAAATTTTATGTGCTCACGCCGAATACCCGAAATCCTATAAACGGTTATATGTACATTCGTAAAGAATACTGAAATTAGGGCCCTCGGTAGTAACTACCGAGGACCTGAAACTGTCAATAAAGTGCTTATAGCTGTGTTCCAGCAAAGCCGCAGACCGCTCATGTTACGTCACTGTACACGTCGCGTCCTGCGGTTTTTCTGCGCCTTGCTCTAAACTTCACCTTGTGATCTCTTGTTTTGTGAGAAAACGAGGTTTTTCTGAAAGGCTGGCCCTCGGTAGTTACTACCGAGGGCCTTTGCTTTTTCTTTCTTTGGAATTGAGACGATTTACAGTTTATTGATATCGATCAGCGCGATGTTTTGCAGGTTTTTGTGGCTAAGGCACTGCAGAGGGCGCTGGCCGTGTCGAGTGAGGTCATGCAGGGGATCGAAGCTTCCACCGCTTTTCTGCGGATTTTGATGCTATCCTGATTGGAATCCCGGGAGAAGGTGGAAGTGTTGACGATATAGTCAAATTTCCGCTGTCCCACCAGGTCGAGAATATGGGGGCTCCTTCCCTGATCTTGTTGACCGGGGTGGATTCGATGCCGTGTTTAGCGAGGAATTTGGAGGTTCCCTTGGTGGCGTAGAGGCCGAAGTACAGGCATGGAATCTCGTTGCGATATCCAAAAGGTCGTCCTTATCTTTATCTCTGACACTTAAAAGCACTTTGCCTTTGTTTTTGATGGCGAATCCTGCCGCGACAAAGCCTTTCAGCAGAGCTTCATCCAAACGATCCGCGATGCCGAGCACTTCCCCGGTGCTCTTCATTTCTGGGCTAAGAGGGTATCCACATTGTGGAGTTTCTCCAAGGAGAAGACCGGCACTTTGACGGCGATCTTCCCGGATTCCCGATAGAGGCCGGTTCCGAAGCCCATATCCGCAAGTTTTTCGCCCATAATAGCGCGAATGGCGAGATGGATCATGGGAATCCCCGTTACTTTGCTGATGTAGGGTACCGTCCGGGAGGAGCGGGGATTGACTTCGATCACATAGACTTCGTCATTGGCGATGACGAACTGGATATTGATCATGCCCAAGACATTTAATTCTTTGGCCAATTTTTCCGTACATAATCGATGATTTGGGCTTTGTGCTTCGGGCTGACGGTTTGGGCGGGGTAGATGGAGATCGAGTCACCGGAGTGAACGCCGGCTCTTTCCACATGCTCCATGATACCGGGGATCAATATATCTTTGCCGTCACGAATGGCGTCAACTTCCACTTCTTTCCCCATCAGGTATTTATCGACTAAGACCGGATTTTCGATGAAGTTCATAAGATGATGCCCATATATTCTTCCACATCATAGTCGGTATAGGCGATGATCATATTTTAGCCGCAGGACATATGAGGGGCAGGCAATTTAAGGATACCCCAGGGTTTCTCCGGCCAGCGCTTTTCAGGGTGTAGACCATTCTCCCCTTCCGGGCGTTTGATCCCGCATTTTCTAAGATAGCGTCGAATTTCTCCCTGTCCTCCACAGCGTCGATCATCTCTTGGGCTGTGCCTAAGATGGGGATATTTCGTTTTTCAAATGTTTGGCTAATTTGATCGCCGTTTGCCGCCGAATTGGACGATGGCGCCTTCCGGTTCTTCCGCGATTAGAAGATTATCGATATCTTCCGGGGTCAGCGGATCGAAGTAGAGGCGATGAGCGATATCGAAGTCGGTGGAAACCGTTTCCGGATTGTGTTGGCAATGATTGTTTCAAATCCGAGCTCTCTTAGAGCCCAAACCGCTTGTACGGAGCAGTAGTCGAATTCGATGCCTTGACCGATGCGGATGGGGCCGGAGCCGATGGTAAGGATCTTTTTCCCGTCGCTTTTCGGAACTGCTGATCTCATGGTTAATTGTAATAAGGAGTCTCGGCGTCAAATTCCGCCGCGCAAGTGTCAACGGTTTTATAGACGGCATAACGGCGCAGGGTAGATCCTGGCCAGAAAGCCGCTGTATGGTGGAATCGAGGAAGCCCATTTTTTTGGCAGTGAGGTACAATTCTTCCGTCAGTTCTTCAAACTGGACTTTGGCTTCCATCCGCGCCAGATTTAAGATAACATTGAGGAAGAAGGGGTCGATGCCGGTGATGGCCTGGATGCTTTCGATGGTGATTCCCCGGTATAAGGCCTCGTAAACCGCAAAGATCCTGGTATCGTCTTCTTCTTCCATCTTTTCTCTGATTTTACGCAAGGGCAGTTTGGCATATTCGTTCAAGCGCAAAGTATCCATTCCCAATTCGATGGAGCAATCCCTTTCGTAGGGCTTCATGCTCATCCCGATGGACATGATTTCTCCCGTGGCTTTCATTTGTGTGCCCGGTTTGCGCTTGGCATAGACAAATTTATCAAAGGGGAATTTGGGGATTTTGATGACGCAGTAATCCAAGACCGGTTCGAAGAAGGCGTAGGTTTTGCCGGTGACGGTATTAATAATTTCATCCAAGCCGTAACCGATGGCGATCTTCGTTGCCACTTTGGCAATGGGATAACCGGTCGCTTTGGAAGCTAGTGCCGAGGATCGGGAGACCCTGGGATTCACTTCGATCACCGCGTAGCGGAAACTGTCGGGATGGAGGGCGAACTGCACATTGCAGCCTCCCTCGATCTCTAAGGCGCTGATAATATTTAAGGCTGCGGTCCGCAGCATCTGATGTCTTATCAGCTAAAGTCTGGAGTAGGCGCTACGACGATAAAGATCCCCCAGTATGGATCGGCAAGTCGATATTCTCCATGGCGCAGACAGTGATGACATTACCTTTCCCGTCCCGCGCTGACTTCATACTCAATTTCTTTCCAGCCGGAGATGCATTTTTCGATCAGGATTTCGGTTGGCGAGAGAGGCGCAAACCGTTGCTCCCGATGTCTTCCAGTTTCTTCCTCGTATAGGCGATGCCGCCGCCGCTGCCTCCTAATGTATAGGCAGGCCGTACGATGACCGGATAGCCGACATCGGCGGCAAAATGGCGAGCATCTTCCAGATTATTGACCAATTCTGATTCAATGAAAGGCTCGCCGATTTCCGTTAACATGTCTTTGAAGGCTTGGCGGTCTTCGGCCTTTTTGATGACTTCGGGATTGGCGGAGAGCAGCCGAATCGGATGGGTATCGAAGTAGCCTTCCCGGGAGAGTTCCATTGCCAGATTGAGGGCGGTTTGCCCGCCGAAGGTTGGCAGGATGCTGTCGGGTTTTTCGATCTCGACGATGCGTTTGACCGTATCTGTTGTCAACGGTTCGAGATAAATTGCGTCTGCCAGGTGTTTATCTGTCATAATCGTTGCGGGATTGGAATTCAACAAAACGATTTCAATCCCTTCTTCCCTAAGAGCATGGCAGCACTGAACCCCGGCGTAATCCAAATTCCGCGGCTTGTCCGATGATGATAGGGCCGGAACCAATGACGAGGACTTTTTTAATATCTTCTCTTTTAGGCATGGCGTTCCATATCATCGGTTTGATAAAGTCATCGAAGAGATATGCGGTATCTTGCGGACCCGGGGAAGCTTCGGGATGGAATTGCACGGTGAAGGCCGGGTAGTCGAGATAGCGGATACCTTCTACCGATTGATCGTTTGAGCTGATATGGCTCAATTCCCCGATTTTCAGGATGCTGTTCGCTACGATTGCGTAACCGTGATTTTGGCTTGTGATATGGAACCGGTCAAGTTTGATGTCTTTGACCGGGTGGTTGGCGCCGCGATGCCCGTATTTCAGCTTTTCGCTTTTGGCCCCGGTGGCCAGAGCCAGGATTTGATGGCCGAGGCAGATGCCGAAAATCGGCAAGCCGCTTTTCAGTAGTTTTCGCTTCGGCGATGATTTCCGTATTTTCGGCGAGGTCTCCAGTCCGTTGGAAAACATGAGACCGTCGAGGCCGAGCTTTCACTTCTTTTGCCGGTGTGTAAGCGGGGAGAACGATGACTTCGCATTCCCGGTTGACAGGCTGCGGCAGATATTTTCTTATGGCCATAGTCAAAGAGGCCTACCGGAAGCGAGGATTTTCCGGCGTATAGATTTCGGCATTATAGAGACCGTTCTTGGCGGTTCAACGATCCGATAGGCGAATTTGCTTTAGGAGGGCTTTTTCATCAATGGCATCCGGGCGCTGTAGATCGCGCCGTTCATGACGCACTTTCCCGTAAGATCCGGGTGAGTTGGCGGGTATCAATCCCTTCCAAGCCAATGATATTTTGCACTTTTAGAAAGTCGTTAAGCTGCCCTCTTGGCGGAAGTTGGATGGATGCTTTGCAGATTGCGAACGATGAAACCTTTGACCCATGCTTTAAGATTCCATGTCAAAGCGGTTAGTTCCATAGTTCCCTTGCAAGGGATAGGTCATATTGACGATCTGTCCGCAGTAAAAGGATGGTCGGTCAGAACTTCTTGATAGCCGGTGATCCCGGTATTAAAAACGACTTCGCCAATGGTGAGACCGGTTGCGCCCCAACCGGTACCCCGAAAATATTGTTCCGTCGGCTAATAATAAAAATGCTTTCATCTTTTTATCTTCCTCCGCTCACAAAAAAAGCATTTGTAAAAATACAAATGCTTCAATCATTAACATCTGAAATATGGAATTGAAAAAGGAGTACCGCCGCGAGATTATTCGCTGTTATGAAGGTTTACTTTGCACGGCAAGTCACCCCTTTGATTTCTTATTTCAAGATATAATACCATCTTTTCATCTTTTCGTCAAGACAGGAAAAATGAGAAAGTTTACTGGCAAAATATGGTTGAATCTGTTGATTTTTTCGATAGATAGCAGAGACATGAATGGACAAAGCCGCCTTTCCCCGCGAAGTGGGAAAGGCGGCTAAAAGTATTTTGGTTTGTTTCGATCCAGGAAACAATATCGAGGATGACTTTTTCGTCAACGCGGCGGCAACTTGATAGTCTTCCGGTGTGCTGTTCTCCCGCCGTCTCCATGAAAAGATGGTTTAAACCGGCATAGGAATGGAGAGAGTAACATTTTCCTTGCCGTCCAGGAGCCTCCTTAAACAGCTGGAAATCTTCCATTGTGACCTGATAATCCGCTTCGCCCTGCAAAATCAACAGTGGTTTTGTAATCTCAAGGGCTGCTGTTGCCGGTTGATAGCCCTGCAAATCGAAGATAAGACATTGGCATATGAAGAAGCTCTTCCGGCGTATAGGCGGATGCGGTGGTGAGATTTTTGCATTGTTCCTGTGCTTCTGTTTTCAGCCAGAAGCGTTTGATCATCGCTAAGCTCTCCGTCAACAGAGGATATACTCCGTTTGTTCCAAAATCAGGTCTTCAGGGGCCGGGCTGCCGCCGCCAGCATAATATACCCTTTGCTTCGGGGGAAGCTGCGGCGATCCGGGGGATCATCATGCCGCCCAAACTGTGCCCCAGAAAATAGATTTCATCATGGCCAGTTCTTTTCCCGTGGCCAGCGCGGCAATCGCATCGTCGATGGTTTCATCATAAATAGTAAGGTGGCTTCAACGGCGGCGCGGTCCGCGGGATAGACGCCAGTGCGCTTATCATTGCCGCAAAACAACGATTCCCTCTTGAGCTAAGCCCCAAGCAATCTCTTGAAAAGGTTGGTAAGGGCCGATCGTCATCTTGGTCGTGGGGCCGGAGCCTGTACTAAGATGACCAAGGGTGGATTCTCCACTCCCTCGGGTTTCGTTAGGGTACGGGCAATGCCCATGTGCCGTTACCGACTGTGTTGTTCGACCTCTGTGAGGCCGTCCGGGATTTCGTTGGCCTATTCCGTAGCGAAGCCGGGAGAATTGCCAAGCCGGCGATTTGGCCGTCTTGATTATGAACTACACGCATATTGATGGTTTCCTTCTCAAAAACACAGGTGAGGTAGACCATCTGGTATTCTCCTTCCTCTTCGATCCGGGAATCCGACTGTTCCTGGAAAGGGCCGGATTGTTCTGTGATACTTGCCCACATCTCTTCAGGTCGGCAGTACTTGGTTAGCTGTCCATTGCTTGGTCAAAGTTTTTCTGGCCGCATCAAAATTCGCCGTTTTGGAGATTACTAAAAAGGCCTCCGCATCGGCGATATAATCGGTTTCCCCATCATCGGTTGCACCGCAACCGGCAAGAAAAACCAGAAGCAGGATGGCGATCAAAGTGAGTTTTTTCATGTTGGCCTCCTTACTTTGTTTTGACTGCGGTGCCGTAGGCGATTACTTCCGCCGCGCCGGCTGTTACTGTTGCGGAGGCATAACGGATATTGACGATCGCGTCGGCGCCGAGTTTTTCGGCTTCTTCAACCATGCGTTTGGTTGCGATGGCTCTTTACTTCATTCATCATTTCCGTATATGCTTTTAATTCTCCGCCTACCAGCGTTTTTAAACCTGCCGTAAGGTCTTTCCCTACATGTTTTGACTGGATCACATTCCCTTTGACCAATCCCAACATGGTAAGGTTCTTTGCCGGTAATATAATCGAGTATTCCAAGATCATCTTCTTCACCTCCTTTAAGTTCTTTAATCCTTTCTATGAAACATAAATCATTGTCGCAGCTAATCCCAAGGGGATCCCAGTCCGATGATCTTCCACAGGATGGGCATGGGTTCTTTCAAAAGATACATGCCGATCGTACCAAAATAAAGGACGACAAGAATGCCGACAATAATCGGGGCAAACAGGCGCTTTTTTATTTTGCATCTTCTTCCTCCTTTGTTGTTTTGCGGAAAAGTAAATATGAATACAGCATCGGTAACGGTCCGACGAAAGGATCGACCCGATAATCAGTATCACCCGAAAAGTCAGGGGAGAAAAGGCGGCCAAAATTATAAGGATACCGCCGATGACCCAAGTTTTACCGGAAAAACGGTGGGTTTTCCACCAAACGGTGTCGTCCGCAAGGGTCCAAGGCGTTCTGATGCCCATAAAAAAGTTGTGTTTCAAGCGGGGGATTTGATTCCCGATAATGAGAAATAAAAGCCCCACCCCAATCAGTACGAGCACATCCATTGACGGCAAATTGCTATTGACGGCCTGGAAGAGAGTAAGCATTTGGATTGCTGCCATTAACAATATAATACCGCCGAAAACGATGCGGTATGCCTTTGAAAACTGGGGATAATTTGCTTTTTTCGGGTCAATTTTGGGAGAGAGTTTATAAAGCAAAAACAGCCCGGCGATAATGGCCAGCGGTAAAAAAGCCGCCGCTCTTTCCCCGGTTCGATCTACCTCCCCGGCGATATTCCAGTGAAGCGGGATTTCTTCCGGCAGTTGTGGATACAATACGACGGTAAGGATAAAAAGAACGCCCCATAATGCCAAAAATAACCATTCTCCCTTGGTCGGTTTCTTCATAATCGTTACCCCTTCAGTGTGCTGATCCAGCTGATGACATCCTCTAAAACGCTGGTATTAAGCTCATAATAGATATATTTCCCTTGTTTTTCCATGCTGACCAAATCGGCATTTTTCAAAATGGTCAGATGATGGGAAATGGTCGCGCCTGTCATCTGAAAAGCATGAGAGATCTCTCCCGCCGTCATCCTGCCATCTTTCAGCAGGTTTAAAATCTTTCTGCGGGTCGGATCGGCTATTGCTTTCAAGGTATTCTGAAAGGTCACAGACTCACCCCATTTTCCCCTTTTGAATAACATTTAGATGTTTGTCTAAATGTTATTTTAAAAGACAAAACGGTCTTTGTCAAGTTTCTATTTTTTTGGGGCGATTTCCTATGTAAAAAGGTGGAAAGTTTAAATATTTGCAGTTTTTATGCAGGATTTTTACAGGTAATGCAGAATTAAAAAATGGGGGTAATATGAATAATAGGTAAGGAGTGGGGTGTAAAATGCAATTAGTCACAAAGTTGTTTGGCCATCATTATCAATTTCGTGATATTAAAGATGTGCTCGCAAAGGCTAATGAAGAAAAAAGCGGTGATATTTTGGCAGAAATAGCCGCTCAATCTGTAGCTGAACGCGTCGCAGCTAAGATGGTATTAAGCCAATTGACATTGGAAGACCTCAGGAAAAATCCGGTAATTCCCTATGAAGACGATGAAGTTACCCGTATTATTCAAGATGATGTAAACGAAACAATTTACGGAGAAATCAAAAATTGGACCGTGGAATATGCCCGGGAGTTTATTTTGAGCGAAGAAACCACTTGTAGCGATATTCGCCGCGTTAGCCGCGGTATGACCAGCGAAATGGTGGCAGCCATTGCGAAGCTGATGTCGAATATGGATCTGGTTTTGGGTGCGCAAAAAATAACGGTAACTGCCCATTGTCGCACGACCATCGGCAGCCCCGGCAGATTAGCCGTCCGTCTCCAACCGAACCATCCTACCGATGATGACGACGGTATTTTGGCAGCGATTCGAGAAGGTTTAAGCTATGGTATCGGTGACGCGGTCGTTGGGATCAATCCGGTGGAAGATAATACGACTTCGACAAAGAAAACTTTGGAAGTAGTCGGTGAGTTTTTGGATAAATGGGGTGTGCCGACGCAAAGCTGTGTCCTTTCCCATGTTTCCACACAGATGAAAGCGATGGAAGAAGGCGCCCGCTGCGGCTTACTCTTCCAGAGCATTGCCGGTACCGAGGCGGGAAACACATCTTTTGGTATCGATGGCAAAATGATACAAGATGCCTATGATTTAGGATTGAAATGCTGCAATTCTGAAGGGCCGAATGTGATGTATTTCGAAACCGGCCAAGGTTCGGAATTGTCTTCTTATTGCCACGGCGGCGCCGACCAAGTGACCTTGGAAGCCCGTTGCTACGGTTTTGCCAAACGGTTTAAACCATTTCTCGTCAATACCGTTGTGGGCTTTATCGGCCCGGAATATCTTTATGACAGTAAACAGGTGACGAGAGCCGGTTTGGAAGATCATTTTATGGGGAAATTGAGCGGGTTGCCTATGGGCGTCGATGTTTGCTACACCAACCATATGAAAGCGGATCAGAACGATTTGGAAGATTTGGCGGTTCTCCTGGTGACGGCAGGCGTCAATTACTTTATGGGCGTACCGATGGGCGATGACATTATGCTCAATTATCAGTCAACCAGTTATCATGATATCGCCTCCTTACGGCGGATTTCTAATAAACGGCCTTTGCCGGAATTCGAGGCTTGGCTGGAGAAGATGGGCATCATGGAAAATGGCCGCCTGACTGCGTTGGCCGGTGATGCTTCGATCTTTATTTGATGAAGGAGGGGATCAAATGACTTCGGAAGATCAAATCAAAACCTTGGTGGAAGCCGTGATTGCGAAAATCGTACAAGATAAGAACGGGGCTGCCCCTGCTGCTGTGTCAAGCGCCCCGGTTCAACAGGAGACGGAACCGGACGGTGAACTTTTGGTTCCAAATCCGCATAATCGGGACGCTTATGCGTCCTTTATGAAATCCACCTCCGCGCGGATCGGTGTGTGGCGTGCCGGGACAAGACGCTTTGACAAAGACGATGTTGAAGTTCCGGGCCGACCATGCCGTAGCCCAAGATGCGGTTTTGAGTTCTGTAGATGAAAGTACCATTCGGGAGATGAATTTTCTGGTTTTGGACACCCAAGCGGAAAATAAGGATGTCTATTTGACGAGGCCTGATTTGGGCCGTGTCCTTTCCGATGAGAGTGTTGCCCGGCTGAAGAAAGAGGCGGAGTCCAAGGGGCAGGTGCAGATTGTGGTCGGCGATGGGCTTTCCGCAAAAGCGATTGATATCAATATCAAAGACGTCTTTTCCGTTTGTAAAGAAGGGCTTAAAGCGAAGGGCTACCGTTTGGGGCGGGACATCTTCGTTCAGAATTCCCGGGTCGGTATCGTCAATTGCATCGGTGAGATTTTAGAGCCGGAATTGATCCTCCTCTTTATCGGAGAACGCCCCGGCTTGGGAACAGCGGAAAGCATGAGCGCTTATTTGACCTATCGTCCCAATAAGGATACGGTGGAAGCGCAGCGCACCATGATCTCAAATATTCACAAAGGCGGCGTGCCACCGGTAGAAGCAGGCGCACAAATTGTAAGTTTGGTGCAAAAGGTATTGGAGAAAAAGGCCAGCGGTTTGGATCTCGATATTTGATTGGTATCCAGGAGCCTTTGGCAGGATAATTTCATGCTGGTTATGAACACAATGCTCCATTTGCCTTTAACGCAAATGGAGCATTTTATTTTTGGTGATCAGCGGGAAAACGCTGGATCTTAAACGGGTTCAGCCGCCGCGGGGCTTTACTTCCCTTCCGGCAGACCTAAAGCAAGGGCGACCGATTGATAGTTCGGCAGCGAGACGCCATTTTCTTTGCCTAAACGGAGAACTTCGCCGATCAGACCGTCGACTTCCGATCTTTTGTTGGCGTCCAGGTCCTTTTGGAGCGACGCAGTGGAATCGGGGTGCGAGTGTTCCAATGTTTGGATATTGCGTTGCAGTTGGTCTTCGTCGATCGGTATTTTGAGGGCATGACCTAAGGCGATCAATTCCTCACTCAATGCGGTGAAGAGATCTCGCATTTCGGGAGAATCTTGAATCTCTTTTGCGGTGGCACGATAGTATGCGCCGGTAGCCGCATAGGGGGAAATGTAGGCGAATTTGCGGAAGGCTTCCCTTTGGATATCCGCGGTGGCAGTGCCTTTGATTCCTGCTGCCACGAGATCTGCGGCAACTTCTTCCATATCCGGAGTGACGGCGCTGCCGATCGGCCCGAAAATCACTTTGAAGATTTTCCCTTGCTGATGGATGATCCCCGCTTCGTCTTTAAAAGCATTGATATAGATGCGCCCTTCCATGACCCTGAGATGCGGGAGGGCCGCCGCCAACTTTTCTCTGGCGCCCAGGGGATTGAGGACAGGGATGACCAAGGCATCATCTTTGGCGATATTTTCGATGATGGGTATGGCGCTGTCAAGGTCGTAGCTTTTGACCGAGACAAAAACGACATCCCCATCTTGTGTCTTGCCGGAAGCAGTGGTGGCCTGAAGGGGGGAGACCCGAAAGGGCCCTTTGAGATCTGATTGGAAGGATAGCCCTTCCTTTCTGAGCCGGTCAAGATGCGGTTTTCGAACAACGAAGGTTACATCTTTGCCTGCCGTGCTTAAAAATCCGCCGATGGCGCCGCCGGTCCCGCCGGCTCCGATAATATAATAACGCATATTTTGTCACCTCCATCTGTGAATAAGCGCTTTGGTGGTTGGTGGAATATTTTAATCATATCAAAGCATTTTGAAAAGTTCAATAACTGAGTTTTTGCCTTCCCCATGGGTTGTAGGCGGATTTTTGATATCAATTTTTTAAGTTTTGTGATAATTTTGAATAAATAAATAAAGGAGAATAAGCTTGAAATTTGACAGGCAAAAGTGGTAAAATACTATACTTGAAGGATAGTATATTCATACCGCAAAATAACGGAATTTTAGCATAAAATTCAACTACACATTGTCCTTTTGGGGCATTTTTGAGAAGATATTAAAGATTTTACATATCTCATTTTAACATAGAGGATTACGATTGAAGGGAGGAATAGTGTGTTCTCTTCTGTTCTTTGCCGGGTGGGGGCGCAAAATCAGAAGATGTTTTCTTATGTAGACTTCAGTTAAGAAAGTGAGGTATTGACATGTCTATGAGCCAGACAAATCCCTGTTGTTCACAAGAACCAACAGAGGCACAAAAAGGTGCAATGCTTGGGCAAATCATCGAAAATTATCGGGGAAAAGAGGGGAGTTTGATCCAAATTCTCCATATGGCGCAGAGCGTATATGGATGTCTCCCCATCGAAGTACAAGAAAAAATTGCTACCAGCACCGGAAAGCCATTATCCGAGGTTTCCGGGGTGGTAAGCTTCTATTCTTTTTTCTCAACCCAACCAAGGGGCGAACATACCATCCGTATCTGTTTAGGTACGGCTTGTTATGTACGGGGCGGGAAAAAACTTGTTACGAAATTAGAGGAACTTTTGGGGATCAGAGTTGGAGAAACCACCCCTGATCGGAAGTTTACCTTTGAGATCGCCCGTTGCATTGGCGCTTGCGGTCTCGCTCCCGCGATGATGATAGATGATACCGTCTATAAGAATGTGAATCCCAATAAATTAGACGGTATTTTAAGCAAATGCCATAAATAATGCAGGAGAAAAAGTGGATAATAGGATTTTGGCCTATGAAGATTTATTGCAAATCAAGGCTGATTATAATGCTTCACCCAAGAACAGGCATACACATCCAGATTTTGGTCTGCGGCGGCGCCCGGGTGTGTTTCGTCAAACTGCGCTGAAGTAGCAGCAGCTGTGCATGAAGCCTTAGAAGCCCAAGGAATTGCCGATAAGGTTTCCGTCCATTCAGACCGGTTGCATGGGCACATGTGCCTACGGACCTGTAATGCTGATTTTGCCGGAAGAAATATACTATACCTATATGAGCCCTGAAAAGGTGAA
Organism: Clostridiales bacterium; assembly: GCA_040766525.1. Classification (GTDB taxonomy): domain Bacteria; phylum Bacillota; class Dehalobacteriia; order UBA7702; family UBA7702; genus JAXGQJ01. The sequence continues at coordinate 16,965 of JAXGQI010000018.1, read as the reverse complement.
GGACGTCGTTGAACAGCATATCGTCGGTGGTAATTACATCGAAGAATACACCTTTTATGACAAAGATCAAGAACAATATATCCCGAAGATGAATGATATCCCCTTTTTCAACCGCCAAGTGAAGGTGGCTTTGCGTAATTGCGGCAGAATGGACTTCGGTTCTCTTGACGCCTATATTGCCAGAGACGGTTATTTTGCCCTTCACAAAGCGCTTACCTCCATGCAACCCACGGATGTGATCCAGGAAGTAAAAGCTTCCGGCTTGCGTGGCCGTGGCGGCGGCGGGTTCCCTACCGGGATCAAATGGGAAGCCGGTTATAATGCTCCTGCCGGACAAAAGTATATCATTTGTAATGCTGACGAAGGCGACCCCGGTGCTTTTATGGATCGGAGCATCCTTGAAGGCGATCCCCATAGCATCATTGAAGCGATGATGATCGGTGGCTTTGCCATCGGAGCGGACAAGGGGTATGTATATGTGCGTGCCGAGTATCCCATTGCGGTGGAAAGATTGGGCGACGCCATTGAAGAAGCGCGGGAAAGAGGCCTTTTGGGGCAAAAACTCTTTGACACCGATTTTATTTTTGATCTTGAGATTCGGATCGGGGCCGGTGCTTTCGTTTGTGGGGAAGAAACTTCCCTGATGGCATCGACAGAAGGCCGCCGGGGCGAACCGGTACAGAAACCGCCGTTCCCCTTTGAGCGCGGTCTTTTCGGCAAACCGACGATTATCAATAATGTGGAAACCTTTGCCAATATCCCGCCGATTATCATCAAAGGCGGCGATTGGCTCGCACAATTCGGCACCGAAAAGAGCAAAGGAACGAAGGTCTTTGCTTTGGCCGGGAATATTGTGAATACCGGTATCGTGGAAATTCCCATGGGTACGACTTTAGGGGATGTCGTCTATAAGATCGGCGGCGGGATACCGAACCATAAATCCTTTAAAGCAGCGCAGATCGGGGGACCTTCCGGTGGTTGTATCACCAAGGAAAACCTGAACACGCCATTGGACTATGAGTCCGTTTCCAAACTGGGGGCCATCATGGGTTCCGGTGGTTTGATCGTAATGGACGAAGATACCTGTATGGTTGATACGGCCCGCTACTTTATGGATTTCATCCAAGATGAAAGCTGCGGCAAATGTACGCCTTGCCGTTTGGGGACCAAGCGGATGCTGGAAATCTTGGAACGCATCGCTGCCGGTAAAGGCAACGAAGGCGACGTGGAGCTATTAATTGAATTGGGTGAAACGATCAAGCGTACCGCGATGTGCGGTCTCGGCCAAACAGCGCCGAACCCGGTTCTTTCGACCATTCAATATTTCAGAGAAGAATATGATGAACATATCCGTAAACATCGGTGTGAAGCGGGCGTTTGCGGCGAACTCTTTGTTTCGCCTTGTGAAAATGCTTGCCCCGCCCATATCAATGTCCCCGGATATTTGGCATTGGCAGCGGAAGGCCGTTTCTTGGATGCTTACCGGTTGATCCGGCAGGAAAATCCCTTCCCGGCGGTGTGTGGGCGTATTTGTACCCATCCTTGCGAATTCAAGTGCCGCCGTGCCCAGTTGGATGAAGCCATCGCGATTTCCGATTTGAAACGGTATATTGCCGATCAGGCTTTCCAAAATGAGAAATTTTCTACCCAGGATATCGTGGTTCAGAAAAACGGTAAGAGCATCGGGATCATCGGTTCCGGGCCTTCCGGTTTGACTTGCGGTTATTATCTAGCGCGCTTGGGATATGAAGTCCATGTTTATGAATCGAATCCGGTTCCCGGTGGGATGCTAAATGTGGGGATTCCCAAATACCGTTTGCCAAAAGATGTTTTGATGCATGAGATCGAATTGATTGAACGGAGCGGCGTCAATATCCACCTCAACACCAAGGTTGGCTTGGATATTTCCCTTGATGATCTCCGTCAGCGTCATGACTCAGTCTATATTGCTTCCGGTACGCATCTGTCCAAGAAGATGGATGTTCCCGGAGAAGATCTTGCCGGTGTGATCCACGGTATTGACTTCTTGCGTGAAGTCAATCTCGGCAATCCGGTAGAAGTCGGGAAGAAAGTGGTCGTTGTCGGCGGCGGGAATACTGCATTTGACTCGGCCAGAACTGCATTACGTTTGGGTGCGAAAGAAGTAACCATGCTTTATCGCCGTACCCGCTATGATATGCCTGCCGATCCTCGCGAAATTGAGGAAGCCTTGGAAGAAGGCATTATCATCAAAGAATTGGTCGCTCCTGTGCGGGTGCTTGGAAAAGATCATGTCGAAGCGGTTGAATGCCAAGTAATGGAACTTTCCGGTTTCGACAATTCCGGACGGCCGCGGCCGCAAGCTAAAGAAGGTGAACTGATTACGGTTCGCACAGACATGGTCATCCCCGCTGTGAGCCAGATGACCGACTTGCCTTTCGTAGACAGACATGGTGCGATCAAGCTCACTAAGTGGGATACGTTTGAAGTCGATAAGGACAGCCAGATGACAACGATGCCCGGCGTATTTGCCGGTGGCGATGTTGTGCGTGGTTCCGATGTTGCTATCGCTGCCATTGCCGACGGGAAAAGAGCCGCCCAGAATATCGACGTTTATTTGGGAGGCAAAGGCGAACTCAACAAGGGCTTGCCGATCGACATCCCGCAACCTGTTATCGATGAAGAATTGATGGAACATGAACGCTTCCCCATGAAGGTCATGGATCCCAATACCAGGAAATTCACATTTGATGAAGTGGTTCAGGGTTACCATCGGTTGAATGCCATCGCCGAATCCATGCGCTGCTTGCGTTGCGACAGGAGGTAGGAAAAATGATCAATCTTACTATCAATAATAAACCCGTTTCTGTCCCGGAGGGTACTACCATCCTTGAGGCGGCCAGAGAAATCGGGGTATATATTCCCACCCTTTGTTATTTGAAAGACGTCCATAAATTTGGTTCCTGCCGTATCTGCGTGGTGGAAGTAGAAGGCGCCAGGACATTGCAAACTTCCTGTATCGCTGAGGTACGGGAAGGTATGGTCGTTAAAACCAATACGCCGGAAGTGCTCCATGCAAGAAAACTTGTATATGAGCTGCTTTTGTCCGACCATCCCAAAGATTGTCTCCATTGTTCCAGAAACCAAAGCTGTGAACTCCAGGCTTTGGGGGATACCCTCGGTGTGACCGAGGCCCGCTTTGATGGCGAAAGATCCTCTCATGTTGTGGATGTTTCTCCTTCGATCACCCGGGATATGGGCAAATGTATCCTTTGCCGCCGTTGCGTTACTGCTTGCAATGAGATCCAAGAAGTCGGTGTGATCAATGTGCAGAACCGCGGTTTCAAATCGGTGGTGAGCCCCTCGATGGAATTGCCTTTGGAATCGAAAGACTGCACCTATTGCGGACAATGTACCGTTGTTTGCCCGGTTGGGGCTTTGAAAGAAACCGATGCGATCGATAAAGTTTGGAACGCTTTGGCCGATCCGAAAAAGAGAGTTATCGTGCAGACCGCTCCGGCGATCCGCGCGGCCATCGGTGAAGAATTTGGCCTGCCCCCCGGCACCCGCTGCACCGGTAAATTAGCTTCCGCTTTGCGGGAATTGGGTTTTGATGATGTTTTTGACACCAACTTTACCGCCGACCTTACGATCATTGAAGAAGGAACGGAATTCCTCGAACGGATCAAAAAGGCTTTTAGCGGCAAAGAAACCGTTTTGCCGATGATGACCAGCTGTTCTCCCGGTTGGATCAAGTACATTGAGCATTTCTATCCCGGTTCTTTGGCCCACCTTTCTTCCTGCAAATCGCCGCATACGATGTTGGGCGCATTGGTAAAATCCTATTATGCGAAGAAGATTGGGGTCGATCCCGAAGATATTTTCATGGTTTCCATTATGCCGTGTACGGCGAAGAAGTTTGAGATCGTGCGGCCGGAAATGCAAAATGACGGCAATCCCAATGTGGATGCGGTTTTGACCACACGGGAATTGGCGAAGATGATCCGCCAGGCGGATATCAACTTTGCCCAATTGCCTGACAGTGAATTCGACGCTCCTCTTGGTTTCTCTACCGGGGCTGCCGATATCTTCGGCGTAACCGGTGGTGTGATGGAAGCGGCCCTCCGGACCGTTTATGAATTGGTGACGGGAAGAGAAATCCCCTTCGATCAACTGCATGTTTGCCCCATCGTCGGTTTAGAGCAGGTGAAAGAAGCAGCGATCACGATCACGGACCCATTGCCGGAATATAGTTTCCTCGATGGAGTGGAAGTGAAAAGTTGCGGTAACCAGCGGACTTTCCGGCGCAAAGAAACTGATGGAACAAGTTGCGGCGGGCACGTCTCCCTATCATTTCATCGAAGTGATGGGCTGCTCCCGGCGGTTGCATCAGCGGTGGCGGACAGCCGCGGCCTGTGGACAATGATATTCGCAAAAAACGCATGGAGGCCATTTATACAGAAGATGAAAGTAAGACGCTCAGGAAATCCCATGAAAATCCGGCGCTGCAAAAACTGTATGAAGAATATTTAGGTACTCCCGGCAGCCATTTGCCTCATGAATTGCTCCATACGACTTATACGCCGAGAGGACGCAATAATGAGTATCTGGAAAGGAAATAAGCTTTTCTTTCCTGGTGAAGCATAAAATCAAAGCTCTCTGTTTCGTTAAGCGAAGCAGAGAGCTTTTTTCCCTTGAGCGGGATTTTTTGTCCTTGAAACATGAAAAGTACATGGCAACGCACAAAATTTCCCAATAGTGCCATCTTGCTTTTCCAAAAATATTCGGTTATAATGTAAAAAAAAATAGTGATTCGGTGCATTGTGCTTAATAGGGAAACGGGGTATTCCCGTACTGTCCCAGCAACCGTGATACGGACGAACGGATCAGGACCACTGTGTTTCATTAAAACATGGGAAGGGATTCTAGTAGGATGAAGTTAAGTCGGTAGACCTGCCGAATAGGATAGTTCTCCTGGGTAGGGTTTGGGCTATTTTTTTGTATGTTTTCATGTAAGAGTACGAAAAACAACAAAGAAACACTCTCAGGATTAGAGTGTTTCTTTTTTGTACTTAAAATAGGAGGGGGAAAAATGAAGGGAATCATGATTCAAGGATGTTCCAGCGACGCCGGGAAGAGCTATGTGGCAACCGCCCTTTGCCGGATCTTGTCGGATCTGGGCTATCAGGTAGCGCCGTTCAAGAGCCAAAACATGTCCAACAATTCTTATGTGACTTGGGACGGCAAGGAGATTGGACGAGCCCAAGGTGTGCAGGCAGAAGCTGCCAGAGTGATGCCGGAAAGCTATATGAACCCAATTTTATTGAAGCCTAAACAAGATCAGGGGTCGGAAGTGCTGTTATTTGGCGAAGTGTATGATACCCTTTCCGGGAAATCTTACCAAAAAAGACTTTACCTTGACCACGGGCATGGAAACGGTGCGCAAGGCCATTTCCATCCTGGAGGAAAATTCGATACCCTCGTTGTGGAAGGCGCCGGGAGCCCCGCTGAAGTCAATCTTAATCGAACGGAAATTGTCAATATGCGGATCGCTGCCGAACTCGATATTCCCGTCATCCTCGTGGTCGATATCAATCGGGGTGGTTCTTTCGCTTCCGTCGTCGGGACTTTGGAACTGGTGGGAGAAGACCGTTCCGCATTAAGGGCATCCTGTTTAACCAGTTTAGAGGCGATCTTTCCCTCTTTGAGGACGGCAAGAAATGGATCGAGGAATATACCGGCGTGAAAGTGGTTGGGGTTTTACCGTATTTTACCGACATTTTCATCGAGGGGGAAGATTCCGTCAGCTTGAATTTTGAAAAAGAAGGAGATCGCGGGATTACCCTTGGCGTTGTTCATTTACCTTATATCTCCAATCATACGGATATGGAGATTTTCCAATACGAGAGCGATGTTTCCGTTCGCAGGATCAAAGCCACCGATGACTTGGATCAATATGACGGCATCATCATCCCCGGCACCAAAAGCACTATCGGCGATTTATCTTTTATCGAGAATAATGGGATTGCGGAAAAATTAAAATCTTACCGCGGCCATCTTTTCGGGATCTGCGGCGGCTATCAGATGTTGGGGGAAACGCTTTATGATGAGACCGGCGTAGATATCCAAATCGGCTATCAAAAAGCGGGACTTGGACTTTTACCGATCAATACCCGTTTCTTAACGGATAAATCCGTTTCCCAGGTTGAGGCCGTCGGCATCCATCCCGGTATCCGGGGGATGAAGGCCCAAGGTTATGAGATCCATCTTGGTCAAAGCGACGGGGAGCGCGAAGGATTTACCCCTCTTGGACGATCGGCAGTAAAAAAGAAGGGATGGCGTCTTTAGATTTCCGCATTGCCGGCAGTTATTTGCACAATATTTTTCATAATGACGCTTTTCGAACTTTTTGGTTGAACCGTATTCGCGCTGAAAAGGGGTTGCCGGAGCGGGAACCTTTGGATACCGTGAAATTTAAAGACCGCCAGTATGACCTTTTGGCGAAGGGAGCACGGGAACATATGGATATTGATTATATCCTAACTTTGATTGCCGGGAGCGGAAAAAAATGATCATTTATTTAGCGGTGTTGATGGATTTCTTCCTGGGGGACCCGAAAAGCATACCTCATCCTGTCATCTTTGTCGGCAAGATCGTTTCCCTGGGAGAAAAGATTTTTTACCCAATGAAAAATAAGAAGTTGGCCGGATTTCTCTTCTTCTTCTTCAATTTGGCGGTCGTAGCGGCCGTGATTGCTGTGATCTTATATCTGGCGGGCTTACAAAAATATATTTATTTTATCGTCAATCTCTATCTTCTTTATACCTCCTTATCTTGGGGTTCTTTGAAAAAGGAAACGAGTTATCCTATAAAAGCGCTGGAAGAAAATAATTTGGATGCGGCGCGCACCTATGTGTCTTATGTTGTGGGACGAGATACGGAGAATCTCAATCCCGAAGAGGTTCTGGAGGCGACTATCGAAACAGTGGGAGAAAATACCATCGATGGGATTATTGCACCCTTGTTTTATATGGTGATCGGTTATTTTTGCGGGCTCCCGCTACTTTTTGTTTACCTCTATAAGACGATCAATACGATGGATTCCATGGTGGGGTATAAGAGCGAGAAGTATCATGCTTTCGGCTTTGCCGCTGCGAAGATTGACGATGTGTTTAATTATCTCCCGGCCCGTATCGGGGCGATCCTGATGCTCTTAGCCGGTATCATCTTAGGTTATAACTGGCGCAACGGCTGGAAGATCTTTAAGCGCGACCGCTACAAACACAGCAGCCCTAATTCCGGCTTGTCGGAGAGCATTTTCGCAGGTCTTTTGGGACTTCGACTCGGTGGGCCGCATACTTATTTCGGTGAATATATGGTAAAACCGTATATCGGGGACGCTTTGAAAAAACCGGAAGCTGCTGATTACAGAAAATCTTGCCGGATTATGGATATGACGGTGTTGTTGTTTATGGTATTGTTCCTTGGATTGGAGTTGATATTATGGATTTAGGATTACATGGTGCGAACCCGGCTTTGCTTTATGAAAGCTTTGGCATCGAGCGGCCGGAGCGTGTGATTGATTTTAGTACCAATACAAATCCGCTGCCTTTTAGCGGGTTGGGGGAAATTGATTTCCTCGGGTTGGCCGGGCAATATCCTGCCGCCGAAGCCGACGATCTCCTCGGTTTGGAGAAACTGAATGATTGTACCAGGGAAAATTTGCTCCTTGCCAACGGTTCCAATGAATTGATCTATCTATTGGCAGCTTTGTATCGCGGGCAGGACGGCTATGTTTTAGAACCGGCTTGGTGAATATAAACGGAGTTTTTTGGCCCACGGCCTACAGTATCACGGTATTTTCTTTACAGGAATTACCTCAAACCGCTGCTATCCTTTATATTTGTAATCCCAATAACCCTACGGGCGCCTATCAGGAGAACGGGGAATTGGCGGACTTCATTGCGGCACGGCCAGAGACTTTATTTGTGATCGACGAGCGTATCGGGATTTCCTCTCCTTTCGTGACCGGCCTTTACCGATCCTGGACAATTTATTTGTACTCCGTTCTTTAACCAAGATTTTCCATTTATCCGGTCTCCGCATCGGTTACGGCTTGGGCGGCGCTGCAATGATCGCAAAATTAAAAGAGATGCAGCCCAGTTGGAGTGTGAATGCGCCGGCAATGGTGATCGCCAAGGCCTATTTAGAGGACGCCCATTATATTCCGGATACGATGGCCTTTTTCACAAAAGAGAGGGAACGGGTTTTTGCAAAGCTTCGTGCGCTTGGTTTTACGCCCCTGGATACCCAGGCAAATTTCTATCTCCTCCCGGTGGAGGATGACGGGAAATTGATTGCCTTTATGTTGAGCCGCGGCATTGTGGTGCGGCATACCAGGAATTTTATGGGTCTGGAAGGGAGATATGTTCGGATCGCGATTAAATCGGAAGAGAAAACGAGGTTTTACTTGCAGCCATGGCAGAATGGAGAAAAGCCTTGAAGGAGGTGGAAAAATGATTATACAACCGGAAGGAATTGAAAAAGAAAGTTTCCGCATTATCGGCGATATTTTGGGTGCAAAAGAAATTTCGCCAATCAAGAAGGCATCGTGAAACGGGTGATCTATACCAGCGCTTATTTGATTATGTCGATAATCTTGTGTTTGGCAATGATGCGGTGGAGCGGGGAATTGCCGCTTTAAAAGAAGGGCGCGACCGTTATTACCGATACCCGGATGGCCTATTCCGGCATCAACGGAAAAAATCTCGCAAAGCTTAACGCGAAAAAGATTGCTATATCGATGATCCCCAAGTGGCGACGATCGCTAAGTCCCAAGGCACGACCCGCGCTGCGGTGGCAATGGAAAAGCGGTGGCGGAGCAAAAAAACGCATCTTTGTGATCGGGAATGCGCCTACTGCTTTGATCACGATTTATGATTTGATCAAGGAGGGGAAAGCGGCGCCGGATCTCATCGTCGGCGTTCCCGTCGGTTTCGTCAATGTGGTAGAAATGAAAATGACGCTGGAATGGATGTGCCTTATATCATTGCCAAAGGCAGAAAGGGCGGATCCAATGTGGCGGCAGCCATCATCAATGCTTTGATGCTTGAGGCGTTGAAATGAGTAAGCAGTTAAGGACGGGTTACACAACCGGGAGTTGTGCGGCCGGCGCCGCCAAAGCGGCAGCCCTCGGACTTTTGGGAAAAGGTCCACAAGAAAAGGTCACCATCACTTTGCCGCAAGGCGAAAGTTTGACCATGCCTTTAGACGCCCTTACCGTTACAGGAGACAGCGCCACTGCCGTCATCATCAAAGACGGGGGCGATGACCCGGATATTACGACCGGCCTTCGGATTTGTGTCGAAGTCCGCTTGGACGACAGCGGCACGATTGTGCTTCGGGCAGGGGAAGGCGTGGGCCGGGTGACTTTAAAAGGTTTGAAGATTATGCCCGGCGAGCCTGCGATCAATCCGGTGCCTCGCCGCATGATTATAGAGAATGTTGCTAATGTTCTTCCCCTGGGGAAGGTGCCGATATCTTCCTTACGGTTCCCGGTGGGGAGGAAATTGCCCGCAAAACCTTCAATCCGAAACTTGGTATCGTTGGTGGAATTTCGATCCTTGGGAGTACCGGGATTGTTCACCCCATGTCGGAAGAGGCGTTGAAAGAGAGTGTCCTTTTGGAACTCAAGGTCCTTCTGGAACGGGGAATCAAAACGCCGGTATTTGCTTTCGGCAATTATGGCCTCGATTTTCTCCGCCATCACCAGGTGGGGGAAGAGACGATTGTCAAGATCAGCAATTATCTCGGTTATATGCTGGATGAAGCGGCAGCATTGGGTGTAAAACGAATCATCCTCGTCGGACATCTTGGCAAGATGGTCAAGGTGGCGGGCGGGATCTTCCAAACCCATAGCCGCTATGCCGATTGCCGTTTGGAGATTCTCACTTGCCATGCGGCGCTTTTGGGGGCAACCCCAGAGGATTTACAGCGTATTTTTCAAGCGAAGACGACTTCTGCTGTAGCGGAGATCATTGCCGAGTTGGGCTTGGAAGAGATCTATACGCGTTTGGGCGAAGCTGCCTTGGCCCGTTGCCATAGTTTTGCCCATGGGGAAATCGAGTTTGGCTTGATGATTTTCGGTGATGACCATCAACTTCTCTATCTTGATCCCAATGCCACAGCGTTTTTAAAGGAGCGTAAGAATGACTAAGATTATCGGAATTGGGCCGGGGGATTTGGCTTTCCTCTATCCCAAAGCGCAAAAAGAAATAGAAGATGCCGATATCCTCATCGGCGGGAAGCGCAATCTGGCAGATTTTGCTCATCTCAACAAAGAAACCATGGTGATCGGCAATAATCTCAAAGAGATTGCCGCTTATATCGCAACCCATCAGGAAGAGAAAAATATCGTTGTGTTGGCTTCCGGCGATACCGGGCTTTTCAGCATTGCCCAGGTGATGAAAAAATATCTTCCCGAGGTGGAATTGACATTTTATCCCGGGATCAGTTCTTTACAATATCTTTGGCAAAAATGCAAATCAGTTTGGAAGGGATGAAGATCGTCAGCCTGCACGGGAAAAGTCTCCCTTCTCTTTGAATATACTGCGCCATAATGAAAAAGTGGCGGTTTTTACCGGCAGGGCCAATCTGCCCCAAGCGATAGCGGCTGAAATTCCTTGGGAAAAGGTACGGGTTACGGTGGGGGAAAATCTTTCCTATCCGGAAGAACGGATCATATCCGGCAGCCCCAAAGAAATCGCGGCGCTGGAATTTTCCGATCTTTCTTTGATGATTATAGAGCATGACGGCGCTATTGAAGAAAATTGGCCTTATCTCAGCCCCGGCATCCCCAACCACGCTTTTTTACGGGATGAAGTGCCGATGACGAAGGAAGAGTCCAGGGCTTTGATCCTATCCAAATTGCGGTTGACAAAGGGAAGCCAAATTCTTGAAGTGGGAGCCGGTACGGGTTCCGTCACCGTGGAGATGGCACTCATGGCGAGAGAAGGCCGGATTTGGGCGATCGAACAGAACCCCAATGCGGTCGCCTTATGTCGGAAAAATTTTACACGCTTCCATCTGGATAATATCCATTTGATTGAAGGCGCAGCACCCCTGGATATCCCGGAAGACATCAAATTTGATCGGGTGTTCATCGGGGGCAGCAAAGGGAAATTAGGCGAGATCATGAAAGCTCTCCCCCAAAGGCCGTTACGAACGGTGATCTCCGCCATTGCGATCGAGTCCGTGATTGAGGCAAAAGACGCCCTCATGGCAAACGGTTATGAGAACATTGAGATTGTTTCCATCACGGTAGCCAAAAACAAACCTGCCGGCAGTAAGAATTTGATGATGGGAGAAAACCCCACCTTCATTATTGCGGGAGAGCGGCTAGGAAAACGGCGATCGTCACTTTGACGAAAAACGGCGCTCTCTTGGGGGAACGGTTGAAGGCCAAAATGGAGGCGGATATTTATCATAAAGAGGGCTTTGGTTCTTTGGCGGAATTGATCCAAGAGATTTACAGTAACTATGATGCCTTTGTCCTCATTATGGCTACGGGGATTGCGGTTCGCATGTTTTCCCCGTATATCAAGAAAAAGACGGTAGACCCCGCGATCATCGTTATGGATGAAAAGGGCAACTTTGTGATTAGTTTATTAAGCGGCCACTTGGGGGGCGCGAATCGCATGACCACCGAAATCAGCGAAATGATCGGCGCTGTGCCGGTGATTACGACGGCGTCCGACGTCAATGGCAAACTTGCCATGGATATGGTGGCGAAACGCAATGATCTCCTGATCGAGAATGTGGGGGATCTGAAATATATCGGCTCCGCTATTGTGAACCAAGAAAAAGTAGAGCTCTTATCGACACTCCGCATCCGCGAGGAATTTCCGCCTTATCTCGTTCCTTACGGCGGCGGCAAAGCCAAGCATTTGGTGATCATTTCTTCCCGGATCTTTGATATTGAAAGCGAACATGTTCTCATCATGCGGCCCCTACATTTAGTTTTGGGCATTGGTTTAAGAAGGGGCATTCCCAGCAGTGAGATCCAAAGAGCTTTTGCGGATTTTATGGCGACCAACCATCTCTCTCCCTTATCGATTCGGAAGATTGCTTCCATCGATTTAAAAGCGGAGGAACCGGGGATACAGGATTTTTCCCGCGTTTTGCGGCGGCCTTTCGTTTGCTATCCCAGTGAGGAATTAAACAAAATGTCCACCGTTTCTTCTTCGGAGTTTGTGCGCAAAGTTACCGGTGTTTACAGCGTTTGTGAGAGTGCCGCCTTGCGCGGTTCGAACCAAGGGCATTTATTGGTGAAAAAGACGATCTATCCCGGCATCACATTTAGTATTGCCGAGGAAGAAAAGGAGATTTTCTTATATGAATAAGATCTATGTTGTGGGTATTGGGCCCGGTGCGTTGGAGAATATGACCTTTCAAGCGCGGGAAGTTTTATCCGAAGTCGATACGATTATCGGTTACGGGCTTTATATTGATTTGATTCGTGATGCTTTCCCCGAAAAAGAGTTTTTGCAAAACGGCATGACAGGAGAAGTGAAACGGACGAAAATCGCTTTAGACGAAGCGGCTAAAGGCAAAGTTGTCGCGATGATTTCCAGCGGCGACGCCGGTATTTACGGCATGGCGGCCCTCGTTTTGGAAATGGCGGAAAAGGGCGGTTATGAACTGGACGTCGAGGTCGTACCGGGATTGACTGCCGCTTCTTCCGGAGCTGCTGTCTTGGGTGCGCCTTTGACCCATGATTTTGCGGTGATCAGTTTGAGCGACCGGCTCACCCCTTGGGATTTGATCCAAAAGCGCTTGCGCGCCGCCGGGATGGGGGATTTTTCTGTCGTGCTCTATAATCCGAGAAGCAAAGGGCGGCCGGATCATATCAAAAAGGCAAGAGAGATCCTATTGGAAGAAAAAAGCCCCGAAACCCCTGTGGGTATTGTGAAACATATCGGCAGAGAAGGGGAAACGGCTATTTTGACGACTTTAGGGGCGATGGATACCGATTTGATCGATATGTTTTCCACCGTATTTATCGGCAACCGTCAAACCTATGTGACCGGGGGCAAGATGATTACTCCACGGGGGTATTTGGAGAAGGAAAATGGCTAAGATTTTGGTGATTGGCGGTACTGCCGAAGGGAAAAAGTTTGTCGAGGAGATGACTGGGGATCATCAGGTGACGCTTTCCGTCTATTCCCAAATGGGAGCGGATCTCGTCACGGCGCCGGGGATCGAAAAGCGCGTCGGGCCTTTGGATCAAGAGGAGATGACGGCGTTTTTACGGGAAGGGCACTATGATTTCCTCGTCGATCTGAGCCATCCCTATGCGGCGGCAGTGAGCGCCAATGCGGCGGCTGCCTGTGAAGAGGCTGTGGTTCCCTATCTTCGCTATTTAAGGCCCTCCTATCGGCCTCAATATGAAAATACGATGATTTTCCCTGATTATGAGGGGGTTTTCCAATATTTGGATCAAAGGGAAGGAAATATCCTGTTCACCATCGGCAGTAAGAATATTCACCGTTTCCTCTCTTTGCGTGATTTTACCAAACGATGTTATTTCCGCATTCTCGCTTCCAGCCACATTTTGCGGGAAGTGGAGGAATTGGGCGTTACCCCGGGGCAGATTTTCGCAATGAAAGGCGTGGCTTCAACGAAGCTGAATCTAGCTTTGCTTCACATGGTACAAGCGGACTTTTTGGTGACGAAGGATTCCGGCTTGGAAGGTGGCCTAATGGAAAAAGAGGCCGCCGCCAAAGAAATGGGAATTTGTCTTATCATCGTTGGGCGTCCGGCGGACGCGGGGAGCAGCAGTTTTACAGAGATTTGGGAGAGGATCGGTGCTGATCATGGCAAATAAAACCGCTTTTATTCTAGCTGCGGCCCAAAGCGGGGCCGGGAAAACGACCATGGCCATGGCTTTGATGGCAGGGTTTGACGGCACGGTTCAACCCTATAAGGTCGGGCCGGATTATATTGATCCGATGTATCATCTAGCGGCAACGGGACGTCCTTCCCGCAATCTCGATAGTTATATGTTGGCGGAGGAAACGATCTCGTATCTCTTCCATCGGCAAATTGAAACAGCGGACGTCGGCATTGTTGAAGGCGTGATGGGGCTTTATGACGGCGTTGGTGGGAACAGCCTTTTGGGCAGTACGGCGCATATCGGCCAGATCCTTGATCTCCCGATCGTGCTCATCATCAATCCCCAGGGGATGTCTTTGACGATGGCCGCAATCATCCAGGGGATAAGGGATTTTTCTCCCCAAAATCGTTTTGCCGGTATCATCTTAAATCCTGTGAAGAGCGAAGGCGTTTATCTCCATGCTAAAAAAATCATTGAAGAAGCCTGCGGTTTGCCGGTTTTTGGTTATTTGCCGACTTTAGAGGACGCCGGCTTGGATAGCCGCCATCTCGGACTCGTGTGCAGCGGGGAGATTGACGGCCTATCTGAGAAGATCGCCCTTTTGGCCGCTGCGGCAAAAAAGACTATTGATTTTGCGGCGATCCGCAAAGCGGCTCCCTATCATCATCAGGCGGTTGCATTACCGCCGATCCCTAAACCTGTAAAAGCGCCGGTACGGATCGGCATTGCCCAGGATCAAGCCTTTAACTTTTATTATCGGGACGGCCTCGATCTTTTAGAAACTCTGGGGGCAGAATTGATCCCGGTAAGCCCCTTGGCGGATGATGCTTTGCCCCCCTTGGACGGGTTGCTGCTTGGGGGCGGATATCCAGAAATTAACGGTGCGGCTTTAGCCGCAAACCGATCGTTTAAAACCTCATTGAAAGCGGCTTTGGAAGATGGTTTGCCTTGTTTTGCCGAATGCGGCGGTTTCATCTACTTAGGGGGTTCCTTGGCCTATCAAGGAGAGGTTCATGAAATGACCGGGTTTTTCCCCTATGATTTTGTGATGACCGATCGGCTCCAGCGTTTTGGTTACATGGAGGCCACTTTTACGGAAGAGGACGGTCCTTTTGCCGCAAAGGGAGAAGCGATACGGGGCCATGAATTCCATTATACGAGAATGTTGGAAGAGTCTGACGCCAGTTGCTACCAGGTGCAGAAACCCAGCAGGGCGGGGACACACACCGACGGTTATCGGCGTTACAATACCATGGCTTCCTATCCGCATTTTCATTTTTGGAGCAATCCACGGATTGCGAAAAACTTTTTAGAACTGGCAGAAGGATACCGTGAGAGGAGAACTGGAAGATGATATTTGGCGCCATCGGTATCGGCCCGGAGAACGACGCGGTTTTGCGTGAAAGAGTGGCCTTTAGAGAGACGGAGATCATCAGCTTTTCGGAAAATCTAATGGAATTAGGGGTTTCTGAAGTCGTGATTCTTTCCACCTGTAATCGGAGCGAAGTGTATTTCCTCGATTATCGGGAGGACGACCATATTATTGAAGCGGCCAGAGACGCTTATGCCCATTTTTTCAATATCCAAAAAGAGAAGAAGAATATTTTTTATCTTTCCGGCGCTTATGCCATCTCGCATCTGTTTCAAGTTGCTGCGGGATTGCAGTCGGTCATCGTCGGCGAGGATGAAATCTTACGGCAGATCAAAGACGCTTATGAATTGGCGTTGAGCTTTAAAAATACAGGGAAATATTTCAACCGTCTGTTTCAACAAGTGATCAAGACGGCCAAAGAGATCAAAACTACGACGGGGATATCGGAGATCCTTTATCCACTTCCTATATCGGATTCCAATTCTTGCAAAAGCAAGTGGGGAGCTTTGAGGATAAAAAAGATTATGATCGTGGGCATGGGGGAGATCGGCAAGCTCTTTTATGATTACAGCGTTGCTTTGCCCTTTCAGGAGATATATCTTGTCAACCGTACCGTGGCTGTAGCGGAAGAGGTAATCAAAGAGCGGGGGAAAATCATCCCCTATAAAGAAATGCGGGAACACCTGCCGGAAATGGACATTGTGATCGTAGCGACCTCGTCCCCCCATTATATTTTGAAAAAAGAGCATTTATCTAGGTTAGGGCATTCACTTTACCTTTTGGATATGTCCATTCCGCGGAATATCGATCCCGACAGCGCAAAGTTGTCCCATATCCATCTTTATAATATCGACGTTTTCAAAGAGATTGCCGAAGAGAACCGAGGTTTGCGCCGCCGCTTGAAAGATGAGGCCAATTCCCAGATCACCGAGGCCGTGAAAGACTATTGCGGCTGGGTGGAACAGAGCGGTTGCGACGGGGTGATTGAATCCTTGAATCAATCGGTGGAAGAGATCCTCGCCGACTACCTCAACTATTTGTTCAAACGGATCAGGCCCAATGAAAAGGAAAAGAAGATCATTTCCCGCACTTTTGAATCGGCTTTAAAACGCACGATGCGCAATCCCATCCTTTCCTTGAAGGCGATCGAAGATCCGGAAATGAGAGCTTCATACAGCAAGATCACGGCAGAATTGTTTAAATTGAACCAAAGGGGAGATTGAGATGTTGCCATTGTTTTTGGATTTAAAAGATAAGTCGGTCCTTCTCATCGGCGGCGGCCCCGTCGCCTTCAAGCGGGCGCAGAAACTGGTCGCTGCCGGGGCGAAGATCAGCGCCTATGCCAATTCCTTCAGCGATGGGTTTCTTGAACTCCCGATTGATTTGAAGCGAGAGACTTTTAAAGATCAGCCCATAGAAGGCTATTGGTTGATCATTACCGCTACCGACGACCATGATTTAAACGCCGCTGTCGCCAAAAGAGCGAAAGCAGCTAAGATCTTCTGCAATAATGCTGGAGATGGGGATGACGGCGATTTGATCTTTCCTTTCAGTTTTGAAAAAAGTGGTTTTACGGTGGCGATTGCCGATCAATACCGGCTCCCATTCCTCTTAACTGTGTTGGGAGCAGCGGTTACGGTGGCATTGCCGGACCTTGCCCCGAAAGATTTGGAAAAACTGGCGGTTTTACGCCGCTATATCATAGAGCATTACCCCGAGG
>JAXGQI010000017.1:0-33860 GCA_040766525.1 Clostridiales bacterium | reverse complement strand
GAATGGGCGGCTATGCCGGCGGTGAAATTGCCAGCGCTATAGCTGTCGATGTGTTTCGCAATGGCTTTTTTGGTTTGGAGCAAAATAATTACCGGGAAGTATTGAACGGGCTCTTACAGGAAGCCAATCAGGCGGTTTTGGACAGAGCGAAGATTGAAGAAGAATTGCAGGGTATGGGGACGACCTTGGTAGCCTTGGCAATCGCAGAGAACCGGTATTATCTTGCTTATATAGGGGACAGCAGGGCGTATTTGATCCGCAATGGGGATATTGTGCGCCTGACCGATGATCATAATGTCTCCGGTGAATTGATGCGTGAAGGGCATTTGACGGAAAAAGAAGCGATGCACCATCCGGGGAAGAATATGTTGACCCGGGTTTTGGGCCGCCATCTTGATTTGACGGCGGATTTCGGTGCGGGAGAAATGGAACCGGATGACATTTTTCTCCTTTGCAGCGACGGTTTGACAGGTCTGGTGGAATCGGAAGAGATTTTACGGATCGTCAAAGAGAGCGACGATTTGTCCGACGCTTTGCGGCGGATGGTTGGTTTGGCGCTGGAAAGAGGCGGGGATGACAATATTACCGCAATTTTATTGAAAAACTGCGAATAATACAATGGGGTGAAAAAATGATTGGTAAAGTTTTTATGGGTCGTTACGAGATCGTAGAACGATTGGGTAGCGGCGGTATGGCGGTGGTCTATAAGGCAATGGACAATGTCCTGCATCGAACAGTGACCATCAAGATTTTGCAAGAGCAGTTTGCGAGTAATGAGGACTTTATCCTGCGTTTTCGCAGAGAGGCACAGGCGATTGCAGCTTTATCCAATATCAACATCGTCAATGTATTCGATGTCGGTTACAGTGAGGGCGTCCATTATTTGATCATGGAATATATTGAGGGGATGACATTAAAAGAGATCATCCAGAAAAAGGGCAGCCTTTCTTTAGCGACTTCCTTGGATTATGTAAGCCAGGTTTTGAGCGGTCTTGCTCATGCCCATGCCTATGGCGTCATCCATCGCGATATTAAACCCCAAAATATCATGGTGACCAAAGACAATTTGGTGAAGATCATGGATTTCGGCTTAGCCCTGAATATGACGGATTCTACGATCACATATGACAATAATATCTTGGGTTCCGTATATTATATCGCCCCCGAGATCGCCCAGAAAGGCAGCGGTGATGCGAGAGCCGATATTTATGCTACCGGCGTTGTCCTTTATGAGATGCTTACCGGTGAATTGCCCTTCAGAGGGGACAGCCCCATTTCCATTGCCTTGCAGCATGTGGAGGGGAAATATACGCCGGTGGACGAATTGGATGAGGATATTCCCTTTGAGGTTGCCCGCCTTGTCGATAAGGCCATGATGAAAGATCCGTTAGCGCGGTATCAGAGCGCGAAGAAAATGATGCGGGATATCGAGAAAGTGGCGGCGGAATATGATGTGCCCTTGCCTGCCTATATCAATGGCAATGAAATGTTTGTTCCCGCCATGTCCGGTAACGGCACGAGCCATCGGGAGATGGGGGATGGCTATGATGGAGCCGAAGATGCATATGAAGATGAGCGTGACGATTATTTGAAAAAGAAAAAATCTAAAAAAAATCTTCATAACGGGCAGAAAACAAAGGGAGCGGAAAATGGAAAGAAGACCAGAGAGCAGCAGGTCAGGAGGGTTTTGATCATTGTGGCCATTGCCGTATTGCTCCTTTCGGTGGGCGGTTATGCGTTCATGCGCATCTTCACGAGTACCGATGAAGTGGAAGTTCCGTTGTTGGAAGGTGTAAATGTGGATGAAGCCACGGCAATGCTGGATCAACTGGAATTGCAATACAATATCATTGAAGTTGCCAATGCCGATGTGGAAAAAGATGTGGTCATCAGCCAAAGCATCACTGCCGGACAAAAGGTCAAGGTGGGCCGGGAGATCGATCTGACGGTCAGCACCGGTGCGGAAACGGTGGTTCTCCCCAGCTTGATCGGAAAATCGGAAGAAGAAGCGGAACAGGCGCTTTTGGATTTGGGTCTTGAAGTTTCAATCAAAACCAGCAATTCCGATACGGTGGAAGACGGCCTCGTCATCAACCATTCGCCGGGGCCGCAAAGTGAGGTTGAAGTCGGATCGGAAGTTATTTTGAATGTCAGCAGCGGTCCGGAAGTGAAGGAAGTTGCTGTTCCCAGTGTGATCGGCTTGACCTTGGAAGATACCACGACCCTTTTGGAAAAGAGAGGTCTTGTCGTCGGCAATGTCACGGAAAAGAGTAAGAGCGATGTGGCGGCAGGGATCATTTATTATCAAAGTATTTCCGCCAATACCATGGTGGAAGAGGGGACGAAGGTCAATCTTTCCGTAAGTACCGGCCCTGCTTCCAAATCTGTTTCGGTTGAGTATACGGTACCGATGGGCAGCGGCGACGTCACGATCACGATCGTTGTTGACGACGCTAACGGTAGTTCGACCATCTATTCCCAGACCCATTCGGAAGGGGATACAATTTCCAAGACGGTGAATGTGACGCCCCCCGGCGATGTCATCGTTTTCATGGACGGGTCGGAAGTGCTCAGGAAAGTAGTGAGCTAATATGCTGGAAGGGCTCCTGATTAAAGGATATAATGGCTTTTATTATGTGGAAGCGGAAGGCGTCCTTTGGGCTTGTTCTCTGCGGGGTCGCTTCCGACTAAAAGAGCAAAAATTTCTTCCCGGGGACCGTGTCCGGTTCACCCCCCGTGAGACGGGTAAAGGTGTGATCGAGTCAGTGCAGGAACGGGAGAATGTTCTTGTGCGCCCGCCGATTGCCAATGTCGACCGCGTGTTGATCACATTTGCCGCTGCGCAACCGGCCCCGGATCTGTTGTTATTAGATCGTCTTTTGATCCAGGTATTGGAGAAAGGGATCGAACCGGTCATCTGTTTTAATAAGGTGGACCTTGTAACCCCGGCGGAAGCGGAAGTCTTGGCAAAGGCCTATACCGCGGCCCATTTTCCGGTTTTGCTGCTTTCCGCAGCGGAGGGGTATGGCCTTTCCCAGTTGGAACAGGCGATGAAAGGGCACCTTTCGGTATTTGCCGGGCCTTCCGGGGTGGGAAAGTCCAGTTTGATTAATAGTCTCTATCCCGACTTTTGTTTGAAGACCGGTGATTTGAGCAAAAAGGTCGCGCGGGGGAAACATACCACCCGCCGGGTCGAACTTCTCAAATTGTCCGAAGGGACCTATCTTGCGGATACCCCCGGTTTCAGCAGTTTGTATCTGCCGGAGGGTTTGCTGAAAGAGGATCTGCAAAAATATTATCCTGAATTTTTGGAATTTGCGGAGCATTGCCGGTTTTCTTCCTGCTTACATTTGAAAGAACCGGATTGCGGCGTTGCCCGGGGATTGGAATGCGGAGAGTTAGATCAGGGCCGTTATGAACGCTATCGGGATTTGTTTGAAGAAATCAAGGAAAGAGAGAGGAAATACTGATGACGATTTTAGCGCCTTCTCTTTTGGCGGCGGATTTCAGTCGCCTTGGTGAAATGGTGAAAGAAGTGGAAAAAGCGGGGGCCCAATGGCTCCATCTCGATATAATGGATGGACACTTCGTTCCGAATATTAGTTTTGGAGCGGGTATCGTCAAAAATCTGCGGCCGATCAGCCGCCTGTTTTTTGATGTCCATTTAATGATTGCAGAACCGGAAAAGTACCTAAATGATTTTAAAAATGCCGGGGCCGATCTGATTTGTTTTCATTATGAGGCGGCCAAAGCGCCGGTCGTATTGTTGCAGACGATTGCGGCCTTGGGTCTAAAAGCGGGCATCTCCGTAAAGCCCAATACCCCCTGTCAGCGTTTGGCAGAACTTTTGCCCTATTGCGATCTGGTCTTGGTGATGAGTGTGGAGCCGGGTTTCGGCGGCCAAAGTTTCATGACGGAGATGCTGGATAAAGTAAAATGGTTGAAAAAAATGAAACAAGCGAAAGGATACCGTTATCAAATCGAAATCGACGGCGGTATTAACCGGGAAACTGCCGTTCAAGCGGTAGCCGCCGGAGCGGAAGTGCTCGTTGCGGGGACCGCCGTTTTCGGCGCTCAGGATATTGGGGCAGAGGTGGCATATTATACCGGTTTATAAAAGATGCGCATGGATCTCCCCTTGCCAAGGGATGGGGGATATGCTATAATGAGAAAAATTTCAGATCAGGTTTTTCTTCGGGGACGGTGTGATTCCGTACCGGCGGTGATAGTCCGCGAGCCTTTGGGTTGATTCGGTGCAATTCCGAGACCGACAGTATAGTCTGGATGAGAGAAGGAAAATAAATGGATGGTGGGAGCCGTCAGTTTATTGTGTAAGTGTCCCCGAAATGTTTCGGGGATTTTTTATTTTGGAGGCATGGTATGAAAGAGGAAATTGCCTATATGGAAGAGGCCTTGCATCTTGCCGCAATGGCGGAAGGATTTACTTGGCCGAATCCGATGGTCGGCGCAGTGATCGTGAAGGATGGCAAGATCGTCGGCCGGGGCTATCATCAAAAAGCCGGCACTCCCCATGCAGAGGTGCATGCTTTAAGAGAGGCAGGGGAGGATGCCAAGGGTGCAACGATCTTCGTTACCTTGGAGCCTTGTTCCCATTTCGGCCGTACGCCGCCTTGCGTCGATGCGCTGATAGCGGCGGGGATTGCCGAGGTCTATATCGCGATGGCCGATCCCAATGAGAAAGTCGACGGCATTAGCCGTTTGGAAGCGGCAGGGATCAAAGTGCATTTGGGGCTTCTAGGGAAAGAGGCGTTCATGCTGAATGAAGTGTTTATTGTCAATATGTTGGAAAAGCGGGCTTTCATTGCTTTAAAATCCGCTCAAAGCCTGGATGGGAAGATCGCCTTAGCCAATGGAGAATCAAAATGGGTCACCGGAGATGCCGCGAGGCAGCGTACCCATCGCCTCAGACGGCGCTATGGCGCTGTTTTGGTGGGGATCGAAACGGTGCTCGCCGACGATCCTTTCCTTAATATCCGTTACGGGATCGCCGCTCCGGAAGAAGCGCCGGCCCGGATTGTGTTGGATTCACACTTGAGGATCCCAAGAGACGCCCAAATTTTTAGAGCTTCCACTGCCCCGGTCTTGATCTATACGGGAGAGGATTATGATCGGGAGAAGGCGGCGGATCTGACGGCAAAAGGAACCCAAATCATCCCGCTCCCCGGGATAAACGGCCAAGTTGCCATTGAACAATTACCCTATGATCTGTATCGCCGGGGGATTGGCGGGGTTTTGGTGGAAGGCGGCAGCCGTATCGCCACAGCCTTTTTCCAAGCAGGCGTTTGGGATAAATATCATTGTTTTATTGCGCCAAAGTTTTTGGGGCCGGAAGGAAAAGAAGCCTTTGCTTTGCCGCCGGTAGCGCACATGACGGAAGCGAAGGAGATTACGGTACTTTCTGTGGAAAAGATCGATCAGGATATTTTGGTGGAATGTGAGCCAAAGGAGGGGATCAGCCATTGTTTACCGGCATTATTGAAGAAAAAGGGCGAATAAACAGGATCCGGATGGAGGATGATTCCGCTTTGATCGCTATCGATTGCAGCAAGGTGCTGGTCGAGACAAAGATCGGAGATAGCATCGCCGTCAACGGCGCCTGTCTCACCGTGCGGGAATTAAGGGAAAACGGTTTTCTTGCCGACGTTATGGTGGAAACTTTGCAGCGCACGGCTTTGTCAACTTTAGGTGCGGGAGACGGGGTTAACTTGGAGCGGGCGATGGCCATGGGAGGTCGGCTTGGCGGCCATTTGGTCAGCGGCCATGTGGACGGCCGCGGCAGGGTCCTGCGCCAGCGGAACGAGGGCATTGCCCGGATTATTTCCATTGCGGCAGGAAAGGAGCTCTTGCAGGAGATGGTGATGAAAGGCTCCATCGCCGTGGATGGGATCAGCCTCACCATTATGGAGTTAAATGAGAACTTTTTTTCCGTTTCTATTATTCCCCATACGATGACGGAAACCACTTTGGGGTATGCTAAAATCGGTGACTTGGTGAATTTGGAAACGGATTTGATCGGGAAATATGTGCGCCGCTTTTTGGCGCCGAAAATAGAAAAACAGCGGATCGATATGGATTTTCTGTCGGAGAACGGATTCCTATAATATGATGGGATTTTGCTGGAAAGGAAGCGAGGCATATGAGTAGATTCAATACGATTGAAGAAGCACTGGAGGATATTAAGGCCGGGAAAATGGTGATCGCCATTGACGATGAAGACCGGGAAAACGAAGGCGATATGATGATGGCAGCGGAAAAAGTCACCCCGGAAGCCATCAATTTTATGGCCGCCCATGCTAGAGGGCTGATTTGCATGCCCATTACCAAGACTAGAGCGGAAGAGCTGGAGCTCAATTATATGGTGGAAAAAAACACCGACAATCATTGCACCGGTTTTACCGTGTCGGTGGATGGACCAAAATCGACGACGGGTATTTCTGCTTTTGAGCGGGCGGAAACGGTTCACGCCATTATGTCCCCTGAAACAAAAGCGGGGGATTTAAAACGCCCCGGGCATATTTTCCCTTTGATCGCCCAGGAAGGCGGCGTATTAAAGCGTACCGGGCATACAGAGGCGGCGGTGGATCTTGCGCGTTTGGCGGGGCTCTATCCTGCCGGTGTCATCTGCGAAGTGATGAATGAAGACGGCACCATGGCTCGGGTGGACAGTTTGTTGGAAAAGGCCGAAAAACATGGATTGAAGATCATCACCGTGGCGGCCATTATCGAATACCGCCGCCATTTGGAAAAGTTGGTCAATAAAGAAGTAGAGGCAAAATTGCCGACTGATATGGGATTTTACGATCCATGCCTATTCGAATGAGTTGGACAATAATACCCATGTTGCGCTTACGATGGGAGATCTTTCCGCTGATGAGCCTGTTCTCGTTCGCGTTCATTCCGAATGTTTGACCGGCGATGTATTCGGCTCCTTTGCGTTGTGATTGCGGTGACCAATTGGCCATCGCCCAGCAGATGATCGCCCAAGGAGGGCCGTGGCGTTCTTCTCTATATGCGCCAGGAAGGGCGTGGCATCAGTCTTGCCAATAAAATCAAAGCCTATGAATTGCAGGATCAAGGCAAGGACACGGTGGAAGCCAATATCCTTTGGGTTTCCTCCCGATATGCGGGAATATGGGATCGGCGCGCAGATTTTGGCGGATTTGAACCTCCATAAGATCCGCTTGATCACGAATAATCCTAAAAGATCAAGGGTTTGGAAGGATATGGTCTTGAAGTTGTGGACAGAGTTGATTTGGAAACACCCTTAATGCCCACAATGCTTTTTATATGGAAACCAAGAAAATGAAAATGGGGCATATCTTGAAATATCGGATGGCCTCTCCGGCAGGACAGTTTCTGTCCTGCCACCCGATATGAAGGAAAAGGAGCAGAGAAATGAAGAAAATTGAAGCAAATCTACTTGGGGAAGGGTTGCGGATTGCCATCGTTGCCGCCCGTTTTAATGAGTTTATTACCGGGAAATTGATCGAAGGGGCTGAAGACGGTCTGGTCCGCCATGGCGTGTCCGGTGACGATATCGCCCTCTATCGCGTGCCCGGCGCTTTTGAAATTCCGCTTTTGGCAGAAAAGTTGGCGGCAAAGGAAGATGTCGACGCCGTGATCTGTTTAGGCGCTGTGATTCGCGGTGCGACGCCGCATTTTGATTATGTGGCGGCGGAAGTGTCCAAAGGCGTCGCCCAGGTTTCTTTAAAAGCGAAAAAACCGGTGATTTTCGGCGTTCTGACGACAGATAGTTTGGAACAAGCGATTGAGCGTTCCGGCAGCAAAGGCGGGAATAAGGGCTATGACGCCGCCTTGACCGCTATTGAAATGGCCAATCTCTTGCGCTGTATCTGAGGAGAAAAAATGGGAAGAGTCGTACTTTTTGTCAATGGGGAAATAAAAGACTATGCCTGGCATCGTGAGCAGTTGCTCCCGGATGATGAGGTGATTGCAGTCGACGGCGGCGGCCGCCAGTGTCTGGCTTTGGGGATCGTTCCCGCTTTGGCGATCGGGGATTTTGATTCCTTGGGGGCGGATGTGGCCGCTTATTATCGCGCCCATGATGTGGTGATGGAGACCTTCCCGACGGATAAGGATGATACTGATTTTGCCTTGGCTTTGCGGGCAGCTTTAACTAGGGGAGCCAAAGAGATCTTGGTTTTGGGTGCTTTGGGCGGTCCCCGTTTGGATATGGAGATCGGCAATATATTTGCGTTGATTCCGTATTATCAAGAGGCGGCCATCGTTCTGCTCGCGGAAACTTCTAGCGTCCGCCTGATCGGAGCCGGGGATCGGCTGGTATTGGCGGGGGCCCCCGGCGATTATCTTTCTCTTTTGCCTTTGACCTCTCCTTTTATAACCGGAAAAAGCCGGCATCTGCGCTATCAGCTGGAGGGCCTGGTTTTTACGCTGGGAGAAACGCGGGGTACCAGTAATGAATTTACCGATCGGGAAGCGATCGTAACGGTGGCAGAAGGAATGGCAATTTTAATCTGCCAAAAACGAGATCATTAGAAACGGATGCAATGATGAGCGGGGCGGGAGAGTTCTCCCGCCCCGAGACTGCAGACAAAAGCCGATAGTGTTGTCAAACCAAAGCCCCTGACCGCTTATGTATCTCTGTACTGCCCCAGGAAAAACGGACATTGAAAAGAATCCCCCAAATGGTCATGGTATAATAAACTGGACAGAAAGAAAAGCGCGGAAAGGCGGAAAGGGAGTTCAGTTTATGAAACGAGCAGTATATGACAAGCAATTTAAAATGGCCGCGGTAAAACTGGCACAAGGAACAAATCAGTCGGTTACGCAAACAGCCATTGATCTGGGAATCAGCGGCGCAGTCTGCGTAGATGGATCAACGAATATGATGCGAATATGGAGAAAGTGCGTTTCCAGACATGGGAACGCACTTTTTAACTCTACGTATGAAATCAAGAAACTACAAAAGCAAATTGATGATTTAAAAATGGAGAACGAAATACTAAAAAACTCCAGGCCTCTTGAAAGTAAAGAATGTGTGAGGTTCCAGTTTCTAAAAGAAAATCAAAAGAAATACAATATTCAGAAGGCCTGTAAAATTTTGAAGATCTCACGCAGCGGTTATTATGATTATCTGAAACGTCGAAAAAGTAAACGTGCGATTGAAAATGAAGTGCTATCGGAAATGATCGAAGACATTTTCCATGAAAACAAAGGGCGCAAGTGGTGCAAGCGGCGTATACAAAAGGTATTGGAACAAAAGAATATCAAGGTCAATCCTAAAAGAGTTTCCCGCTTAATGAGTGAACATGGTTTAATTGCAAAAGGGACGCGAAATTCTATCGGTATCAGGCAAACAAAATGCTTATGATGAAAAAGAAAATATCCTTAATCAAGTATTCAAAGCAAATGAAAGAAATCAGATATGGGTCGGCGACATCACATACATCCCAACGAAACACGGTTGGCTTTATTTGGCTGTTTTCATTGATATTTCTCGTAAGGTAACGGATGCGAAGGATACTAGAGTTCGTGATATATTGGTTTTATCAGCACTTAATCAGCTGTTGGCAGAGAACATCCCACAGAGGGATTGATCATTCATACAGACCGGGGATCCCAATATACATCTCAGCGCTTTCAGTCTATGTGTATTCGTTACGGATTCCGACAAAAGTATGAGTCGTAAAGGGAAATCCTTATGACAACGCAATTATGGAATCGTTCTATCGTACTTTAAAGAGAGCTTGTTCAGGATGCAAAATATGACAACCCTGAACAAGCTCGCATGGATATCTTTAAATATATTGAGACTTATTACAATACCAAACGTATTCATTCGGCCCTCAATTGGCTTTCTCCAACTCAATTTGAGGCCCAGTATGTTTAATTAACCTTTAATTCTCTGTCCATTTTTCTTGACCTTTCCAGTTAGGGTCTTCTTTTCCCTGTCCTTTTATTTCGGGGCAGTACACTCTATATACACTGCGCTTCCAGGGGCTTTGCTTTTCCTAGCTCTAGGCCTTTGTCTTCAGTCTCCCATCTTGTCGACGCTATCGACAATCTTCGGGGCGGGAGAGTTCTCCCGCCCCGATTTATTTTGCTTTGGTCGCACTACTTTTTACGCAGGAAGGAAGTGTCTCAATGATAGATAATATCATAACGGTCCATCAGATCTTCCGTGGGTAGTTCGATATCCAGGACCCAAAAGAGCACTTCCAATTTATCAACTAAGGACAGGATGAGCAGGTCCAACTCTCCGGGGCCTTCCTCCGCTAAACGCTCTTTTTCTGCGACAGCGTGGAGAAGCTGGTATTTATAGGCCTCTGTTTGGGCGACAATAACTGCTTTTTTCTTCATAGTTTTATCTCCGGAAATCACTTCCTCCACTATAGTATTATGAAAGGCTGCCAAAAGTGCGGGAAATCCGGGCAGTGGCGGGAAAATAAAAGGAGGAAGCCCAGTATGACTCGGAGTATAGGGCAAAGACGTACTGCCTGTTTCCGGAAGTTTATTGGGGTGTT
The DNA here is from genome assembly GCA_040766525.1 of Clostridiales bacterium. Classification (GTDB taxonomy): domain Bacteria; phylum Bacillota; class Dehalobacteriia; order UBA7702; family UBA7702; genus JAXGQJ01. The sequence goes on along the minus strand of JAXGQI010000017.1, from coordinate 23,334 downwards.
CTTCTTAAACTATGGATTGACGTACCATTGCGTTTTCCACCGCTTCCGTTACCGCTTCACAAAAGGTGGGGTGGGGGCGGATTATGGCGGCCAACTCTTTGGCGGTCAGAGAATGGCTAATGGCGGTGGCCATTTCTGCGATCATATCCGTGGCGCGGGCACACATCATTTGCGCGCCTAAAAGCCGGTCGCTTTCAGTATCGAATACCAGCTTGATAAAGCCTCTATCCTCCTCTTCTACCACGGATTTACCATTGGCGCTCATGAGTGATTTCCCGGTTTTGACCGCGTATCCTTTTGCTTTTGCTTCCGCAGCTGTCATTCCCACCGTAGCGATTTCCGGCGCTGTATAAACGCAACCGGGAACGACACCGAGATTGACGGAGGAAGGGTGTCCGGCGATTTTTTCCACAGCAATGATTCCCATAGATGAGGCGTAATGGGCCAGTTGTATGCTGCCTTTTGTTACATCGCCAATAGCGTAAATGCTTTTGATATTGGTGCGGCAGTTTTCATCAACAATAATAAAGCCTCGCTCCATTGCAATGGGGATATTATCCGCAAAGAGGGAAGTCGTATGTGCTTTGCGTCCGATAGCGACGATAATTCCCGCGGCGGTACCGGTTTCCTTTTGTCCATTTTTTTCAAAGGTGTAGGTGAGGCTATTTTCCTTTTGGATTTTTTCTACCATGGCGCCAGTGTGGATGACAATGCCTCTTTTTTTAAACTGCATGGTTAAATTTTGCGCAATATCCTTATCCATAGTAGGTAAAAGCCGGTTCATTGCTTCTAGGATGGTTACTTGGCTGCCCAAGGCATTTAAGATTGTGGCGAATTCCACACCAATGACACCGCCGCCAATAATCGCGACATTCGATAAAAGCGAATCCTCACGGCTGAGAAAGCCGTCACTATTCATCACATTGGGGAGATCAATGCCGGGGATGGGGGGCAGTGACGGTTCAGATCCGGTGGCGATCAAAATATTTTCGGCTCTGATTTCTTCGTTACTTTCTTTGATACGAATATTATGGGGGCCAGTAATGGTACCGGTGCCTTGATAAACCTTGATTTTATCCCTTTTGATCGACTGGGTAAGGCCGTTCCGAAGTTTTTCCACCACGGCATTTTTTCGTTGGTGGATGCGGGGAAAATCAAATTCCAGTCCTGTTACGGTGATACCGATGTCGGCAGAAGTCTTTATTGCTTCATAATGCTTTACTGAGTGGAGTAGAGACTTTGTCGGGATACAGCCCCGGTTTAAGCAGGTACCGCCAAATTCCCTGTTTTCCACAATGGCGGTTTTTAATCCCATCCGGACGCTTTTGTTGGCTGCTGCCGTGCCCCCGGGGCCGCTGCCGATGATGACCAAATCGTATGATTCCATGCGGTGTTCCTCCCTTAAAAATCTTGTATACAGAGAAATTCACGTATTTCCCGAATCATAGTACGGTTCTCCCTGGTATGTTCTTTTTCCAAAGGGGTTAGCGCTGTCCCTAAAGCCGCGCCGTTAAAGGGGCGGTTTTGAAGGCAGGGAGCAATGGATGCGATAAGACTGCTATTCATGGCATCGGAATATACCGCCACATTGCTTATATGTCCGGCTTTTGTTTCCATCGCGATTTCGATCTCACCCCAAGAAAAGCGATGCCCGATGGAGAGAGAAAAGTCTCCTCCCTTTCCGTATTTCCAAGAGGATGAGGCATATTTTTTTGTTAATTGTTCGATGTCCGCTATAGGAAGGCCAGAAATTTCCCTGGCTTTTTGTCCATATTCTTTTTCAAATGCGATGCGTAAACTTTCCTGGAGTGCTGGAACGGTAAGATCGGGCGCGATTTCTTTAAGGTTGATGACCCGGGATCTAACAGAGGAAACACCCTTAAATTGTAGTTTTTCCACAGATGGTTGCAGGTAGCGGGAAAGGAATTCTTTGTCCACATCCAGCATGATGGTGCCGTGATGATAGCAATTCTCTCCCCGACTGTAAAAGGCATTGCCGGAAAACTTCTGTCCCGAATCAGTTTTATCCGCATTGGTAATGATGAGATCGTTGCGCCCGGATTTTTCTCCTTCTATACCATGTTGCTTCAGCGCCGCTAAAATCACATCCAGTTGACGGGAAACATTATATGTATGCTCTTTCAAGATAAAGGTAAAATTGACATTGCCAAGATCATGGTAAACGGCGCCACCGCCGGAGAGACGGCGGGCTAAATGCCCGCCTTCTGCTTCCAGTGCATGGATCTTACATTCCTTCCAGCAATTTTGATTTTTCCCGATTACGACGGTATTTTGATTTTGCCAAAGATAAAGGATAGCGGCATCCATTTCCAGATGATCGAGAAGATATTCTTCAATTGCCAAATTTTCATATGGATTTGTAGATCGGCTAATATAAAATTGGACTTGTTTCACTTTCGGCACCTCCTTTATCTCCTATGTTTTATGATCCTGCTTTGACGGAAAAATAATAACGCAGACGAGGATTTCTTGCCGCGTTTACTTCGTCCAGACGGCGTACCGGTGCAGTTAAAGGCAATTGATGCATTTCTTCCGGCGTTCGGTTTGCCTTTTCATAGGCACTTAGGAAGGCCAAAGCCGCTTCGTCCAGGGAATCCTTGTTTTCTGTTTCCGTTGGTTCGATCATCAATGCTTCATGAACGATGAGGGGGAAATACATGGTGGGGGGATGAATACCGAGGTCAATCAGAGCCTTGGCAATGTCGAGGGCGGAAACCCCTTGAGCTTTATTTAATTTTTCCAAGGTGAGTACAAATTCATGCATGCAGAGACGAGGAAAAGCGACTTCATAAACGCCGGCCAGCTTTTTCATTATAGATAATTGGCGTTTAAGACGGCTTGTTCCGCCACAGCCGGTATCCTCTTTTCCTAATGTGCAGAGATAAGCAAAAGCCTTGACAATGACAAGGAAGTTGCCGTAGTAGTTTTTTACCCGGCCAATGGATTTTGGCATTTGGTGTTGCAGGTGATAAGGGGCGTTTCCTTCCACGTTTGGTGTGGGCAGATAGGGAGCGAGAAAGTCCTTACAGCCTACGGGGCCGCTGCCGGGGCCACCCCCGCCGTGTGGAGTGGCAAAGCTCTTATGAAGATTCAGGTGAATGGTATCGAAACCCATATCTCCCGGTCGGACTTTGCCCATAATGGCATTGAGATTCGCACCGTCATAATAAACGAGGCCTCCGGCTTTGTGTACGATATCGGTGATTTCCAAGATGTTTTTTTCAAAAAGCCCAACAGTATTGGGATTTGTTAACATGAGGCCTGCGGTATCTTCGCCGACAGCAGCCTTTAAGGCGCCGATGTCTACAAGTCCATCTGCATTGGAGGGGATATTGACAACGGTGAATCCGGCTAATGCTGCACTGGCAGGGTTGGTGCCATGGGCGGAGTCGGGAACGAGGATTACTTTGCGTTTTTCATCGTTTCTGTCTTTATGATAGCTTTTTATAAGGAGTAACCCCGTAAATTCCCCGTGGGAACCGGCGGCGGGTTGAAGTGTCATTCGGTCCATACCGGTGATGGCACAGAGATATTTTTCCGTTAAAGCCAATAGCTCCAGGCAGCCCTGTACCGTATCATCCGGCTGGAGCGGGTGGATATTGGTGAAGCCGGGAAGGGCGGCCAGCTCTTCATTGATACTGGGATTGTATTTCATTGTACAAGAACCCAAGGGATAGAAGCCGTGATTGACACCATAGGTATATTTTGCCAAGGCGCTGTAGTGGCGGGCAACATCCACTTCTGCCAGTTCCGGCAAATGGAGAGGTGTTTTGCACCGAGAGCATGTCGGTAACGGCGAAGAGGGTACATCCAAGGGGGGCAGGATTGCGCTGCCTCTTCCGGCACTGCTGCGCTCAAATATTACTTTCATCAGCGAGACACCTCCTGTAAGATTGCGGCAACTTTTTCGATTTCCTCTTTGCTATTCATCTCCGTAAAGCACCAGAGGATCTGATTATCCTGTAGGGGGTAGCCGCCGAGAATATGATGGTCTTCAAGAGCTTTTAAGGCTTTTTCTACTGAACCGGGCAAGAGGTGACACCATTGAAAAATTTCTCCCTCATAGATCAAATGAAAGCCGGAAAGGCGCCGATGCATTTTGCTCCGTAGTGCGCTTTGTGATAGGATTGTGATGCCGCCGCCTTGATCCCGCTACTTCCCATCACCGCCATATAGACGGCTGCGGTAAATGCGCACAAGGCTTGATTGCTGCAGATGTTGCTGGCCGCCTTTTTTCTGCGGATATGTTGTTCCCGGGCTTGCAGAGTGAGGACAAAAGACCTTTTGCCGTCAACATCCGTTGTTTCTCCTACGATGCGGCCGGGTAGTTTTCTCATCATTGCAGGCGTGGTCGTCATGAAACCGAGATAAGGACCACCGAAACTCAAGGGTAATCCCAAAGGCTGACCTTCGCCGACGGCGATGTCGGCTCCCACTTCCCCTGGAGATTCCAAGATGCCCAGGGCGATGGGGTAACAACCCATAATCAGCTTTGCTTTTCCTGCATGGGTGAGATCGGCAATGGTTTTGGGTTCCTCAATGAGCCCAAAATAGTTGGGTTGTTGGATGTAAACCGCGGCGGTGGTATCATCTATGGCGGCTTCCAATGCAGCGAGGTCCGTTTTCCCTTCTTTTGTAGGGATGATCTCAATTTGATCGCCACTGGCGAAGGCATAGGTTTTGATTACAGCGATCGTTTCAGGATTGACAGCAGCGGAGACCAAAGCCTTTGTCCGCTTACGAGCCTTCGTCATATTGATCGCTTCCGCGGCGGCGGTAGCGCCGTCATAGACGGAAGCATTGGCAAAAGCCATTCCTGTCAGTTCGCAGATCATCGTTTGGTATTCAAAGATCGACTGCAGAATTCCCTGGCTGATCTCTGCCTGGTAGGGCGTATAGGCGGTAACAAATTCATCCTTTGACGTAATCCGCTTTACGATGGACGGGATATAGTGATAATAAGCGCCGGCGCCCCGGCAGATGGTGGGGAAAACTTTGTTTTTAGCCGCCAACCCCTGAATATAATTTTTTACGGTAAGTTCCGATTGGCCCGAAGGCAGCTCCAGCTCTCCATGAAACTGTACGGCTTCGGGAATATCGGCGAATAGGTCGCTTATCTCCTTCACGCCGATGACCGAGAGCATTTCCTCCTGGTCTGTTTTGGTTGAAGGTGCGTAAGTGCCCATTTATTCTTCCTCCTTTGCTATCATCTCGGCATAATCTTCCGGAGAAAGCAGTGCTTTTCCCGTGGTATAGGGATTGACCTTGATGATCCAGGTTGTATAGGGATCCATATTGATCAGTCCGGGTTCATCAAGTAATTCTTCATTAACGGCAGCAATCGTCCCGCTGATGGGGCTGAAAATATCCGACACCGCTTTTACCGATTCCAAATCGGTAAAAGCTTTTCCAGCCACTACTTCATCGCCGACTTCAGGCATGGCGATGAAGACAATATCTCCTAAAGCATGTTGAGCGAAATCGGTGAGGCCGATGAAGGCACCCTCTTCCTTTGTGATTTTGACCCATTCATGGGATTCAGTATACAGTAGATCTTGGGGAATATTCATAATTTTATCCTCCTTATTTTGATTGGCTTTTTTTATAAAAGGGGAGAGGTACCACCACCGCCTCCACCATTGACTTGCGGATTTTTACCTCCAAAGGATTGCCGATTTCCGCGGCGGCTACATCTATAAAAGCCGTGGCATAAGCGCCGCCCAAGGTGGGACAAAAACTGCCGGACATGATGTAGCCTATTTGTTTCCCATACTGAAAGACGGGATACCCTTCTCTCGCGATGCCTCGCCCTGTGATCTTAAGTCCTACTCTTTTTTGCCGGGGAGCACCTTTTGCCACCAAGGCTTTTTTCCCGATAAAATCTTTCTTATTCATTCCCACATAGCGGCTGAGTCCTGTTTCGATGGGGCTGATTTCGTCGGTCATCTCATGGCCGTAAAGGGGCATGGCGGCTTCCAGACGCAAAGTATCCCGGCAGCCTAAGCCGCAGGGGGCGATGCCTTCCTCTGCTCCGGTTTCCAGCAGCAGATTCCAAAGGCGGACAGCGTTTTGATTTTTGGTGTATATTTCATAGCCATCCTCTCCTGTATAGCCGGTTTTGGCGATGAGGCAAGTGATATCTTTTACGGTGACATTGTCCAGACAATAATAATATTTTTGGGGCAGTTCCTCTTTCCGAACCAGCTTTTGCATGATGGTTTCAGATGCGGGGCCCTGCAAGGCGATTTCCGCAATGAATGCGGAAGAATCAATAAAATGAACGCCTCCCGTAAGATGGGCTTGAATCCAGGCTGCGTCTTTTTCCTGATTGGATGCATTGACTACCAGCATATACCTGTCTTCATCCATTTTATGTACCATCAGGTCATCGACGATACCACCCTGGTCATTGCACATGGGGCTATATTTGATTTGCCCTATTTCCATTGCTGCACAATCATTCGTCACCAAATTTTGAATGTTTTTTAAGGCGTCTTTTCCTGTGATAATGAATTCTCCCATGTGGGAAACATCAAAAAGACCGGCTTTTGTTCGTACCAATTGATGTTCTGTTATGATGCCAGTTTCATATTGGATCGGCATGAGATAGCCGGCAAAGGGGGCCATCTTTCCTCCCGATTTTATGTGGCATTCATAGAGCGGCGTTTTTTTGTCCGTAGTTGTTGACCTTGTTTTAATAAATTTTGTTCTTTTTGGTGGTTTTTGTGTCAATATTTGCGGCAAAAGGTGTTTTGGGTAATAAAAAGAGGCAGATAAGAATTCTTATCTGCCTCTGTCATATGACCTGAAAGATTCTTTCCAAAATATTTTTTGGAAATTGCTTCTTCGGTGCGTAAACGCTTTCCAGAGTATCGTCCGGATTCGGTTCTTTTGCCTGAGAGTTATTGCTTTCCCCTTCGGCGCCGTAAATGTTTACGATCTCTCCCAAATCTTTCATTCGATGCGATATTCAGTTTGCTTAGTATAAACCGTAAAAAATCAGTTTTTAAGTGTTGACTTCATTTAGCTTCGGTGCTCTGTATTTTTGACCCTCATTTTCCCTTTCCGGTTGTTCCCCCATGGCCCGATTCATATTTTTCATCAGCTTCCGCCTGTATTGTCCCGGTGTGATGCCCTCTTTTGTTTAAATACACGGTTGTAATGGCTTTGGTCTCCAAATCCAACCTGATTGCAGATATCGGAGATGCTAAGCCGGGGATCTTCCATTAGTTCCTTACTTGTGTCAATGCGGATATTGTTCAGATAGGAGCGAAAGTGACAGTTTAATTCTTTGTTGAAAACCCGGCTTAGATAGGATGGATTTACATAGGTCGCCCGGGCCACGTCTTGCAGGGTGATATTATTGGAATAATTGGTGGAAATGAAATCAATTACCGAATATAAGAGCCGTGAGCATATTTCGTCGTGTCCCTCTTCTTCCTTGTGGAAATTGTCCGATTCTTGCAATAGGACAAAATCTCCGCCTTCATAGGAGGTTAGGGCGTTCAATACTTCCGAGTAAGCGATAATCTGATTTGTATTTAAGCAGGGGTATTGATCCAGTTCTTTCAAGAGAACCTGAAATAGGTGTTCATCCATTGGAAAGCGGGGGGCTATTTCTTGCCGCAAGAATTCCTCAGGCTTTTCAGAAAGTATCGGGCCGCCCAAAAGCGCCATTTCAATGCGATTGTTTTGTACTACGGGAACAATGATATTGGTTAAGCCATATGGACACTTATAAATTAATTGATGATTGACATTGGTGGGCAGATTGCAATTTGCATACATATGACTCAAATCCACATCAAGGTGCAGATGCGCGGAGATTTTTTTGCAGAGGCAGTTTTTAATTGTATTGCGCGGAATTTCGATAGCCTTGCGATTGACGACATCAATCACGTAGGTGTGGATACTTGTTGTAGCATAAAACAGGTTGCCGGCATTTTCGAGTTGTGCAATTAAGTGATCATGATCCATGACAATTCCCTCTTTTCGGAGATATACATCATGTTCGTTCAATAATTCTACAAGTTCTTTACATTTGTTGCCGCCTGTATCATGGTCATTATGCAATTTTTCCAAGTGATACTATTTTATTAACCACAGTATACTTTTAATATTTTGTGCTGTCAACGCATGAAAACGAAGTAGTAAAATTATCGATAATAGATGTAAAAAATTTTCTATATTTATTTAAAATTTTGTCCTAAGATGAAAATGCAAACCTAAGAGAGAAAGGAGAGAAGCATGTTGACGACGAGAACAAACTATAAGGCAAACGCTTCCGCAAGGATGCAAATCTTATCCGACTCCCAATGCCTGGAGCTGGTTTATGCTGCGGAAGAAGCCATGTGGCGAACGGGCACGGAATTTTATGATCCGGAGTCCATCGAGATTCTCCGTAAAGCCGGTTGCTGGGTAGATGGGAGACGAGTGCGCATTCCCGCGTATATTACGGAATGGGCGTTGCGTTCCTGTCAGAAACACCTTGTTTTATGCAATAGCCGTACAGGTGCCAGAGAGCTGTTTATTGAAGGAAACAATTCCTACTTTGGTTCCGGTCCCTGCACCCCCTTTACAAGAAATCCTTTTACCGGTGAACGGCATCGCGCTACAAGACAAAGCGTCGGCTGGGCCACAAAGGTATTGGATGCCCTCCCACAGATCGACTATGCGATGTCCCTTGGTATTGTCCAGGATGTCCCTTTACTGATTTCCGATCGGCATGAATTCGAACAACAAATTTTAAATACGGAAAAGCCGATCATCACTGTTTGTGTGGACCAATGGGGGCAGGAAGACTGCATCAAGATGGCGGAGATCGTGGCCGGAGGAGAAGAAGAACTGCGGAGGAACCCATTTATCTGCTTGTATGCTGAGCCAATCTCCCCCGGTGTCCATTGTATTGAGGCGGCCCAGAAATTGGTGATGGGGGCCAAGAAGGGCCTGCCGACCATTTATACGCCCTGTATTATGGCGGGGGGTACTGCACCTGTGACAATGGCCGGCGTTATGGTGCAGGGGTTGTGTGAAAGTCTAAGCGGTCTGGTATTGAGCCAATGTACCAGAGAAGGCGCTCCATTCATTATGGGTGGCGTATACACGGTTTTGGATATGGGGTCAACGATCTTTTCCTATGGTGCTCCTGAACTGCACTTGCTTTTGGCAGGTCTTGCCGATGTGGCACATTATCTTGATTTGCCTATGTTCGGTACTGCCGGATGCACAGATACCTGTATCATTGATGAACAGGGTGGGGTGGAAGCGGCTTTGTCTATTGCGATGACCAATATGTCCGGCGCCAATTTGAATCATGATATCGGTTATTCCGAATACGGCACTACTTCAAATCTGGATCTGGTGGTGATTGCCGACGAAGTACTCGGCATGGCACGCCATCTTACCGCTGGGATTGAAGTGGACGATTCCACCATGAGCAGGGATCAAATTGAGGAAATCGGCCCCGGCGGCCGCTTCAACCAATGCGATGTTGAAGAGGATGTTGATGATGACGAAGACGATTATATACCGAAAGATCCGCGCAAAGATTATCAGCCTAGATTGGTGGACAGGGCGGCAAGAGAACTTTGGCAAAAAGCCGGGGGTAAAACCTTAACCCAAGTCGCCAATGAAAAGGTCAGGGATATCATCGAGTATCATGAGCCGACGCCTTTGCCCAAAGATATTGCGGGTAAAATTCGCGATATTGTTGAAAACGCCGTGGGCCACATGCCCGGTGAAGACTAAATTCCAATAATAAGATAAACGTGGTAACAGAATTTTATAAAAAAGAAAAAAGAATCAAATATGAAGGAGGATATAAAATGGCAACATTAGAACAGCTTGCGCAAGAAGTCATCAAGGGAAAACAAAAAAAAGTAGCATCTATCGTTCAGGAACTGTTGAATGAAGGTGTAGCTCCTTTGGATATTATCAATACCGGTTTGATCGCCGGTATGTCGGAAGTGGGGATCCGTTTTAAAGCCAATAAAATGTTTGTGCCGGAAGTTTTGATGTGTGCAAAGGCTATGGATAACGGCTTGAATTTGGTGAAACCGCTTCTTGCCTCCGGTGAAATGCAAACATTAGGTACCGTTTTACTGGGAACCGTAAAAGGCGACCTCCATGACATCGGCAAAAACCTAGTGGGAATTATGTTGGAAAGTGTTGGTTTTACTGTGATCAATGCCGGTATCGATGTAGCGCCGGAAACATTTGTTGCCGGGATGAAGGAAAATAAACCCGATATCATCGCTATGTCAGCGCTTTTGACCACTACTATGCTGCACATGAAAGATACCATTGAATTGCTCCGTGAAGAAGGCCTTAGGGATCAGGTGAAAGTGATTATCGGCGGCGCTCCGGTTTCTCAGGATTTTGCTGATGAGATCAGTGCCGACGGCTTCGCCCCTGATGCCGCTTCCGCGGTGGATCTTTGTAAAAAATTATTGTCGTAACCAATAAGGCTAAGGAATAGAAAGGAGCGATGCATTTTGTATACCACAAAAAGCTTGTTTACAAGAGCCAATTATGATATCAATCAAACCATTTCCTGGAAAATGCTGAGTGATGATCAATGTGAAGAGATTGTCATGACGGCTTTTGAGATTTTAGAAAGAACCGGCGCCGATATTTTGAGCCCAAAAGCCCTAAGTATTTTTGCCGCTGGTGGGTGCTGGGTAGATGGAAACCGGGTGCGATTTCCTTCTGCAAAAATGGAATGGGCCTTAAGAACCGCGCCTTCTCGAATCACCCTTTGTGACCGGGATGGTAAACGTGCCATTTTAATGGAAACGGATAATGTTCATTATGGTCCCGGTTTCGGCAATCAAGCCATGATTGATATTAATAGTGATGAAGTCCGTACCGTCAAAAAAGCGGATATCGTAGATACGGCTAAGATTTGTAGTGATCTCGATAATATCGATTTCGTGATGGATAGCGGATTGCCGTCGGATGTTGACAGCAAAGTGGCCGCAATCCATGCATATGAAGCCATGGTTGCCAATACGAAAAAGCCGATCATTCAGAAAGTTGCCGGCATTGATCAGGCAAAGGTCATTGTGGATATGGCGGCAACGGTAGCCGGTGGTTTGGAGAAACTCCAAATGAATCCCTTTACTGCGCTTTATGCCGTTAATTTGGAACCCCTTTCTCATAGCGCAGAACTTCTGGATATCCTTATTCTTGCAGCGGAAAACGGCATTCCCGTTATTTATGGCAGCCAGTTGACCACCGGAGTGACGGCTCCCGCGAAGAGTGCCGGCGCCTTGGTAGTGGCTTTGGCTAATGCCCTTGTGGGCATACTTTTGACGCAGTTGGTGAAGGAAGGGGCCCCGGTGATCTCCGGCGCGTTCTTCACCCCCAATGATACGGAAAACAGTGTTGCACCGTATGGCGCTCCGGAAGTCAGCCTTTTGAATGCGGGTTATGCCAATGTCCTTCGCTATCTCCGTGTTCCCAGCTTTGGCTTTGGTGGCGGATCCGATACGAAGGTAAGCGATGCCCAGCTCGGATTGGAATCTACCTTTAGTATTTTGCATGCCGGTCTTGCCGGAACCAATTTGATTTATGGCGCGGGTCAAATAGAATCGGGTCTCACGGCCAGCGCGGTTTCGCTTGCCATCGGTGATGAAGTGATGGGCATGACGAGAAGAATCATGCGCGGCATAGAAGTCAATGAAGATAAACTGGCGCGTGGTGTTATCGACGATGTGCAGCCCGGGGGTCATTATCTTGGTGCCGAACATACGATGTACTATTTTAAATCCGAGCAATTTTGGCCGCAATTGATGAATAGAAACCGTATTGATGACTGGATGGCAGCTGGAAGTAAAAGCTTGGGCATAAGAGCTAAGGAAAAAGTACAAGGTTTACTTAAATTCCATAGTGACCAATCCCTTGATGCCAAGGTTGCCAATGAATTAAAAGCAATCGTTGACAAAGCGGAAGGCGCTTTATAAAAAGGGGGCGGAATATTTGAAGACGAGAACGAATTATAAGGCGAACGCATCTACAAGAATGCAGGTCTATACAGAATCGCAATGCCAGGAATTGGTCTTAGCTGCAGAAGAAGTGATGTGGCGGACGGGGACGGATTTTCATGATCCCCAAGCCATCGAGATCTTGCGCAAAGCCGGCTGCTGGGTAGATGGCATCAGGGTACGGATTCCTGCCTATATCACGGAAAGAGCATTGCGAACCTGCCAAAAGCATGTTGTATTATGCAATAGTCGCACAGGGAAATCGGAGTTGTTTTTGGAAGGACATAATTCCTATTTTGGTTCCGGCTCCGGTACGCCGTTTACCCGGAATCCCTATACCAATGAGCGTCATCGTTCCAATAATCGCAGCATTGGCTGGGCAACAAAAGTTTTAGATGCTCTACCCAATATTGACTTTGCCATGTCTTTGGGTTTGGTACAGGATGTCCCGCTTCTGGTTGCCGACCGCTGGGAATTTGAACAACAGCTCCTCAATACGGAAAAACCCATTGTCAATGTATGTACCGACCAATGGGGACAGGAAGACTGTATCGCTATGGCGGAAGCTATTGCCGGCAGCGAAGAGGAACTAAGGATGCATCCTTTCATCTGTTTATACGTGGAACCGATTTCTCCCGGTGTTCATTGCCAGGAAGCCCTGCAAAAGGTGATTATGGGTGCGCAAAAAGGTTTGCCTACCATCTTCACGCCTTGTATTATGGCGGGAGGTACCGCACCTACCACTTTGGCCGGCGTAGTGGTACAGGGATTGTGTGAAAGCTTGAGTGGTCTGGTCTTAAGCCAGTGCACAAGAGAAGGAGCGCCGTATATCATGGGAGGTGTTTACACAATTCTCGATATGAATTCAACCATTTTCTCCTATGGTGCACCGGAGTTATCCCTCCAATTGGCGGGACTTGCAGATGTAGCGCATTATCTGCATTTGCCGATGTTTGGTACCGCGGGTTGCACTGATTCCAGTATTATTGATGAACAAGCAGGGATCGAAGCGGCATTGTCTGTAGCAATGACGAATATGTCCGGTCCAAACTTGAACCATGATATCGGTTATTCCGAATATGGCACTACCTCCAATCTTGATTTGGTCGTTTTGGCCGATGAAGTGGTGGGTATGGCGCGCCGCCTTACCGCAGGTATCCCTGTAAATGAAGAAACCTTGTCCCTTGACTGCATCGAGCAAGTAGGGCCCGGCGGCAGATACGATGTTTGTGTATCGGATATCACCGATGACGATGATGATGAAGAAGATTATCAGCCCAAATGCCACCATAAAGATTATACTCCCAGTATCGTAAGCCGGGCGGCCAGGGATTTATGGCAAAAAGCCGGTGGGAAAACTTTAACGGAAGTTGCCAACGAAAAGGTAAGAGACATTATTGAATACCACGAACCGGCTCCGCTCCCCAAGGATGTGGTGGCCAAGATTCGTCATATTGTTGAAAATGCTGTTGGCCACATGCCGGGTGAAGATTAAACGCTCCAGAGATACAGTGGAGTAAAATTATTGAAAAAACCTCCGGGTGTTTGTTATATTGGTTTTCTACTTCTTCACGAGCTTATTCGGGAAGAAAGGGGCTGGTCATCTTTATGAGCAGCCCACTCTTTTCTTTTTTCTCCCTATAGGGTACGGGAGCATTATCCGGTATAAACAGGAGGGATTCAAATGTCACTAGTGCTTGGTATTGATACCGGCGGTACATATACCGACGGTGTGGTCATTGAGCGAACAACAAAACAGATCATCGCCAAAGCAAAGGCCTTAACTACACGGGAAGATTTAAGCATTGGTATTGTGAATTGCATCAATCAGTTGGATTTTAATAATTTCGAAGAGATTGGTGTCGTGTCCCTTTCCACTACCTTAGCGACGAATGCCATTGTGGAAGGGAGAGGTTGCGAAGTAGGGCTCTTAATGATTGGGTTTTCTCCCACCCAGAAACTACCGGTACAGGAGATACGTACCGTGCCCGGAGGTCATAATGTGAAGGGGGAAGAAAAAGAGGAAATGGATGAAGCTTTGACCCGGGAGGCGATTTAAAGCTTTCGGGGTAAAGTAGATGCTATTGCCATTTCCAGCTATTTGAGTATTCGCAATCCGATCCACGAATTGACTGCACAAGCTCTTGTTAAGGAGATTCTTGATGTGCCGGTGGTATGTGCCCATCATCTTACCCGTTCTTTAGGAGTTCATGAGCGGACAGTTACGGCAATTCTCAATGCCCGTTTGATTCCAATTATTAAGGACTTGCTCCTTTCCGTCAAAAAGGTATTGGCGGAAAAACAAATTAAAGCGGCTATTATGGTAGTGAAAGGAGACGGTTCCCTGATGGGAGAGACGCAAGCGGAGGACAAACCCATTGAGACACTGCTGTCCGGACCTGCATCCAGTATCATTGGCGCTACCTTTTTGGCCAATGAAAAAGATGTCATGGTTCTAGACATGGGTGGAACCACCACAGATATTGCGATCTTGCGGAATGGGATTCCCCGGATCAATGAGGAGGGGGCGCAGGTTGGCGGCTGGTTGACACGGGTGGAAGCCGCGGATATATGCGCCTATGGTCTGGGTGGCGACAGCTATTTGCAAAAAGATCTGAATGGTTCATTTAAAGTGGGACCGCAGCGGGTTTGGCCCATCAGCGTGCTTTCTTACTACTATCCTTATTTGGTGGAGGAACTGGATAATTCATCGCTTTCCCGTTCTTATCTTCTCTTATATTCTCAGGCCACCGATTGCTTTATGATTTTAAATGAGAGGGAGACCGTTACGCTTACCGAAAGTGAACGCAAGATTCTACAGGTATTACAGGACGGCCCCCACAGCCTTTTCTATATCATCCAGGCATTGGAATCGGAACTAAACCTGATCGACTTCAGCCGGCTTGTCAATACCGGCGTCTTAGGGCGAATTTCTGTTACGCCCACCGATATCCTTCATGCCAAGGGCGATTATACCCAATGGAATGTGGACGGTGCCAAAGCCGCAGTTAAGCTTTTGGCTACCCGTTTTGATATGAATATGGAAGAATTTATCAAGTGGGCCTCCGCTTTGATCGTGGATGAATTATGTTATGCTTGTCTCCAAAGCATCTCCAACTATGAAGGCAACTGTTTTTCCTTAAAAGAACAAGCAGTGGCCCGGTATTTTATCGAAAAACAGTTGTTTAACGGCAAAGATACTTTGTTAACTTGCTCAATGAAGCCGCAAATCCCGATCATCGGTATTGGTGCGCCGGTAAAAGCTTGGTTGCCTTTGATGGCAGAAAAACTTGATGCCCGTTTGGTTACTCCAAAGAATCCTGAGGTGGCTAATGCGGTGGGTTCCGCTACCGGCAAGATTATGGAGACGGTAAAAATCCTAATCAATCCGGGAGAAGGCAGTTCCGGTGGTGCTCCACTCCATCTGGGAACGAAAATATTTCGATAGATTAGAAGAAGGGGTGGCTTACGGTAAGGAATTCGCCGCGGCGAAAGCTACGGAGATGGCCAAACAGAACGGCGCCGTTCATATCGATCTCACGATAAATCATGAAGATATTTATGCCCAGGCCAATATGATCGATAAGGATATTTATATTGAATCCCATATTGAAGCCATTGCTACCGAAAAGCCGGAATGGGAGCGAGAGGAAACGGAAGAGAATTTTTTCGTTGATACGAGAAACCGTGGTATGTAAAAAAATCTGGTACGATATTTTTGCAGATATTTAAAGGACGTCGGTCTATAAGGCCGACGTCCTTTTAAAATAGATTAAACTTTTATTTTAGCCCGGTATTGTTTCTCCAGATTCCTGCGCGTCCTGCTTGCCATTAGTGATTTTAGCGGGCATGTTTTCTTGTCCCAAACATTTAAACATACTGCCGATGCAAAGGAACATGACAAACAAGAAGGGGAAGGCGATAGCGATGGAAATCTTTTGCATTGGTGCTAACCCACCGGCTAGAAGAAGCAAGAGAGCAACGATAGCAATGATCACACCCCAGAGAATTTTTAATTTTATATCGGGATACAAGTTTCCCTTGGAAGACATCATCGACACCACATAAGTGGCGGAGTCCGCGGAGGTGATGAAGAAAATAAGCACGATCAGCATGGAAATAAGGCTCAATAAAGTGGACAGTGGCAAATTGCTCAGCATAGCGAAGATGGCGGTGGTACTATTTTCCGCAACAGCGGCTGAGATCGAGATACCTTCAAACAATTCCATATGTAAAGCGGTTCCCCCAAAAGCAGTGAACCAAATACAGGAAAAGACGGTGGGAATCACAAGGACGCCGAAGATGAATTGGCGAATAGTGCGTCCTCGTGATACCCGGGCAATAAAAGTACCCACGAAGGGTGCCCATGCCAGCCACCATGCCCAGTAGAATATTGTCCAGGCGCCGACCCACCCTTCATAGGTACGGGCTGCGGTCTCGCCGTTGCCGTCTACAAAGAAGCTCATCCAGACGATATTCTGCAGATAATCTCCCATTGATTGACTGAAAGTGTTGAGGATATAACCGGTGGGTCCGAGCGTCAAGACACAGGCTAAAAGAACGATAGCCATTGTGAGATTGATATTGCTCAGCCATTTGATGCCTTTGTCGATCCCGGTGATAGAAGAAAGGATGAAAATTACCGTGGTCACGAGGATGATAATGACAAATGTTATCATACTGCTGGGAAGGCCATAAAGATAATTTAAACCGGTAGACACTTGCATAGCCCCCATGCCCAAAGAGATTGCCACCCCGAAAACGGTACAGACGATGGCAATGATGTCAATGGTCTTTCCTAGAGGGCCCACCATTCCTTTTTCCCCCATAAAAGGATAGAGTGAAGAACTTAAAAGGGGAGGAAGATCCCTGCGGAAGCCGAAATAGGCAAGTGAGAGGCCTACCACTACGTAGATGGCCCAGGGATGGATACCCCAGTGGAAAAAGCTTTGCCTTACAGCTTGCTGTGCCGCCAAAGCCGTATTGCTATCGGTAAAGGGAGCGGCGGCAAAGTGCATCATGGGTTCTGAAGTACACCAGAACAATAAGCCGATACCGGTCCCGCAGCAAAAAAGCATGGCTACCCAGCTATACATTTTATATGCGGGTTTTTCGTCGTCTTTGCCCAATTTAATTTTTCCGTATTTACTGAATGCGATTACAAGACAAAAGCCTACAAAAACGGTGGCCCCTAGCATATAAAGCCATGAGAATTGATTGATGATCAGATTGAATAATCCGTTAAATACAGTTGCCGATTGATCCGGCCAAATCAGGGCAGTAAGAATGAAAATAAGTGAGATGCCAAGGGAGATATAGAGGACAGGCCTATCTATGCCCAAGCGATTGGTTTCAATTTCTTCGTTTTTCTTCGAATTTTCCATTAAACATTCCTCCTTCCAAATAAATAAAAGGCTGTGCATCGGCCCTAAAGCCGGTTTCCTTTTTTTAGCGCGCAAAGGATGGGGTTATAGAAGATTCCTAGTAGCTGTAATAATGATACAATACGCTGGACACCGTGCCTAAGCCTTGTAAAGTGCACCTCCTTTCATTTTCTTGACAGCACGGTGCTAGATGGGTAACGATATACAAGGCATGTAGATGTGGATAACGAAGAAAGAATATATGATTTATTTTCGGATCATAAGCCGATAAATAAATCATATATGTTCACATTTGTTGTGTGACTGATGGGTAAATTTTTATTATGCAGCAAAAAATTCCCCTACTTATAGATTACAGATAATTCAGAATTAAGATAGCATATATTTTGACTATTTTTGAAAATTCTTTACCATCTTTTGCTTAAAAACAATGGAAAACAGTTGTTTCTGCTGCATGGCGTTGCTTTGTTGGGATATGTTTGAATGGGATTTTTTGGCGTGGAAAATGAGTGGAGAGGGGATAAAACATATTTTATCCCCTCGAGACTGTATATAAAGGACTTAGTGCTCTTTTCCAGTAAAACCGCAGACCGCTCATGTACGTCACTGTACACATCGCGTCCTGCGGTTTTTTAACGCCTTGCTCTAAACCCTTTCTTGGCAGTCTCTTGTTTTGTGAGAAAACGAGGGGTTTTCGCCTATTTTCGGATCAAGATTATTCGTTTACAGCAGGTGGTCAATCGAGTCAACCGCCACGGGAAGGAGATTCCCTTCCACAGTTTCGATCTCTCCGCGGTCACAGGCTTTTGCGAATACGGAGGAAAGGGGGATTTGGCCTAAAACAGGCAAATCTTCCGCTTGAGCAAAAGTTTCGATTTTGCTTTCTCCGAAAACGGGAATCTTTTTCCCGCAATCCGGACATTGCACATAACTCATATTTTCTACGATGCCGAGGATCGGTATCGACATTTTTTCCGCCATGCGCACGGCTTTGGCCACGATCATGGAAACCAGCTCCTGGGGGGAGGTGGCGATCACAATCCCGTCCACCGGCAGAGATTGGAAGACCGTCAGCGGTACATCGCCGGTGCCGGGGGGCATATCGACCAGGAGAAAATCAAGTTCGCCCCAAACGACATCGCTCCAAAATTGTTTGACGACATTGGCAATCATCGGTCCCCGCCAAACGACCGGCAGTTTTTCATCTTCTAAGAGCAGATTGATGGAGATGACCTTGATGCCGGTTTTCGTCTCCAAGGGGATGATTTCTCCTTTGGTTGCTTGCGCTCTATTTTTTAGGCCGAAGATTTTGGGGATGGAAGGCCCTGTGATATCTCCGTCCAATATCCCTACACGGTAGCCGCGCCGCTGTAATTCCACGGCCAGCAGAGAAGTAATCAGCGATTTCCCTACGCCGCCTTTACCGCTGACGATTCCGATCACTTTTTTGATTTGGCTTTTTTCATTGGTGGCCGCTAAGAGACTTTCTTTTTCCGGTTTTCGGGAGGTGCAGCCCTGTTCTTTGCAGCTTTTGCAGGACTGATTGCAATTTTCCTTGTCGTTCATTATATTCTCCTTTTGTTTTCTCTCATCCAAAAACAAATCCTGTATAGTTGGATTATAGGACGGCGCCTTTTTCCTGTCAATGGAGGCTTCTAATGGAAAATGATTTTGTGAGACGGGTAAAATCCCTGCCATCATGGGAATTTCGCTTCCTTATACAAAAAAATCCAAGAAAATTTAAAAAAATGGAGGGATTTTACAATCTTTGTTGAACAGAGAAAATAGATAGAAAGAGAGAGAATCTTCATTCAAGGAGGCGAAAATGAAAAAATCTGCCCTAATTTTGCTGGCCCTTGTTGTACTATGCCTTTTTAGCCCCGGCGTACTGGGGCAGGAAGCTATTGAAATGACCACCGCATCCGATGATATGGTGGCGCTTTCTGCTGTCGGTGTTGAGGGCGAGGGAGAAATGATTTTGTCCGATGAGGCCCTTGCCGCGATCGAGGCGAGCTTTGCTGCCTATGAGGAACTAAAAAAGACCTATGCTTTTTCTGATGCGGTCTCCTTTGTTCCCGGCTGGCCTGCGGAAAACAGCTATTATCTCAATGGTTTGGATTATTATCCCACCAGCGGGAATGTCCATTCTCCCATTTATGCGATTGATATCGGTCCCGGCAGCCAAACTTGCTGCAATATTTTGGCGGTTGCCGACGGGACCGTGATTTATGTCAGCGATATTGATTCCGCTTTGAGTTACGGTAATTATGTCATTATCGACCATGACAACGGTTATGTCAGTCTTTATGCCCATTTGGCGCCGGATTCCATCCGGGTCGGCGTAGGGGATACGGTCTCTCAGGGAGAGAAAATTGCCGTCATGGGGACGACGGGGAATTCCACCGGTGTGCATCTCCATTTTGAGATCCGCGCTTCCGATGATCCGTATACCTTCGATTTTTATTGGAAGAATCCGCTGCTCCTTTCTAAATTCTGTTTCTATAAAGGCCTGGAAACGAAAAGTGTTCGTTATGGTGCTTGGATCAGAACTTATTATACCAAAGATCTCGGCAAATATTATGGCTATAGCGGTAATGCTGTGATTTCCCCGGAATTGGATTTGACGCCGGCATCGGAAAAGAATGGGATTATTAAGTATCAAGTCGACGATGCTACCGTAACCGGGCTGATTGCGGCGCTTCCCAATAGCGATCCGGAGCCTTTGCTTTTGCGGGTGACGGAAGTGGAAGACGCTTATCGTTATGAAATCACGATATCAGCCCAGACACTTGAGCGTATCATTGCGGCCAAAAGTGTGCTGTCGGGGTTACAATTTGACACCGGCTTTACTTTACTGACCTTGGATCGCGGTTATCTTTGCGGCTTGAAAGCGGCTGCCAAAGGCGAGAATATTACGTTTTATTTTCGCCATGCGGACAAGTACTATATTTATGGAATAAAGACGGCATCCGGAGAGATCAATGCCGAGGGTTGGGGGAAAGCGGTGGCAACCATCCCCTATTGTCTGCCGGAAGGGACAGACCCCAATGCGACCTATGTGCGGGGGATCGGCAGTGACGGCGCTTCTTTTATGGTGCAGGACAGCATTTGCGATGCGGAAAATAAGGTTGTGCGCTTTAATTATAAAGACGTCGTAAAGTATTTTGTGGATTATCATGAAGTGGTTTACCCGGATGTGGAGAATTTCTGGGGTGAATGTTATATCAGCTATTTGTCTTGCCGCGGTATTATACAGGGTATGGAAGACGGCACCTTTTCACCGAGCACCAAGCTTACCCGGGCGCAAATGGTCACTCTTTTGTCTCGCGTGGCAGCGGCGGATTGTACCCTTTATGAGGAATGTCCTTTTACCGATGTGCCGCAGGATGCCTGGTATGCGCCTTATGTGAATTGGGCCTATGGGACCGGGATTTCTCAAGGGCGTACGGCGGAGATATTTGACCCCGACGCTTTGGTTAGCCGGCAGGAAATGGCCGTTTTACTGTATCGCTTTGCCGATGTGATCGGCTATACCTTGCCTGTCCTCGTGGAGACCTTGGATTTCGGCGATGATGATCAGATCAGCGCTTATGCCAAAGAAGCCGTCCTTTCCGTGCAGAAAGCCGGTATCATATCGGGGCGAACAGGCAATGTCTTTGATCCTAAGGGCGCCGCCACCCGTTGCGAGGCGGCAAAAATGATTGCCATGTTCATCCAAGGGATGGTATAATGAGGGTTGTTTATGAAAGTTTGATATTTGCATGAACGGGCTCCCGAAGGGGAGCCCTAAATCGCAAAAATACATTGCCATCTACGAAAGCCCAGGTTCTTTAGGATGAAGATTTGCTGTTTTCGTATTACGCATGATTTTTAGGGAAGCGCGGGAGGAACAATTAATGAAGAAGAGGATGATAACAGCATTTTTTGTTTTGATGCTGTTTTTAATTTATAGTCAGGGGTTATATGGGGCGGAAACGGAAACGCGTTGGATCGTACAATTCGATGATTCCGTTACCTTCTATAAGCAGACCCAGGCGATGCAGGATGGGGAATGGCAACAGATCGGCAGCAATAACCGGGGCTTATATGTAGTGGATGAGGATGTAGCCGCAGATTTGGAGAATAGTCCCTATGTGGAATATATCGAAGAAGATACCTATGTGTATCTCGATGTGATCCCCGGCGATCCTTATTATACGGGCGTTGAAGATATCCAATGGGCGTTGAAAGCGATCCGCGCCGAAGCGGGATGGGATTTGACGACCGGTGCTGCCTCCGTTAAAGTGGCGGTGATCGATTCCGGTTTTTACTATGACCATGAGGACAACAGCGACGGTTTGGTTCGTCCCGGTTTGCATTATTATTTTGATTCCGTAACCAATATGATGGCGAGGGAAGAAGATACGCTGGCTTCGACGAATCATGGCACCGAGGTTGCCGGGATTATCGCCGCAACCTCCAATAATGGGATCGGCATGGCCGGCGCCGTATGGGATTGTGATGTAATCATGATGCATACGATGCACGACTTGGGCAATGGCAAGGGTGGCTGTCCAATCTCCTTTATCGTTGCCGCGATCTATGATGCGGTCAATGTATATGGCGCCGATGTGATCAATATCAGCGCTGGATCCTTAGATAGAAGCTCTCTGACTGAGGCGGTGCAATATGCTTATGACCATGACGTCATCATCGTGGCTTCCGCCGGGAATGACGGTACTTCCACCTATAATTATCCTGCTTCTTATGATCAAGTGGTCAGCGTAGGTTCCGTTGATTGTAACAATATCGTCTCGGATTTTTCACAAAAAAACGATAAAGTTACAGTTGTAGCCCCCGGGGAAGAAGTTGCTTCTCTGGGTAATCCGATGCTCGGTGCGTATTCTTATTATGAAGCGCTTTCCGGCACATCCTTTTCTGCGCCCTATGTTTCGGCCTTGGCGGCCTTGGCCTTGTCCTTGGATTCGGAATTGACCCTGGATGAATTCAAAGAGCTTCTGGCGGAAACCAGTTTGGATCTGGGAACGGTCGGTTATGATACTTCCTATGGCTGGGGTCTTGTGGATTACGGGGAGCTCTTATTGGCCTTGGTGGGGATTACCGGCGTGAATGACGCCGATTTTGGTACGATCACGGTAGAGGGGACGGAATGTACGGCTCTCCTCGATGGCGTAAAACTGGGAACTTTATTGGAAGGCGGGGAAACTTTAACGGTCGATCTAACGAATACGAACGCTGATTCCTTTGCCATCGAGATCCCGAAAGACGCTTTGGACCTTTTGGTATTGGGGAATAACGGACTTACCGTTCTAACGCGTTTGGGTGAATTCTCCCTGCCGGTAGATGTTCTTTTGCAGGCGCAAACAACATTCGGCTTGGAATCCGGTGAAAGTTGCACCTTCAATATTCGGAGAGAGAGCATTGCCTTTACCTTAGATGCGCCCAGCTATCTTTTTTCAAATGGAATTGCACTTTCGCTAACGAGCGGAGATTTGGCACTGGAAACCTTTGACGGTCCGGTCGAGGTCACGCTTTATGCCAGAAATAAGGTCTTTACGACAATCGTACAGGTTTTGGAATTGGAAGACATCGTTCCCCTGCCAACCAGGATCACGGAGGAAGGCGGCAGGATCACCGTTGAGGAACCGGGGTTCTTTGCCATGGCTCATCGGACAGCCGGTTTTACGGATATCGAGGGCAGTTGGGCCTATGATACTATCGAAGAAATGTGCGGCCGTTTTGTTGTCAATGGGGTGTCGGGTTCCTTATTTATGCCGAAAAAAGTAGTTACCCGGGCGGAGTTCGCCGCTTTCCTTGTCCGTAGCCTCGGCTTAGGGGAAAACGGCAGCGGTACGGCGTTCAGCGATGTGCCTGAAAATGCCTGGTATTACGGAGCGGTCTATACTGCTTATGAGAATGGCCTCATTCAAGGGATGGGCAACGGT
>JAXGQI010000016.1:0-35849 GCA_040766525.1 Clostridiales bacterium | reverse complement strand
AGAAAATGCTGTTAAAGTTGCTCGTGCATATACCAAGAAACAAGGGGTCATTGCTTTTGACGGAGCTTTCCATGGCCGCACCTTGCTCACCATGACTTTGACCAGCAAAGTTAAACCTTATCGTTTCAACTTTGGTCCTTATGCTCCTGAAATTTATAGAATCGCTCCGGCTTATTGCTATCGTTGCGCTTACAACTTGAAATATCCTTCTTGCGGAATGTACTGCTTGGAAAAATTCCATAAATTCTTCAAGAGCGAAGTTGATCCGGAACATGTAGCTGCAATGATCATCGAACCTGTACAAGGTGAAGGTGGCTTCGTAGTTCCTCCTAAGGAATTCCTCCCCGGTCTCGTCGACATCTGCAAAAAGAACGACATTCTCTTTATTGCTGACGAAGTACAGACTGGTTTTGGCCGTACCGGTAAAATGTTTGCGGTAGAAAACTTCGGCGTAACTCCTGACATGATGACTTTTGCCAAATCCATTGCCGCTGGGATGCCTCTCTCCGGTTTGGTTGGTAAAGCTGAAATCATGGATACTCCTGCTCCTGGTCAATTGGGTGGCACTTACGGCGGCAACCCGGTTTCCTTGGCTGCCGGTCTCGCTACCTTGAAATTCTTTGAAGACAACAAACTTTGTGATGCTGCCAATAAGATTGGCGCATATTCCCTCAAACGTTTGGCTGCTATCGAAGAAAAACATCCTGAAGTCGGCGAAATCAGAGCTTTGGGCGCAATGATCGGTATCGAATTGGTTAAAGATCGGGAAACGAAAGAACCGAATACCGAAGCCACTTCCGCGATCATCAAAGCTTGCGCAGCAAAAGGCTTGATCATCATTTCCGCCGGTGTCTATGGCAATGTTATCCGTATGCTGGCTCCGTTGGTAATCACCGACGAACAATTAGAACAAGCTTTGGATATCCTCGAAGAATCCTTCGACGAAGTCCTTAAATAATTTTTGTCTATGGGGAAGGCGAAGGATCCGTCTTCGTCTTCCCTCCTTACTCAAAAGGTGAAGATGAGTTGGTTTATTTGTACCCTAAAATTGAGGGGAAACGAAAGAAATCATATCGGTGTTTCTTTCGGCGTGGGGATGAGATGCGTTTGCATCTAATCAAAAAGATGTGGTTATGGATAGACTGTAAAGAAAAAGCTATCCAAACGACTGTAAAAAAGGTTCCGATAACAAGTGAAGGAGAAAAAGTATGGACATCAATCAATTTCTGGAACAGGTAAAGGCGAAAGATCCTGATCAACCTGAATTTCTACAAGCGGTAGAAGAAGTAGTAACTACCCTGATCCTTTTTATAGAAAAAGAATCCGTCTATCAAAAGGAAAAGATATTGGAAAGAATGGTTGAACCGGAACAGATTGTCATGTTCCGCGTACCCTGAGTAGATGATCAGGGAGAACTCCAGATCAATCGTGGCTACCGCATTCAGATGAACAGCGCTATCGGGCCTAAAGGCGGTTTGCGTTTCATCCCTCCGTCAATTGAGCATTTTGAAGTTCCTTGCCTTCGAACAAGTATTGAAGAACAGTTTGACGACTTTGCCCATGGGCGGCGCCAAAGGCGGCCGACTTAATGGAGTCGGCAAAAGCGACCAGGAAGTAATGCGTTTTTGCCAATCCTTTATGACGGGGTAACGCATCGATATCGGCCCGAATCTCGATGTGCCCGCCGGTGATATCGGCGTAGGCGGCCCGCGAAGTCGGCTGTTATTGGCAATAGAAATTAGCCAATGGTGCACCGGCATCTTGACCGGGAAAGGGGATGTCCTTCGGTGGCAGCCTGATCCGTCCGGAAGCTACGAGGTGCAAGCGCGATCTACTTCCTTGAAAAATGATGGAAGTGGAAAAAGACAATATCGAAGGCAAAACCATTGCAATCTCGGGTTATGGCAATGTCGGCACCTTCGCCATTGAAAAAGTCAATGAATTGGGCGGCAAAGTAGTAACCATCGCAGACGAACATGGCTATGTCTATAGACGATGGCATCAAAGGCGAAAAATTGGAATATTTGAAAGACCTGTGGTGCGTCTATCGGAAATGCGCAAAAGACTTTGCGGATAAATACAAATTGCAGTGGGTTCCCGGGAAGCGTCCTGGTATGTACCTTGTGACATCGCGATCCCGACGGCGACCCAGAATGAATTGAATGAAGAACATGCCAAGGAATTGGTCAAGAACGGCGTAAAATTCGTAGCGGAAGCAGCCAATATGCCTTCGACGAACGAAGCTGTGAAAGTCTTCTTGGATGCGAAGATCACTTTGGCCCCGGGAAAGCGGTCAATGCCGGCAGCGTAGCCACCTCGGGATTGGAAATGTCCCAGAACAGCATGCGGTATAACTGGACGAGAGAAGAAGTTGACGCGAAATTGAAACAGATCATGACAGATATCCACAACAATTGTATCGAATACGGTAAGGGCCCGGACTACAACAACTATGTCCAAGGCGCCAACATTGCCGGTTTCGTCAAAGTTGCCGACGCTATGATCGCTCAAAGATGTATCCTAAGCTTAAATAAAACCGCGATCAATGGAAAACAGCATCCCCGGACCAAATTGCTGATCCGGGGATGATTGATCACCTTATTTTGTCATAAAGAGAAGTGGCATTTGATAACGGTAAATGAAATTCCCGGTTATACCGGAGTACTCCCATATCCCTAAAGGGTATGACCGGGTATTTCCCATCATTGTTGCTCTTTAAGAATAATATTGTTGACGCCAAGGGTTTCGGCCCGTGGATTTCAGGTCTATAATTGCGCCCACTCCCACTAATCTTTGCCTGAGTATCCTCAGCCGTGAAACGACCCTTGCAGCATAGCTCCCCGGTGTCCATCGGTTCTCCGGGGCTTTTTTATGCATAATTGAAACAGTGACCTTATCTCCAAAAATATCCAAAATCTCTTTTGCGATCGGTTCAATGAGGTGTGATACTTTCTTGATCCGTTGCCGCCGCTATTGATGCGAATACGTACGGCTCCTTTTTACCTGCGTATGTGGCAACGGTAGGGTTAGACAGATCAAGAAGATGATCGATCCGGTCTGCGGCCATGGATTCGCCAACCCCCTCGATTTGAATGTTATAAGAGAGGAAGGTTTGCGTGCTCTTTTCTTTGATGTAAATCTCGGCTGCTTTTTGAAAAAGGTGTTGCATTTCCCCGGGAGGGCCCGGCAATAGAATTGCGGTTTTTCCTTGTTCTTCGATGATGCAACCCGGAGCTGTACCCCAATCATTATAGAGAATGGTGGCGCCTTCAGGCATAAAAGCTTGCTTGCGATTGCTCTCGCTGACTTTATGATGGCCATATTTTTTTAAGCGATTGCGGATATCTTCATCTGCCTTGGGATCAAGGAGTAGGGGACGGTGAAAGTAATCCGCCAGGATCTCTTTCGTCAAATCGTCTTTGGTCGGCCCCAAACCACCGGTAATCACGACCAAGTTGGCGCGCGAAAAAGCGATATCCAGGGCGGCTTTGATCCTGTCGCCATTATCGCCCACAACTGTTTGGTAATGTATAGGAACGCCCAGCTTCGCCAGTTCTTTTGCCAAATATTGGGCATTGGTATTGACGATTTCTCCTAAGAGAAGTTCGGTGCCTACACATAAAATTTCTGCAATCATATCGATGCCTCTCAATAAAAAATCAGATGATTATAAAACTTTGGACAGGAATTCCTGTAGACGGGGATTTTTGGGAGCCGAGAAGAATTCTTGCGGTTCCGCTTCCTCCAGGATTTGGCCCCCGTCCATGAAAAGAATGCGTGTGCCTACTTCCCGCGCGAAGCCCATCTCATGGGTGACCACAACCATGGTCATCCCTTCGTTGGCCAGCTCTTTCATCACATCGAGGACCTCGCCAATCATTTCCGGATCTAAGGCAGAGGTGGGTTCATCAAATAGCATGACATCGGGATTCATTGCCAGGGCGCGCACGATGGCGACCCGCTGTTTTTGGCCGCCGGAGAGGGAAGAGGGGTAGTCCGGGGCTTTTTCCGGCAATCCGACTCTTTCCAGCAGTTCCATTGCTTTTGCTTCCGCTGCATCTTTTTTATAAAGCCCCAAGCGGATCGGGGCTAAGGTGATATTTTCCATTACGGTTTTATGGGGAAAGAGGTTGAAGTTTTGAAACACCATCCCCATTTTTTGCCGTATTTTATTGATATCTGTTGTTTTATCGGTAATCCGTTGCCCTTCGAACCAAATCTCGCCGCCGGTTGGCGCTTCCAATAGATTGAGGCAGCGCAGAAAGGTGCTTTTCCCGGATCCGGAAGGACCGATAACGACGACTTTTTCTCCCTTTGCGATCGTCTGGTTGATGCCTTTTAAAACATCGTTTTTGCCAAAGGATTTTTTGAGATCTTTAACGATGATCACTTTTTGCCAGCCTCCCTTCTATTCGTTTCAAAATCGCCTGTAATCCGATGACCAAAAGCAGATACATGATGGCCACGGAGAGCAGCGAAGTAAAAGCGTCATAGGTTTGCGAACGGATCATGTCTCCCGCGCGGGTTAGATCGATGATGCCGATATAGCCGACGATGGAAGTTTCTTTCAATAAGACGATGAATTCATTTCCCAAAGCAGGCAGGATATTTTTGATTGCCTGTGGCAGCACGATGAGGCGCATGGTAAGAGAACCGTTTAATCCTAAGGAGCGCCCTGCTTCTGTCTGCCCTTTATCAACCGCATTGATGCCTGCTCGGATGATTTCCGCCACATAAGCGCCGGAATTGATCCCAAAAGCCAACATTGCGATCGGAATTCCGTTCCTTACAAAAGACAAGATCACATAATAGATGATCAAAAGCTGCACCAAAACGGGGGTTCCGCGGATGATGGTGAGATATAGACCGCAGATTTTATCCAGGATTTTCAATTGGCCGGTTTCTTTATGGTAGACCCGAATGATGCCGATCGTGACGCCGATTAAGACGCCGATCAAGGTGGCGACAATGGCAATTTTCAAGGTATTGCCCAGCCCTTCGGTAAAAAGCGACCAACGATTAGATTTTATGAATGTTGTGTAAAGATTATCGCTTAGATTTGCGAAAAAATCCATCTTTTTCTCCTTTGGTTCCACACGACATGAGAAGTCCGAACCCGGGACGGAAGTGTCTGACGGGTTCGGACGCATTTACCCCGGTCAAAACTGACCTACTTCATTCGATTTGGCATTATTATTCGGCTACGGTAGCATTGTCCGTATGGTTGATGATGAATTCACCAATCTTGCCTTCGTCGATCAGTCTTTGGATCGTTGCATTGATGGCTTCCAGCAAAGCGGTATTGCCTTTGGCTACGGCGATGGCATATTGTTCCGTGGTATCGGAACCGTCCGCATAGACCAATTCCAAGCATTTTAATCCGTCATTAGCAGCGACGATATTTTCGGCCGGTAATTGGTCGATAACAACGGCGTCAAGACGGCCGGTAAGGATATCCTGGGAGGCTAAGATGGCATTGGTATAGCCTTTGGAGGTAGCGCCGGTATCCTGCAATAGGCCGGCGACGGCATTGCCGTCATCATCGGTGGTGCCATTGATGGCGTCGCCAATGACGAAATCGCCGGTGGTACCGGTTTGGACGCCGATATTCATGCCGGCAAGGTCTTCAATGGTGGTAATTTCGGTATCTTCCGGAACGATAATATACTGTTTTGAAGTTACATATTCAATGGAGAAGTCGACATTTTCCTGGCGCTCCGGCGTGATGCTGATACCGGCAGCGGCGAAATCACCTTTGCCTGTCTGGATAGCGGTGATGATGCTGTCGAAATTAACATCTTCGATTACGAGTTCTACACCGAGATCGCTCGCGATTTCATTGGCGATGTCAACATCAACGCCCAGTGCTTGGTCCCCGTCACGATATTCGAAAGGCGGGAATTCGGCATTGGTGTACATAATGATTTCTCCTGCAGCTTGGATATCTTCCAAAGTACGAGCGGTGGTTTCGTCCGTCGTGTTTTCTTCATCCGCAGCTTGGCCGCAGGCTGCCAAGGTAAATACCATGGCAATTAGCAAGAAAATGGTAAATAGTTTTTTCATATACTTATCCCCTTTATAAAAATTCTCTTACTAGTAAAGGTATCATAATTTGACGAAAAATTCAAGAAATACCTGGAGGACAATGGGTGCAAAATCGGCTTTTCCGTAGGAGAAAAAAGAGCTTTCCATGATTGGAAAGCTCTCACTATCGGTACGGTTTTATTGATAATCTTAAAAAGGGAATAACTGAAGTAGGAGACCTGCGCTGACGGCAAAGAGGAACAGCAGGCCCATCAAATAAAAATTATCTTTCATCGGCCGGTTGGTTTTTAATAAAACCAAAAGTCCAAGTCCGGCATTGGTGCTTAACCCTGCGATTACGGCGCCGAAACTCAAACCGCCCTCGAGATATAGCTGTGTCAACAGAACGGAAGTGGCGCAATTGGGGATGAACCCGACAATGGCTGCGACAACCGGCTGCCAAGCGCTGTCCTGGAGGAAGAGGGCGCCGATCCGTTCTTCGCCTAAGCCTTCTATCAATAGGTGCAAGATGAAGGAGATGATGAGAAGAAAAATAAAGACTTGCAGCGTACGGATTACGGCCGGTTTTAAGATGCCGTGATGGCAATGACTTTCTTTACATTTATTGGCGTCGATCGCATTGGCGATGGATTGTTTAGGTTTGATGAAAAATCGGTCGATCAAGATCCCGGCAATGATCGCAAGGATGACTTTGATGACCAGTAACCATACAATGGTACCGTATTGGTCCGGATATGCAAACAAGATCGGAACGGCTTCATCGGAAGTGGAGAGAAAAACCGCTGCCAAAGTCCCGGCGGTGATCAGCCCGGAGGAATAGAAATTGGCTACCGCTACCGAGAACCCACATTGGGGGATAACCCCTAGCGCAGCCCCGGCTAAGGGCCCGAGTTTTCCGGAACGGGTGAGCGCTTTTTCCAGCCGGTTGCCGGAACGATGCTCTAAAAAGCCGATCAGTAAATAAGCGAAGAAAAGGAAGGGCAGCATCTTCACTGTGTCGATCGCAGTGTGAATAAAAACATGTAGGATGGTCTCGCTCATGGTCTCTCCTTAAATGCAAATGATTCTCATTTGCATTTATTGTAGCGGATTTTAGCGGGCTTGTCAATGGAATTTCCGGGGAAAAGGCTGTCGAAAAGGGAGGATGTAACCAAATGATCTGCTGCGCATAAGATGTAGAATAGTTCTAAATAGGGAGGTAGCATGATTATGAAAGGTTCTATGAAAAGGTTTTCAGGAAACAATACTGCCGAAGGGTTCTATTCTTTCTACGGTAGCGGCTTAAATGGCATGAGCCGTATTTTTGTGTTAAAAGGCGGACCCGGTACCGGAAAATCGACATTGATGCGCAAAATTGGGCTCTCCTGTCAAGAGAGGGGATATGATATTGAGTTTTGGCAGTGTTCCTCCGACAACAATTCCCTTGACGGGGTTTTGATCCCCGAATTGAAGGTTGCCATCGTTGACGGCACGGCGCCGCATATTGTCGATCCTCGTTATCCCGGAGCCGTGGACGAGATCGTAAATTTGGGGATGTTTTGGGATGTGGAAAAACTGATTACCGCCAAGGAAACGATTAAAACACTGACGGATGAATGTGGGGAGATCTTTGGGGAGGTCTATGCGTGTTTGGCCGAGGCAGGAGAAAAAGAACAGGAAATTTTGGCCTTGCGTTTGGAAGAGCGGGATGAAGAGCAACTGCGGAAAATTGAGAAGAATCTGGTAGGTGAGATTATCAGTAAAAGGAAGCCTCTGGTACGCCATCTTTTCTCCTCCGCTATCACGCCGGAAGGCCTGATAAAAAATTGTTTTGCCATTGCCGTCCAGATGGAACGGCGCTACATTCTCCAAGGCCCCCTTGGTGCGGGACAAAGCCGGGTGCTCGAAACCCTGGTGGCAGCAGGAAAGGAAGCCAATTTGGCGATGGAAATCTATCATGCTCCTTTGCTTCCCGAAGAAGTGGAAATGGTGCTTTTCCCGGATTTGAAAATTGCCGTGCTTGCTGCTGAGGAAATCCCTTTAGATCAGATGAAAAAAGGGGATCAGATCATTTCCTTCCAAACTTTATTGTCAAAGGAGAAGGAAGAGGAGATCCAACAGCTCCAGTCTCTTCGTGATCAGATGCTGGCGAAGGGGGTTGATCTTTTGGAAGAATCCCATCGCGTCCATGATGATTTGGAAGTTCCGTATATTGCCGCCATGGATTTTGAGAAGATTGATGAAACCAGAAATCATATTTTTAATCAAATATTGGCTATTGCCGCCAAAGCGGAGAAGGATAAATGATGGACTGTGATTATGATATGGTCATGAAAAAACAGCCAAGGAAGCAAAGGTCTTCTTTGGCGGTGGTTTTTTCTTTTTTGCTTAATCGAAGATTTTCTGATAGTCAAAACTAAGATAGGATTTCACATCACTGATCGGGATGGTAAAAGTAGGGATCGTGGTTTTGCTGGGACCGATTTCATAAGCGTCGTAAAAGATATAGAGGTTATCCCCGTCGACATAGTAGTTGCTGTCTGTGCTGATCCCATTGAAGCCGCTTTTATCCTCAAAAGTGAGGAGCGTCGGATCCGCTTCAATCTGTGCTTGGATCTGGGCATTGATCACTTTGGCAAAATCTCCTTCGAAATCAAAGAGATCTCCCAGGGTAATTGCTTTCCCCTGTTTCAGGTCGAAGATAAAGCTTTGCATCCCGGTTGTCTTCTTTTTATCCCCTAAAGTTTGATAAAACTTTTCCGTGATATTTAAGATATTGTTTTGGTTATAAACAACTTTAAAGGTCATGGACAAAGACATGTCGGAATTGTTATTGCCGTTGGCCGTGTCGCTTGAATCCGTGGTATCCTCCGCCGGCTCTTCTACCTCCGGTTCCGTTGTCGTTCCATCTCCCTCAGTGCCTTCTTCCGGATCTTCCGTTGTCGGTGTGATCACGGTATTTTCTGCGCTGGCCAGGGCGCTGGAAAATTCTTGTTGTCTTGTTTCCACATATTTTGAGATGGAATTATTGATAAGTGAGATCGTCGCCGCATCGTCGAGCCCACCGATAACCGGATAGCGAATATAGACTTCTTTATGATCCGTGTTTTCACTAATGATGGTAATATTGAGACGAACCTTATCGCTCAGACTTCCCTTGTCTGCTTGGTTGCAACCAAATCGGAAAATGGAGAGTGATAAGAGGAGGAAAATTAAAATTTTTTTCATTCTCTTACCTCTATAATTGATAATATCAAAAGTATATTGTAAAATAAGAAAGATGTAAAGGTTTTTCCGTTGTTTTTCGACAAAGATTGGGAATCATAGGAGACATCTTAGAATAAATCCCCGGTTTTCGACAAAGTGCCGAAGTTTCTCGAGGATGCCGACAAAGGGATTTGTTGATCAAAAGCGAAAAGATAAAGGGTGAGTGATTCGTGATTTTATTTAATTTTGCCAGCAGTAGCAGTGTGGAGCGTATTGAGGATGATCGGGCCATGATCCGGGTTGTCCGCGTGGATACTTTTCATGAAATTGTTTTGAACATTGATGTACGGCTCTCGGATGGTTATATCCACGATTTGGAAGCGAAATTTGTTCGTTGCCCCGGTGCGATTTGTCCCAAAACCGTCGATACTCTGCCTTCCCTGAAAGGGAAAATCCTGGGTAGGGGGTTACGCAAAGCTTTGGCGGAAGAAGTGAGCAGTTCCGACGGTTGCATCCATTTGGGTGAAATGGTGATGGAAGCGGCGCGTAGTTTGGTACAAGCCCGTTTCACCATTCGTACCTTGGAATTGGGCGATGAACATGCGATGAAAAAAGAATTGGATGAGAAGATGAAAGGGACTTGTCGACAGTATTCTGTTGGCTGGAGCCCACATAAATTATGCGGAGATTGATATGATTGTTGGCATCGGCACCGATATAATCGAAATCGAACGCTTGAGGGAAGCAGCGAAAACCCCCAATTTTTTGGCGAAGGTTTTCGCCCCGGAGGAGGAAGCCGCAAAGCGACGGCCCGAATCCCTTGCCGCGCATTTTGCTGCCAAAGAAGCGGTAACCAAAGCATTGGGCGTCGGTTTGACGGGAGTGTCTTTGCCGGAGATCTTAATATTAAATGAAGCGAACGGACGCCCTCGTATAGAATTGCGCGGCAAGACCCTGGCTCTTGCCGATTCTTTGGGGATCGGCAGTTGGCAGATCAGTCTATCTCACAATCGAGGCGATGCGGTAGCTTTTGTAATTGCCATAAGGAGGGATTAAGATGCGTCTGATCAATGGGGAAGAAGCACGGGAGTTAGATCTGTTGCGGAGGAGGAATTCAATATTTCCTCTTTGGTATTGATGGAAAATGCCGGTCTTCGCAGTTATGATTTTGTCCGGGAAAAGATCGGTTTGAAAGAAGGGCGGATCTCCATCCTTTTAGGGAAGGGGAACAATGGCGGCGACGGCCTTGTTTTGGCGCGTCATCTCGTTAATAACGGTTATGAAGTGCGTTTGTTCAGCCTGGCCTCTCCCTTGGATTTCTCTCCCTTAGCGGCAGCCAATTGGGAGATCCTTGAAGCGATGGGGCTGGAATGCCAAGTGATCGAAGATGAGCGGGACATGCTGCTATTAAAGATCGTGCTCCTTTCCTCGAAACTGATTGTGGACGCTATTTTTGGCAGCGGTTTCCATGGGAATGTCAGCGGTTTTGCCGCCGATGTCATCCGTTTGGTCAATGATTGCGAACGGCCGGTGCTGGCTTTGGATTTGCCTTCCGGCGTCAATGGAGATAACGGCTTGGCAAGCGATCCTGCCATCGCTGCGCATTGGACAATTGCTTTCGGCCTGCCGAAGATCGGGAATGTGCTTTCTCCCGGAGCGGAATTGGGTGGGAGCTTATCGGTGGTTGATATTTCTTTCCCTGCGGTTTTGCTTTCTCCAAGTGAAACGGATACTTTGTTTTTAGATGCGGACTGGGCCAAAGGCCAGTTAAAACAGCGAAACTGTCAAAGCCATAAAGGCAATTATGGCCATGTATTGATTCTGGGCGGTTCCGGGGGGATGATCGGCGCGCCGCTTTTGGCGGGTAAATCAGCACTCAGAACCGGGTCGGGACTTGTTAGTTATATGATCCCGCGCTCTTTGGAACCGGCGGTGACGGCGCAAAACCTTGAGGCGCTCACCATTGCTTTGCCGGAAAATGAGGAGCTTTCCTTAGATCGGCGTGCTTTGCCGGAAGTCTTTCGGCATACGGGCAATAAAGTCATGGCGGTCGGGATGGGGATTTCCCGTCATGAGGATACCTTGGAAATGGTGGCAGGGGTGATTCGGGATGCAAATTGCCCTCTTTTGGTGGACGCCGATGCGCTTTTAGCTTTGAACCGCATTGGAGAAAGAAGAAAATCTTTCCCTCTAGTGCTTACGCCGCATCCCGGAGAAATGGCCAGGATGCTCGATTGCAGCATTCGGGAAGTGCAGGAAGATCGCATGGCGGCGGTTCTGACCGCCGCAGAAAGATGGCAGGCTACGGTTGTTTTGAAAGGCCACCATACTTTGATTGCTACACCAGGCAAGCGGTTGATGGTTAATTCCACCGGTAATCCCGGCATGGCTACCGGCGGCATGGGGGACACGCTTTCCGGGATCATCATTTCCCTGATGGGCCAGGGCTATACGGCGGAAAATGCGGCTGCTTTGGGCGTCTATCTCCACGGTCTCGCCGGAGACATTGCTGCGGAAGAAAAGGGCGAGATGAGCGTGATTGCGGGAGACATCATTCACTATTTACCGCAAGCGATCTTGCGTGCCGGCCAACGATAAAGGCATCGTTATATCAATCACCGGTTCTTCTGTTCTAGAACCGGTGATGTTTTTATATAAAGGGTGAAGTGCATCAACTATCTTCGTCGAAAATGATTCCCATATCGAAGCGGGAAAGGCCGCTATAAAGAAAAGAATTTAAGAATAAGGAGTGTATAATATGAAAACGATGATCGCTTTTGCTTCAAAAACCGGGACAACGGAAAATGTGCCCGGCAACTCGCCGGTTATCTTGATGATGTTAAACTGGTGGATTTGACGAAAGAAAGCCCCAGTATTACTGCGTATGATCAGATTGTGGTGGGGGGCAGTATCCGGATGGGGACGCTTCATAAAAGCGCGAAGGAGTTTATTGAAGCAAATCAAGACCAATTGGGCGGAAAAAGAGCGCATTTTTCATATGCAATGGTTTCTCGACCAAGCGGCGCAAGCCCTTGAAAAGAATATTCCTTCCGAATTGCGTAAAAATGCGTTGGCTGTCGCCAGTTTCGGCGGAGAATTGGATGTGACAAAACAAAAAGGCATGGATAAGATGATGGTAAAAATGGCCAGTAAATCCGAGGCGGCAAAACAGAATCCGAAACCGAAAATCCTGGAAGATCGCATTAAAGAATTTGCCGCCAAATTACAGGCATAAAATATAAGTGTACAACTTCTTCAAAAATAAATATTTCATATGGAAAATAAATATTGTCCTGTTTTCTGGACAAGAGATATGATATAATGGATACAGGTATTAAATGTATATTTATTCTAGAAGAAGGAGTAAATCATGGCGAAGAGTGTGAACCAAAAATTGAAGCTTTTATATTTGCAAAAATCTTGCTGGAAAACACTGATGACGATCATACGATGTCAATCAACAAAATGATCGAAGCGTTGCGTCAGTATGATATCAATGCGGAACGCAAATCAGTGTATGATGATCTCGAAGCTTTACGCCGTTATGGGTTGGATATCGTGATGCATAAATCGCGAACGACGACCTATTTTGTTGCCAACTGTTCTTTTGCATTGGCAGAATTAAAGCTTTTTGGTCGATGCAGTGCAGTGCTCCCGCTTTATTACCTCCAAGAAGAGCAATGAATTGATTGCCAAGATCGAAAGCTTAACGAGCAAATATCTGGCCGGGACATTGCATCGTCAAGTTTATGTGACCAATCGGATCAAATCGCTGAATGAGAGCATTTATTATAATGTTGACTGTCTTCATTCGGCAATCGCGGAGAATAAGAAGGTTTCCTTTTGTTATTTTGGTTATAATTTGGATAAAGAGAAGGTGTACCGAAAAGACGGTGAGCGTTATATTGTCAGTCCCTATGGCCTCTGCTGGGATGATGAGAACTATTATCTTATCACCTATTCCGAGAAATACCGGGATTTTACCCATTACCGGGTGGATCGAATGAACCATTTGGAAATGGAGGAAGAGGCCCGCATTGCTTTGCCTGCCGGTATGGTTTTGGATTGCGGGGAGTATGCAAAAAAGACCTTCAAGATGTTCCGCGGAGAAGAAGCGACGGTTACGCTACGATTTGAAAATTCTCTGATCAATGCCGTTCTCGATCGTTTTGGCAAAGATACCGTCATCAACCAATCGGAGGAGGGCTATTTTCAGATTCGTGTCAATGTTGTCGTCAGTGAAACCTTCTTTTCCTGGATCGCAATGTTCGGCGATAATGCCAAGATCCTGTCTCCCCAAAAAGTGGTAGCGGAGTATGTCGATAGTATGAAACGGATCTTGCGTGTTTATGAACAATAAATAGGTTTGCCAATAAAGAAGACCACCGTGGCGTTTTGCCCCGGTGGTGAGACTGTCAATAAAGTGCTTATAGCTGTGTTCCAGCAAAACCGCAGACCGCTCATGTACGTCACTGTACACGTCGCGTCCTGCGGTTTTTCTGCGCCTTGCTCTAAACCCTTTCTTGGTAGTCTCTTGTTTTGTGAGAAAACGAGGGTTTTTCGACAATCTGACCACCGGGGTGTTTTCAGCCCGGTGGTTTTTCATCGTATTCTAGGGGTTTTATCCTGGGAAAGGGTGGTTGCATCTAGAAAAGAAGCGGTTTTCAGTAGGGTTTTTATTGTTTGCCCTTTCCTTTATGGAGAAAGAAATTGATCTTTCCTTTGATTACGCTTCCGACCAACGCGGATTTCTTGATGGTGAAAGGGGTTTGATAGGGTTTCCCGCCAAAATAGACGGCGATGATCTTGGCATCTAAAATCGTATCCGGCGGGATGGCGCAGAGGTCCCGATCAAATACGACGAAGTCGGCAACTTTGCCCACGGTTAAGGAGCCCATTTCATTTTCCAGAAAAGCAAATTTGGCGGCATTGATCGTCTGCATTTTTAAAGCGGTTGCTATATCAATGCGGTAGTTGGGGTTGGGGTGGTTGCAGCAAGCGTAGAGCCCCATTAAGGGATTCGCCAGAGAGCTGGGATTGTCGGAACCGTTGGCCAAAGTAATGCCCGCTTTGATCATCAAGGGCAGCGGATGCTTCTCATAGGCCCTTTTACCGATCAATTCGACTAAGTATTCCAAAGGTTCTTCCGGCCAGGTTAGAAATGGGGTTTGCAGTGCGCAATAAAGCCCCAATTTCCCGGCTTTCTCCAGATATTCCTTAGGGAAAAGGTCGCCGTGGATGATGGCGTGGCGGTGATCGGGGCGGGGATAATCTTCTAAAGCGGCTTCAAACCCAAGAATGAGTTGCTCAATGGCGGCGTCGCCAATGGCGTGGATCGCAATTTGCATCCCGGCCCGGTTGGCTTTGATCAGGAAATCATTGACGGTTTCCTGGTCATAGAGAAGCCAGCCTTTACTTTCCGGTCGGTTGGTATAGGGTTCTCTCAAAGCGGCGTCCTCCGCACCGAAACAACCGTCCAATTGATTGGCAAAGCAACCGCCGATCCGCGGGCATTTTTTGATGACGGCATCGGCTACTTTCATTGTTTGCAGAAAGGGTAAAACACGAATGGGCGTTTGCCCGTCGATCGCCCGTGTTAAATCATAGGGGGAGCTGTCATCCTCAAATCCTTCCACCGGCATGACCAAATTGATGCCCAAGGAAGCCAAGTGATTCATGACCCGCGGCACATTTTCCATGACGAAGCTCGGCGTTACAAAACCCGCGGCGGCGGAATAATCGCTGAGAAGCTGGAAAGCTTCACTATAGCATTCCCCAGTTTCAAGATTCATTTGCGGATGATTTTTGATTTCCTGGGGAAGCATATCAATAAGTGCGGAGTTTAAGATTGCGGCATGGCCGTCATATTTGGCTAATGCCAAGGGTTTACGGGTGGCCAAATCCAATTCGCTCTTGAGCGGGAGACGCTTTTCTGCCATCGTATGAGCGGAGATGCCGAAGACGGTCATGGCTTTCTGTCGGTTATTTTCAGCATATTTACGGATCAGCTCCAAGACCTCGGGAATATTCTTTGTTCCCCGCACATCCAGGGGCAAAAAGCAGGTGCTGGTAAAATGGAAATGCGTGTCGCCGAAGCATGGGGTAACGAAACATCCGTTGAGATCGACTTTTTCGGCGGATTGATAGCCTGATGGGATCTCGTTTCCGGTATAAACGATGCGCCCTTGATCTGCAATAAGAACTTGGAAGGTTTCATTTTCTTCATCGCAAGAGAAAAAACGGCCATTGTGGAATACGATCATACCAAAGACCTCCTACTCTTCATCAAATTTTGATTGCATCCGTTACTTATCCTGTCGCTGTCCATATTTTTTGTATCCGTAAAAAATGGGAAATGCGTTACAACTACAGAATCTAGAAAAATACTAAGAAAATCACCGAAGTAGTTGGCCTTCGGCAGTTTATCTCCGGCGGCGTTGCGATTGAATTCCTTTTCCGATTATGCTATATTCCCGTTATATCAGGAAAAAGGCGATCGTTCAAGAAAAGAAGGTGGGAACATGGATTTAAAAGATAAGCGAATCATTGTTACCGGCGCTTCCTCCGGGATCGGTCTGGAATTGGTCAAACGGTTTTTGGCGGAAGGTGCTACGGTGATGGCGGCGGCACGGGGGATTGAAAGGATTGATCTTGTCCATCGCCGACTACTTTTGAAAAAATGTGATATCTCTTTGGCTGAGGAAGTTGATCAGATTTTTTCTTATGCGCTGGAAACGATGGGGGCGTCGATATCTTTGTTGCCAATGCCGGTTTTGCCTATTGCGAAAAAATCGGACCGCCGGATTGGGCGCATATCACCGAGATTTTCGATACCAATGTAACCTCCCTCTTTTATGCCGCAGCAAAGATGAAAGAGCCATGGGGAAGGAGCCGTATCAATTTGTTGCTTTGGCCAGCGGTGTGAGTTTTATCTCTTTGCCGGGCTATGCCTTGTATTGCGGCACCAAGGCCGCGATTCGCGCTTTTGCCGAAGCGTACCGCTACGAATTGGAAAAAGACCAGCTTTTCCAGGTGGTTTATCCCGTTGCCACGCGGACGAATTTTTTTGTCAATGCCGGTGGTTCGATGCTGCCCTGGCCGGTGCAGTCCGTGGAAACGCTGGTGGCAAATGTGATCATCAAAGGCATCAAGGGAAAGAAAAAAAGTATGTATCCCTCGAAAATTTATCGTTTCGGCATGGTTTTGAATCGGATTTTCCCCTTTATCAATGTCCTTTATATCAATAATGAGAATCGGAGATTCCAACGCTGGTTGAAAGAGGTGGATAAAGAATGACCAAAATTTTCCTGCCTCCCTGGGATTTGGAGGGCCAAGGTTATTTTCTCCTCTTCCGTTTTGACCGGGAGTTTATTAATCATGAAGGCCGTTTCCCAGAGGGTGTTGTTGCTGACGGAGGCTTCGGCTGCGTAGCAGTGGTCAATGTCCTTTCCTCCAATGTGGGGCCCTATGGAGAACTCCTTTTTATTCCCGGAAAAGGTCGGGGCAAGCGGGGGCGGATTATATGATCACAAAGATCTATGTCTCCAGCGAAGATAGCCTCGTCAATGGGCGCAGAAATTGGGCCATCCCGAAAGAGCGGGGGGATTTCCTTTTTACCGCTTTAGACGGTGGCAGGGAAGAGATCGAGATAAGGAATGGAGAATCGTGTGTTGCCGACTTCCGTTTTTCTTCCTTAGGCCCGCATTTTCCGCTTACTACAGCTTTGTTCCCGGCTTCCCTGCGGCAGTATGCTGCCGGCCGATCCTATCATACGCATTTTTCCGGCAGTGGCTGGGGGCGATTGGCAAGGGTGGAACAAATGGCGGTCGACCCTGCGGTTTTCCCGGATATCGCCGGGCGTAAACCGTTCCTTGTTATCAAGGCCGAATCCTTTCGCCTGCATTTTCCCAAAGCGCAGTTGGCCCCCGTTCAGTGAGAGGGGAGCTTTTTTGTCGATGTTATGGGGCGTTACGGGGATTTAAAAGGGATATGATACCTGATGCGCTTGAGTTGTTTCTTATAGTATCAAGTTGATGAGAGGATTAATATGGGGAGAAATCCGTTTGCCGTAGGCGGCGGTTTTTTTATTTTTTCCAACTATTGACAAAAAATCTTGAATGTCTATAATTAAAAGTGTCTCATATGATACATTTTGGAGGCGTCATGTACAGTCGAGAAGATTTAGCGGTCATTGCTAAAACATGCCTTTTTGCCGATCTTTCCGCTGCGGAGGTTGAAGCGCTCCTGGGAAAAGATGAGCTAACGATCGGTACATTTCAGTCGGGAGAGATCATTTATGATCCGGCACATTTTTCCCATTGTCTGGGCATCCTATTGGCAGGGAAAGCCGAGGTGCGCAAAATTCGTGAGCAAGGTGTGCCTCTGACGATGAGCAGTTTGGAAGTGGGGGATATCTTCGGGATGGCGGCGGTTTTTTATCGCCGTGATACCTATTTAACGGAGATTAAAGCTGTTCACGATTGCAGGATCATCTTCTTTTCCCAAGAGGTGTTGGAGCGGTTTTTCTTGGAGAAGCCGGTATTGGCTTTATCCTATATCAAGCTTCTTTCCGAGCGCATTCATTTTCTCAACGGCAAGATCCAGGCTTTTACCGGCTATGATACCCAAAGCCGACTGGTCGCTTTCCTTTGGGAGAATGCCGACCAGGAGACGGGAATTGTGGCTTTGCCCTATTCCATTAAGTCTCTGGGGGAACGGTTAAATATCGGCCGGGCTTCTCTTTACCGTGCCTTTGACGCTTTGGAAGCCATGGGCTCGATCCAAAGGGAAGGAAAACAAATTCGCATCCTTGATTTTCAATTGTTAAAAAAATAGCAAAGGAGTTGTCAACATGAAAAAAATCGCTACCCTTGTCCTGTTCTGTTTTGCGTTGCTGTTTGCTTTTGCCGGTTGTGCCGGTACGGAAGATGCTACGGATGATGTTTCCATCCGGATTGCGACCTTGAAAGGTCCCACCGGTATGGGGATGGCAAAATTGATGGAAATGCGGCCGAACGACACCTATACGATTGAAGGCGCCCCCGACAGCATCGTTGGGAAGCTGACCACCGGAGAAGTGGATATTGCAGCGCTTCCCACTAATTTAGCGGCGGCGCTTTACAATAAGACTGAAGGAGATCTTCAGATCGCCGCAGTCAATACTTTAGGCGTGCTCTACATCCTTTCCGCTGAGGATGAAGTGAAGACCGTTGCAGATCTGGCGGGCAAGACCATTATCGCATCGGGGCAAGGTACGACCGCCCAATATATTTTAGAACATATCCTCACCGCCAATGGGCTGACCGCCGGGGAAGATGTGGAAGTGGATTATCGTTCCGAACACAGCGAAGTGGCATCCCTCGTTTTGGCCGGAGAAGGGAGATCTACCTTTTTGCCGGAACCTTTTGTGACTTCCGTTTTGCAGAAAGCGATACCATCCGCGTGGCCTTGGATTTGACCGAGGAATGGGATGACGCCAGTGACGAAGATTATCCGTTGCCCATGGGCGGGCTGATTGTGCGCAAAGCCTTTGTGGAAGAACATCCCGAAGCCTTCGCCGCCTTTATGGAAGATTACAAAACTTCTGCGGAATTTGTCAATAATAATCCGGAAGAAGCGGCTGCTTTGATGGAAACCTATGGGATCATGGATGCCGCTGTGGCTGAAGCGGCCATTCCCAATTGCAACATCGTGTTGATCGACGGAGAGGACATGAAAGACGCGCTCATTCCCTTTTATGAAATTCTCTTTGCTGCCAATCCTGCTGCCATCGGCGGTGCGATGCCCGCAGATGATTTCTACTATATTCCCTAAGGGATGAAAGTGGTTGGGATGATGAAGATGAAGCCTTTTGTCAAATGGCTATTGGTCATTGGCCTGTGGCTCCTTTTGTGGGAGCTGGCCTATCTTATCGTAGATAAGGAAATTCTCATTGCCTCGCCGCAAGCGGCGATACTGCGCTTGTTTCAGTTGGCGGGGGAAGCGGATTTCTGGAAAACGGCTGCCTTGACTTTGAGCCGGATTTTGTCCGGCTATGGTTTGGGGATTGTCGTCGGTTGCCTATTGGCTGTTTTTACCGCCCGTTTTCCCTTGGCGAAAGCTTTCTTTATGCCGCTTTTGAATATCGTCAAGGCGACGCCGGTGGCCTCCTTCATCATCCTGGCTTTACTGTGGATCAATACCGGGCGGGTGCCGGCCTTTATTTCCTTCTTGATCGTTTTACCCTTGGTTTGGTCCAATGTTTACGAGGGGTTAAAGAATGTCGATAAAGATCTGTTGGAGATGGGCCGCAGTTTTCGCCTGGGGAAAAAGAAGATGCTGTTAGGGATCTATATCCCTTCGGTTTTGCCCTATTTTATGGCGGCGGCGACGACGGGTATGGGTCTCGCTTGGAAGAGCGGTGTTGCCGCCGAAGTAATCGCCACGCCGAATTGGGCTATTGGCTCCGCCCTCTATGACGCCAAAATCTATCTGGAAACGGTGGACCTTTTCGCCTGGACGATCATGGTGATCCTCTTTAGCCTTTTGCTGGAGAAGCTGCTTTTGAGAACGGTGGCTTTTTTGAGCCGTAGATATCATTTTGCTCCTGTGGAAAGGGGGTCGAAATTATGATCACGGTGGAGGGCGTTTGCAAATCCTTTCAAGAACAAAAGGTTTTGGACGATATTTCCTTTCGCATGGAGGAAGGTAAAGTTTATTGTCTTTACGGACCTTCCGGTTCCGGCAAAACCACGCTGATGAAGATTGTGGGAGGGCTGTTATTGCCGGATTGCGGTCGCGTTTCCGGTTTGGAAGGGAAAAAACTTTCCTTCGTTTTTCAGGAGGACCGCCTTTTACCCTGGCGAAACGGCAAAGACAATATCACCCTTGTGACGGGAGAAGCTCCCGGCGCTGAAAAAGCCCTCGCTTTGATGGAGCTCACCGGGGATAAGTATCCGGAGGAGATGAGCGGCGGCATGCGCCGTAGGCTCGCAATTGCCAGAGCCTTGGCCTATGGCGGGGACGTCTACTTTTTCGACGAACCCTTTAAGGGCCTCGACCGGGAGATGAAGCTGCGGATCATGAACAAAGTGAAAGCGGAAATCGCGGGAAAGACTCTCCTATTCATCAGCCATGACCGGGAAGAAGCGGAGTTTTTCGGGTGTGACCAGCCGATCCTGGTTGGAGTTGAAGATCAACAGATTCCGGACTGAGACTGCAGACAAAAGCCAATAGCGTTGTCAAACCAAAGCCCCTGACCGCTTCCGTATGTTTAGATACGCGGCGCGTCCAGGTCCTTTGCTTTTCCGTGCTCTAGGCTTTTCTCTTGTGTCTCCCAGCTTGT
Source organism: Clostridiales bacterium (assembly GCA_040766525.1). Classification (GTDB taxonomy): domain Bacteria; phylum Bacillota; class Dehalobacteriia; order UBA7702; family UBA7702; genus JAXGQJ01. Next base: position 15,295 of record JAXGQI010000016.1, on the reverse strand, counting down.
CGACTTTGTCTACAAGCTAAAACTACCCGTTAAACGGGTGGCTTGAGACTGTCAATAAATGGTTTAGTGCTGTGTTCCAGTAAAACCGCAGACCGCTCATGTACGTCACTGTACACATTGCGTCCTGCGGTTTTCCTGCGCCTTGCTCTAAACCCTTTCTTGGCAGTCTCTTCTATTGCGAAAAAAGAAGAGGGGTTTTTTGAAAAGCTGAGCCCGGAATCAACAGATTCCGGGCTTTGTTTTTTGTATGTTATTCCGTTACGCTTCTTTGCACTCCTTGGTCAGGAGATAGAAGAAAGGCGTGTCGAGAAGGGCATAGACCACCTTGATCAAATATTGGCTTAAAATCATGATCCAAATATTGGGCACTACACCCCAAAAAGCGATCAGAATGAAAACCGAGGTATCCAGCAATTGGCTCGCCATGGTGGAGAGATTATTGCGGAGCCATTTATTTTTGCCTTGCGTCTTCACTTTCAATCGGTGGAAGATGAGGACATCCGTCGTCTGGGAGATCGAATAGGCCGCTAAGGAAGCGATGATCACCCGCACCGATTGGGCCAATACCGCCGCAAAAGGCGTTTGGAAATCTGCGGCAAAAGGAGCGATCGGCAAAATGAGAGCGATGCTGATAAAAAAGAGGGCGAGCAGCTGGGCGATGAGCCCATTGCGCACCGTTCTGGCGGCGGCTCCTTTTCCCCAAAGTTCACCGATGACGTCGGTCATCAAAAAGGTGAGGGGATAGGCTACGACCGCAGCGGGGACTACCAGGCCCCAAAAGCTGACGACTTTGCCGGCGATCACATTGGAGATCAGAAGGCTGGCAATAAAGATTGCGTTCAGCAGGTGTAAGTTGTTTTCCGTTTTTTTCATTTTTCTTTTCCTTTTCTTTAGATTATAGACCATGTTATTGGCGGATGACGGGTTTACGGTGACCGAAACCGCCCATGATATACGAACACAGTTTACATGATTTTCGGTTTGGTTTCAATATCAAGCTTTGCCAAAATGGGTCCAATCCTATGCACAATAGGGTCAAAGCTACCGTTTTTCATGATCTTTAACAGCCGGGAAGATGGGAAAGGGGACTGGCCGTGATAAAACGGAAACATTTTCTCTCATTACTTCGTCAAATAGAAGAAGTATGGATCGTTCGCTGAGCGTTCTTTACTGTTTTTTCTGCTTTGTCCTATGGTATAATGGAATACGGATAGATGTGGAAGGGAGGTCCTCCCATGACCTGGTTTTCCTTTTTGGAAACCTGGATGACGCCGATTTTTCAGTTTTTTCAAGAATTTCCTTTGTTTGGACTTTGGTATACGACTGTTGTTCGTTGGATGCTGCCGATTTTGGCGATTTTGATTTTGGTGAAATCGATCCGCTCTCTCTTGCAGGTGGAAAACTCTGCCGAGATTTGGGCTTATCTCAGTTTGCCCAATGGGGTGCATATGCCGTTGACCCATTGGGAAAATCTGTTGGGGCGGGCAAAATCTGCCGATGTGGTTTTGAATTTTCCCAGTATCTCCAGGAACCACTGCACCTTGATTCGCAATGATACTGCGGAATGGATCGTGACGGACCTTGGTTCCAAAGGAGGGACTATGGTCAATGGGGAAGCGGTGGAAGGAGAGGCGGAGATTCGTTTAGGGGATACACTGACCCTTGCCGGGGTGGAAATGATGCTTTTGGCTATTCCACCCAAGGAAAAGCGGCAGAATGTGCGTGAGCGTTATCGGGAAGGGAGGCCGGTTTCACCCTGGTCTTCCCTGGTTTTTCTTACGGTTTTCCAGGTGCTGCTCACTTTACAACTGATCATCGCTTTAGGGAGTGATTGCCCCGCTGAATTGCCCGGTGATCTTTTTCCTGTTGATCGGTGTGACCTGGGCGTATTATTTGATTTTGCGATCCTTGCGGCGTGTCGGTTTTGAGATGGAGACGATCGTTTTTTCCTTTCTACTTTGAGTTTGTCTGTCACCGCTTCTTCGGTTCCCGGTGAATTGCCGAAACAATTCATCGCGATTTTGCTGGGTATCGCCATTTTCCTCGTCTTAGGTTGGTATCTGCGGGATCTCGACCGGGCAAAAAAGATTCGCTGGTTGATGCTGGGGCTGGCGGTGGGATTATTGCTTTTCAATATCGTGTTCGGCACGACAAAATACGGAGCGGAAAACTGGGTCAGTTTTGGCGCTTTTTCCATGCAGCCTTCGGAACTCGTCAAGATCGCTTTTGTTTATGCCGGCGCTGCAACTTTTGAATGAGCTTTTTACCAAGAAAATCTAACCGTGTTTATGCTTTCCGGTGTTTGCTTAAGGGCCCTGGCCTGATGGGTGATTGGCACGGCGGCGATTTTCTTTATCACTTTTTGGCGATCTCTTTTCTCCGTTCCGGCGGATTTTTCCAAACTGGCTTTGATTATTGGCGGACGGCATTTGCCGGGATGATCGTGTTGCGGTTTAAGCCCTACATAGCCAGCCGTTTTGCGGCTTGGGGCAGCGTTTGGGAATATGCCAGTACCACGGGATTTCAGCAAACCCGCACGATGTCGGCAGCGGCCAGCGGCGGCTTATTGGGGATGGGGGCCGGGGAAGGTTGGCTCCATCATGTAGCGGCTGCCGATACCGATTTGGTTTTCGGCATGGTGGCGGAGGAATTGGGGTTGATCATCGCGGTTTTGGCGGTGCTTGCCATCATTACTTTGGCGTTTTTGCCGTAAAATCGATCAAAGCGGGTCGCCCAGTTTTTATACGATTGCGGCTTGCGCTGCGACCTCCCTATTATTGTTCCAAACGATTTTGAATGTTTTCGGTTCTGTGGATCTCTTGCCGCTGACCGGTGTGACATTTCCTTTATTTCTAACGGCGGTACGAGTATGTTGGCTTCTTGGGGCTTTTGGCTTTCTTGAAGGCGGCGGATACGCGGCAAAATGCCAGTTTTGCCATCCGTTTGCCCAGCAAAAAAGAGATGGGAGGGAAGGGCTATGAAAAAACTTGAAAAAGAGCCATCATTTGTCTGCTTCTCGCCCTCCTTCTCTGGTTGGGCTCGGTGTTTTTATCTTTCGTTTGTGGTTTCCGGGGATGATTGGGCATCTTTCCCCGCCAATCAGCATTTATTCCAAAACGGCGTTTGAATCGCGGGCGGGTATTGGATGCCAACGGAGAAGTGCTTTCGGCGGGAAGCGAATATGGGAGAACCTATGCTGATACTTATGCGATTCGCACCGCCACCCTACATGTCGTCGGGGATGGAGCGGGGCAGATCGGCACGGGAGCCCTCAGTCAATTCGCTGATCGGCTTTCCGGCTATAATTTCCTGACGGGGCTTATTCCATCAACGACAGCGGCCGTGACCTCTATTTGACGATTGATGCGGAGATCTCCGCTGTGGCCAATGAGGCTTTAGGAGGGAGAAAGGCACCGTAGGGGTCTATAATTATGAGACGGGAGAGATCCTTTGCCTTGTCAGTTCTCCCAATTATGATCCTGCCGATCCCCCCGAAATTGAGGAGGAGACGATAGTTTTGATGGGGTCTATATCAATCGATTTCTGTCCGCAACGTATACGCCCGGTTCCATTTTTAAATTGGTGACGACCGCCGCCGCTTTGGATACTATGCGAGATCTTGATAGCTGGAGTTTTGATTGCAGTGGCAGCTTTGAGATTGGGGAAGACACGATCACTTGCCCCAATGCCCATGGCAATGTGGATCTTGCCGAAGCCTTGTCGGTATCCTGTAACTGTGCCTTTGCCCAGTTGACTTTGGAATTGGGCGGCAGTGTTTTATCGCAGTATACGGAAAAATTGGGGCTTGCTTCCGGCCTATCGGTGAATGGATTCCAACGGCAGAAGGCAGCTTTACTTTCCCCAATCGCGGGGACGCCAATTTGGCTTGGTCGGGAATCGGCCAATACGAAGATCTTGTCAATCCTTGTGCCATGATGGTTTTTATGGGCGCCATCGCTAATGACGGGGTGCCGGTGTTGCCCCAGATCATTGCGAAAGTGCGGACGGAAGGCGGCTTCCCTTTGAGCTTTTATCTGAAGAAAACAGGTTCTCGGATGCTTTCGGATGATACTGCCGCTGCGTTGGCAGATCTGATGCATAATAATGTGGTGACCAACTATGGGGAAGGGAATTTCCCCGGCCTTGACCTTTGCGCTAAATCCGGTACGGCGGAAGTGGGCAGGGACCTTGACCCCAATGCCTGGTTTGTCGGTTTTATCCGCAATGAAGATGCGCCTTTGGCCTTTGTGGTCTTGGTGGAGAACGGCGGTAGCGGCAGCGCCGTGGCGGAAGACGCCAATGCTGCTTTGCAGGCGGCGATTGATCGCTGAAAACTGTCGATTTGATCGGATTTGGATAAAACAAACACCCGCTCCCAATCAATTGGGAGCGGGTGAGACTGTCAATAAAGGGCTTATAGCTGTGTTCCAGTAAAACCGCAGACCGCTCATGTACGTCTATGTACACATCGCGTCCTGCGGTTCTTCTGCGCCTTGCTCTAAACCCTTTCTTGCCCGCCTCTTGTTTTGCGAAAACGAGGGTTTTTTAACAAGCTGACCCGCTCCCAATCAATTGGGAGCGGGTGCTTTTTAATATTTAGAAGGAGTAAGAGTTTTTAAAAAGGATTTTGGACTTCCATTTTGAGAGCGGCTGCATAGGCTTCTTCATAAGCGGCGAAGCTGTCTTGATAGGAATCGTAGGATTGGGGACCCATATCATTTTGGAATTCCCATAAGACCGGACTTTCCAAGTGCCACCTTCTTGACCATGTCGGCCTTGATGCGGGCTTGGGAGACAGGGATAAAGATATGGAAAGCGCCGCCTTTTTCCTGAATGCGTTTTTCCCAAGAGGTCAATGCCATCTCTATTGGCGTTATCGCCCCAGACCCAAATGAAATTGGTTTTCGTGTCGAAAGTTCCTTCGGCAATGGTTTGATCGACCGTAGTTTCGGCGGAGTTTAGCATGGACTCTTTTGCCGTAATCACATTTGACCCGGCGGTTGAGGCATAATATTGGTGGACCGCAGTGGTGAACTCTGCTAGGCAGGCGGTTTTTTCTTCTTCCGTTAATACGGCGGGAGGTTGGCCCCGTCAGGTAAAAGACCGATTTGCAGACTGACCGTGTTTGCATTGATTAATGTGGTCTTGATATCCGCGGCAGCAATAATAGTCTGCAAGGAGATCCCAATTAGAAGTACGATAATCAAGACGATAATGATGGTAAGACGAATAGGTTTATTCATTGTGTACCTCCTTATTCTGTAACAGCCGATGTTGTGGCTCCGATTCGACTCAATCTTGATCGTGAAGCTATAAATAAGAATAGCATATCCTTTCTTTGCTTTCAAGCATAAATTTTTAAAAAATACGACAATATTTTATGCTTTGAAGAAATGAAATGGTATCGGGGAGAAGTGGGTTTGGCGTGATTCGCTTTTTGACGGTTTACCGGAAGCCCTATTTGGACAGGATTTGGCGCCGGAATTTTCCTCTTCTGGGAATGGAAAAACCTTTGGATGGGACTTCTTTTTTCTGCTTATTTCATATACTCTTAGGGGTGATAAAATGAGTAAAGTGAAAAAAGCGTATAAACGATTTTGTGATGGGGATTGGAAGAATTGTTTTGCCTTTGGCCCTTTCTATGTTAGGGGAATGCTCCTTGTTCCATTATTCTTTTGCTTCTTTACAGCCTCGTTTTTCACCATTTCATCATCATTATGGTCCTCTTGATGTTGACCCTTGCTTTGGCCGCGACTTTCATTTAAAATATAAGAATGAAAGGAGCGATGACATATGGAAATACAATTTCTCGGTCATTCCGCATTTTTGATCAAGGGCAGTAAAACTATCCTGATCGACCCCTTCCTCACCGGGAATCCCCAAGCTGCGGTGAAAAAGGAGGATGTGGAGCCGGATTATATTTTGGTGACCCACGGCCATGGGGATCATTTAGGGGATGCTGTCCCCATTGCCCACCGTACCGGCGCACCAATCATTGCCCCCAATGAACTCGCACTCTATTGCAGCGAGCATATGCATGTGAAAGCCCATGCCATGCACATCGGCGGCGGTTACCAATTCCCTGATGTCTATGTGAAATTGACCACGGCAATCCACGGATCTGCCGTTATTCAGCATGGTCTCAGTGATTATCTCGGTTTGGCCTGTGGGTTTATCATCAAGATGGACGGGAAGACCTTGTACCATGCGGGAGATACCGGATTGTTTTATGATATGAAAATGGTCATCGGCGATTTAAATGAACTTGATGTGGCGATGCTTCCCATCGGTGATAATTATGTGATGGGACCGGAGGACGCTGCTGTCGCCGCCGGATGGCTTGGGGCGAAGACCGTGATCCCGATGCATTATAATACCTTCCCTGTGATCGAACAAGACCCGATCGCTTATAAGGAAAAAGTGGAGAAGGAACATCCCAACATGCGGGTGGAAGCGCTTTTGCCCGGCGAATCGATTACCCTTTAATTGTAATGAAAATCAAACCCGCACCGATCCATCATGATCGAGGTGCGGGCTTTTTTTATGCGTCGTAAATCTGGTCTTCCGGCGGTAGCTTTTTCATGATCTCTCGATGAATGCGGCGGCAATGATCCTCATCATAATGGATGCGAAAGGAAATTTGGCGCCAATTTAAACCTTCAAAATAGCGTAACCGCAATAAGAGCCTTTCCCGTGCGGGTAAAGAGGAGATCACTTCTTCCGCTCGGCGGCGGGCCAAGGTGTAAAGATCGATCTTTTTATAAAGCAGGTTTTCTAAATCCATGATGGCGCTGACAGAATTTCCGGTGGGGTCTGCTGTCCCGGGAGTTCTCGGCATGCCGTCCGGGACGGGAGGGGCATTGAGCTTGCTCCAGCGCCGAATGATCTCTTCTTGCAGCCGGTCGATCTCTTTTCCCAGATAAATATAATCTTCTCCCAAGGGCCATTTTCCCTGTGCCATGATTCCTCCTGTCGTAAAAAGAGGGCTTATATCTCCTGTTCGCCCCGGAAAAAGATCCGTTCTTTGCTTTCCATCGCTTTTCCGTCGGCAAAGAGCAGATGGCGGCGGCCCAATAATTCCGCGGCTCTTAGCTTTTCATTGGTTTTGGCGTCGGGAATGTCTCCCCGCAAAAGTTGGGTGAGGAACTCCAGGATCTCTTCGCTGTTGGCGACCTTTTCTCCCATTTGGGTTTCCTTCTTGTTTTGAAGATACCGTTGATCCTGGGATTTTTCAATAGCCGGGTGCCGGTATAGGGGCAGATTTGGCGGGGTAGCCTGCCTTTACTTCCGCTGCCGTACCTTCATTGCCGCATTCCAGGTAATAGGTGAAAAGAGTTGTTGCTTTTCTGTCATTTTCCTTTTCCTGCCTTTCTTTTCTAAAAATGATAAATATTTTAGTGTTTAGTTTTCGATCATCATTTCTTGATAGATACGGTAAATTTAATATTTTTAATTTATCTATTACGCTGAAACCTTGGGGCATAACCCTATTTTAGTACGATGTTTATGAGTCTTTCCCAGTGACGTATATTTCTTTTAAGAATCTATATGTCATCTATGTTGACATTATAGTTGGATATTCGATATTTGTCAATATATTTGACAAGACATATTTCGACATTATTTTTATGTCAATATCATTGACAATTATGCAGTTTTGGCTTATTCTTTTACTAGAAATGAAGGGATTTTTAAAAACCGCCCAAATGTAATAGAAAATTGAAGAAAAGGGTGATAAAATGCTGCAATTGTCGGAATTACGCCGGGATTGGAAGATGCATCAGCAGGATCTCGCTGATATGCTGGGGATTAGCCGCTCAACTATCTCCATGTGGGAAACTGGACGCAGCCGACCTGATGGCGAAACATTGCAGAATTTGTCGGAAATTTTTGAGGTCTCGGTGGATTATCTTCTGGGGTTGACCGATTATCGGGCGCCGAATCAGTTTGTTTTGAATCCCCACCTGGTGGCGGAGATGTCACCGGTACCCATTGTCGGCGTAGTAAAAGCCGGCGTTGGCTGTATTTCTTATATGGAAGATTTGGGGACGGATTATGCGGTGTTGCGGCATCCCGAGAAGTTTTTCTATCTTCGGGTGCGGGGCGACAGTATGGAGCCGGATATTCGGGACGGTGATTTGGCCTTGATTGAAAAGCAGGACAGTTTGGAAAGCGGTGAATTGGGCGTCGTTATCCTGGATGGGGATGAAGGCGGCATCAAGAGATTTTATAAAAAAGAGGATATGGTGGTTTTGCATTCGACCAATCCGAAATATCCACCGACCGTGATCGCTCCCTGTGATGGTCCTATCCGTATTGTGGGGAAATTGATCGAAATCAAGAGGAGGTTTTGATACCGTGCTTCACTTGGGTGGGGCAGGGTATTTTCGTGCCCGGCTGTTTTACGCGTAGGTTTTTTGGTAATGGTTTGGTGTGAATCACGTTGCCGATGATTTTATATCTCCTAATTGTCAACCTTTTTTAGGAGTGGTTTCTTTCCTTTTTTCGGAATGGAATCTGCTCGTTGCATTCCCTTGCCCGATATTGTATAATATGTCTAAAAAGGAGGGAAAGATAAGTTAGGTGATTATATGAAAAAAATATTTTTGTTTTGCCTTTGCTTCGTACTATTATTGTCATTTTCCGGCGGTGTTTTGGCGGCGGAACAAGGTCCCGTTTATGTCGTAACGCTGGATGACACCATTGACTATGCTGCCGAAGATCTGATCGCTCGGGCGATGCAAGAAGCAAATTTGGCAATGTCCCCCCTCTTAATTGTGGAGATTGATACCTATGGCGGTTATATTGATTCCGCTATTACGATCAAAGATATGATCCTATCTTCACCGGTGCCTACCGTTACCTTTGTCAATAAGAAGGCCTTGTCCGCAGGGGCTTTGATCGCCCTTTCCGGCGAGACCCTGATGATGGCCAAAGGCAGTACGATGGGAGCGGCGGAGGCCAGGGAAGGTGAAGAAAAAGCCGATGAGAAGGTGACGTCGGCTTGGGTTTCCGAATTGTCGGCGACGGCATCCGCTCGAGGGAAGGATCCTAATATCGCCGCGGCAATGGCGGATTCCACCATTGCTTTGGAAGGCATTATTGACGAAGGTCGTCTCTTGACCTTGACCGATCAGGAATCTATGGACGTTTGGGTATGGCAGACGCGTGGGCAGAGAACTACGCCGAGGTTTGCGCCTTTGTCGACGTGACCCCCACAACCACGGTGGAAGTGGTCCCCAGTTTTGTTGAAAAATTCTCCGTTTTCATCACGAACCCGGTGGTGGCGGGGATTCTGATTGCGATCGGTCTCGCCGCGATCATCATTGAGATCATTACATCCGGTTTTTCCGGATTGGGGATCGTCGGTCTTTGCGCCTTTGCCCTTTACTTTGCCGGGCATATGATTGTGACCAGCGTTGGTTGGGTGGCATTGTTCCTTTTCCTTTTAGGGATTATTTTGATTATATTGGAGGCTTTCGTCGTCCCGGGGTTTGGCGTTACCGGGGTGGCGGGGATCGCCGGGATTTTGGGGAGCATTTTCCTTGTGGCGCCGACGCCGCAATATGCGGTCATCTCTCTTTTGATCGCCATTTTGCTTACCATTGTACTGGTGGTCATTAGTATAAAACATATGAAAACGAGAAAAATTTGGAAAAAATTGATTTTGAGTAACCGTACCGATACGGAAAGCGGTTATACCGTGCCGAATGTGGATAACGCGAATCTTGTAGGGAAGGAAGGCGTTTCCATTACGCCGTTGCGCCCTGCCGGTGCGATTGAACTGGACGGAGAGCGGATCGATGTGGTCACCGAGGGGGATTTCCTGCCTGCCGGTACCATGGTGCGGGTCATGGGTCTGGATGGAACCCGAATTATCGTTCGGGCAATTAAATAAAGCAAAATTTTAAGGAGGAAGGCAATTATGGAGTGGCTTCTTGGTTTGATACCCATTATTCTCATTATTCTTGCAGTAATCATCTTGTTTAGTTTTGTTCCTATTGGGTTGTGGATCTCTGCATTGGCAGCCGGTGTGAAGGTTGGCATTTTCGATTTGATTGGGATGCGCTTACGGAGAGTATCTCCTTCCAAAATCGTTAATCCTTTGATTAAAGCGGAAAAAGCGGGTCTGGATGTGTCGGTACGCAAATTGGAAGCGCACTATCTTGCCGGTGGTAATGTGGACAGGGTCGTCAACGCCTTGATCGCAGCCGAAAGAGCCAATATCCCTCTGGTATTTGAAAGAGCCGCCGCGATCGACCTTGCCGGTCGGAATGTTTTGGAAGCGGTGCAAATGAGTGTTAATCCCAAGGTCATCGAAACGCCCATGGTCTCCGCTGTAGCGAAAGATGGGATCGAAGTGAAGGTTCGTGCCCGGGTGACGGTGCGGGCTAATATTGAACGGCTTGTCGGTGGCGCCGGGGAAGAAACGATTTTGGCCCGTGTCGGCGAAGGGATCGTCAGCACCGTTGGTTCTTCGATCAGCCATAAAGAAGTTTTGGAAAACCCTGATTCGATTTCTCAAACCGTTTTGCATAAAGGTCTTGACGCCGGCAGCGCCTTCGAAATCCTTTCTATTGATATCGCTGATGTTGATATCGGCCGTAATATTGGGGCACAGCTCCAGACGGATCAGGCGGAAGCCGACAAAAGGATCGCCCAGGCCAAGGCGGAAGAACGCCGTGCGATGGCGGTCGCCAAAGAACAGGAAATGCGTGCTGCTGTCGAAGAAATGCGCGCCAAAGTTGTGGAAAGCGAAGCACAGGTGCCCCTTGCTTTGGCGGAAGCCTTTAAGAGTGGCCATCTTGGCGTAATGGATTACTATAATATGCAGAATATCATTTCCGATACAAAGATGCGGGAAGGGATCGCCGGCGTCAGCAAGCCGGGAGAACGTGGCGACGCTTCCAAAGATAAGAAGTAAATGGTGGAATCATGGACAATATCCTAGATTTTATCTTTGATAATATTTTTTGGGTCATCATGGCCTTCATCTTCTTGAGCGGCTTGGGGAAATCCAAAAAGAAACGGGACCGCACTCAAGCGCCCCCAGTGTCCCAAGCGCCTCAAATGGACATGAATACGAATGATGATTGGCTGGATGATGATGACGAGGAGGAAGCGGTATTCGTTCCGGAAAGAAGGCAAAGGCCGATTCCGCCGGAAATGGAGAAGATCCCTAAGCCATTGCGTGATATTATTATGACGAAAATGGATGATTGGGCGCCTCCCCAGCAGAAAAAGCCCGTCTCGCAGCCGTGGCAAGAGCGGCAACCCTGGCCGGAATCGCCCAGCGGCGAGGGGGTTGGTTCCACGGAAGGGACTGGATACGGCTCTTTGGAAGGTGTTTCGATGCAAGGGCCTCCCATCGTTCCTCGAGCCGGCGCCGCCGTTCCGACCATTGCCAAAGGCGCGGCTATGGTTTTGGATGAGGCATCCGTTTCCCCGGTGCTGCAAAATATCGCTCGATCGGTTGGGGATAAGGATCGAGTGCGTGAAGCGGTAATTTGGGCGGAGATTTTTGGGCAGCCAAAAGCTCGCAGACATTAAGTGTACAAAAGCCGGTGCTTTCGGGTTCCGGCTTTTTAGCACGCAAAATAAAGGAGCAGGATTGTGGATAAGAAAAGTATGGAGGCGATGGATCGCCTTTTGAATATTATGGCGCGCCTCAGAGGAGAAGGGGGTTGCCCTTGGGATCAGGAGCAAGATCATCAAACCTTAAAAAAATACCTGATTGAAGAAGCCTATGAGGTGATCGACGCTATCGAGCAGGAAAATGATGATATGCTGGTGGAAGAGTTGGGCGATTTGCTTTTGCAGATCGTTTTCCATTCCCAGATCGGCAAAGAAGAGGGGCGCTTTGAATTCTCCGATGTGGCCGAAAGCATCAGCGAAAAGATGGTGCGCCGCCATCCCCATGTGTTTTCGCCTGCCGATTTTCAGGCGGCGGACGCCGATGCGGTTTTGGTAAAATGGGCCGAGATCAAAGATACGGAAAAGAAAAAGAGCTTAATGGATGTGCCGAAACCTTTTCCCGCTTTGTATCGCAGCCAAAAATTGCAGAAAAATGCCGCCCGTGTTGGTTTTGACTGGGACAAGTCCGACGATGTGCGCAATAAAATTTTAGAAGAATTGGCGGAAGTGGATGCGGCGATCCAAGGTGAGGGCGATATTGGCGAGGAAATGGGCGATTTGCTGTTTGCCGTTGTGAATTGGTGCCGCTTTTACCGGGTCGACGCGGAGGAGGCTTTGCGGGACTCCAATGAAAAGTTTATCCGCCGTTTCAATCTGATGGAGGAACTCATTACAGCGGAAGAGCAAAAGATGGAAGAGATGTCTCTCGAGGAATTGGATCGTTTTTGGGAAAAAGCGAAGAAAAAGATCAAGGGACAATAATCGCTGCCTTTGATGGTATGGAGTTTAAAAATTTCGGGCATAATGGTACTAGCTTAAATCTTCATACCAAAGGAGGTCATGCAATGAATAAGGGTGAATTGATCGATTATGTGAGCGGAAGAGCGGAAGTAACAAAAAAAGATGCGGAAAAAGCGATCAATGCGGTTCTCGACGGCATCCAGGGCGCCCTTGTCGATGGGGATAAGGTACAGTTGGTTGGCTTTGGCACTTTTGAAGTTCGGGAGAGAAGCGCCCGTAAAGGGCGGAATCCTCAAACCGGCCAAACGATCGATATTCCTGCCTCGAAAGTCCCTGCTTTTAAAGGGGGCAAAATGCTCAAAGAAGCCATCGACCAAAAATGAGGGATTGATTTTACCGGGTCAAGCTCTGTGGTTTGGCCCGGTAAAAAGATAGATGAGGAGGGGTTAGGCCTATGCGCCTAGATAAATATTTGAAAGTCAGCCGTTTGATCAAACGGCGCACCGTGGCAAAAGAAATTTGCGATGCCGGCAAGATCGATGTGAACGGCCGTCCGGCCAAGGCGGGGCATGAAGTGAAAGTCGGCGACCGCTTAGCGATCCGTTTTGGCAACCGTCATTTAACGGTGGAGATTGCGGAAATCCGTGAAACGGTGCGGGCAGATCAAGCGGATTCTTTATACCGTGTTTTAGAAGATAAAAAGATCCATGAGAAAAAGGAACTTTGGGAGGCCTGATGGACAAGGCGTTTTGGCAGGAGAAGTTGAAGAATTTACCTGCCCGTCCCGGTGTGTATCTCTTTAAGGACAGCGGTGGGAAAATCATCTATGTGGGGAAAGCGGATTCCTTAAAAAGCCGGGTTTCCTCTTATTTTCGTGCGGGCAAAAGTATTGACCCAAAGGTTTTGGCGATGCGGGGAAAGGGCGGCGTCCCTTGATTATATTGGTGGATTCTCTCCGGCGGAAGCGTTATTATTGTGCGTAATTTAATCAAATTGCATCGGCCCCATTATAATGTGATGCTGAAAGACGATAAGACCTATCCTTATTTGAAGCTTACAATGAACGAAACGTATCCAGGCTTCTGGTTACGCGGGTATTAAAAGACGACGGCGGCTATATTTTGGGCCCTATACCAATGTAACGGCGATGAATGACTCCTTCAGATTTTGCGCCAGGTTTTTCCTCTTTGCGGAATTGCGGTGAGAAGCCCGGTCGGTTCAAAAATCGGGCTTGTTTTGAATCAGCATTTAGGGCGCTGTTTGGCGCCTTGTATCGGCGCGGTGAGCCCGGAAGCTTACTGCAAAGTGGTCGAGGAGACCATCCGTTTTCTCCATGGCAATGGGGAAGAGGTCAAAAAGGATTTGCAGGATAAAATGGCTAAAGCGGCGGAAGACTGGGATTTTGAAGCGGCGGCCCTGTATCGGGACAGGATCAACGGCATTGACGCCGTCTTGTCGAAGCAGAAAATCACTGCGGTCCAATCCCAAGATGACCGGGATGTTATTGCCATTTGCCAAGAGGGGGACGAGGCGGTAGCGGTTTGCTTCTTTATCCGTCAAGGACGCCTTCTAGGGCGGGAACATTTTTTCCTGGAGCATGCTGAAGGCCAAGGCTTGCCGAAGCTCTACGGTCTTTTTCTCCCTAGTTTTTATCAGGGGGATCGTTTGATCCCGCCGGAAATTGTGATTTTGGAAAAGCCGGAAGGCGAAGAAGTACTGCTCGGCGTTTTGAAAGAGCAAAGAGGGGGCCGCGTCGGGTTTACCGTTCCCAGCCGTGGCGACAAGGTCCGCCTGTTGGGTTTGGCTGCGAAGAACGGGCAACTGCTCTTAGCGGAGCAGCGTAGATCCCGGGAAACCGAGGAAGCGGAAGCCCGGGGGCTGGAAGAATTGCGGCTCCAACTGGGATTTGCCGTAACGCCGCGGCGCATCGAATGCTATGATATTTCCAATATCCAGGGGGCTCATATGGTGGGTTCCATGGTCGTATTTCTTGACGGTAAGCCGCAAAAGAGCCAGTACCGGAAATTCAAGATCAAAACCGTCACCGGGATCGACGATTTTGCCGCTTTGGGAGAAGTCTTAGACCGGCGCTTTAAGCGCGGTTTGGCGGAAAAGGAAGCCGGGAAACGGGACGGGTTCGGCCATCTGCCGGATCTGGTGATTATTGACGGCGGTAAGGGCCAGTTATCCTCCGCCTTGAAGATTAGGGAAAAATACGGTTTGAACCTTCCTTTTGTCGGTTTAGCCAAGCGGGAAGAAGAACTTATTTTGCCAAACCAATCAGAAAGTCTTTTGCTGCCGAAAGAAGGCCCGGCCTACCATCTGGTCCAGAGAATTCGGGATGAGGCCCACCGTTTTGCCATCACTTTCCACCGTTCTTTACGCCAAAAAGGGCAGACCAAATCGGTTTTAGACGAGATTCCCGGTATCGGACCCAAGCGCAGAAAGGCGCTGATGAAGCATTTTTCTACGGTGAAGGCGATCGAAAACGCCTCCGAGGAAGAACTGGCTTTGGTGGATACGATGAACCGGGAGGCGGCGGCGAATGTCTATCAGTTCTTCCGTTTAAAGAATAAAGTCGAAGAAAGGCCATAGAATGAAAGGAGAGCAGGAAGAGCGGTCTCTCTGAGTAGAGGCGGTTCGGGGGGTGATCCTTTGGATGCTATGGCCCTTTTGGATGATCGGCGATATTGCGGGTTAATGGACCCGGGCGGGATCGGCGCTTCCTTGGCCGATTTCCCAAGGCAATATGCCAAGTCCCTATAAATTGCTGCTGATGCGCCCCCAAAACTTGCGGGGGATTTCAACAGTATCTTTTTTTGCGGCATGGGCGGTTCGGCCCTGGGTGCAGATTTGCTCTGCAACTTTGCCACAAAGCAGAGCAAAATTCCCTTTCAAGTGATTCGCAATTATGAATTGC
>JAXGQI010000015.1:0-37187 GCA_040766525.1 Clostridiales bacterium | reverse complement strand
GCTCTTTGCCTTTTTTTCAGTTCCTGAACTTCCCATGATTAAACTCCCATATCATCGAGGAACACCCCGATGTAAGAATAGCGCCATCTGCGGCGCTATTGATTCCTATCATCTCGTTTCCTTCATAACGAGGCGCATAAACCGGGGCAATGCCAGCATCCGTTTAAAACGCCAAGGCTCTCTTACCAAGCGCCAGAGCCATTCCGCACCGATGGCTTGGAAAAACCTCGGAGCCCGCCGTACTTTGCCGGAAAGGACGTCGAAACTGCCGCCAACGCCAATCCCCACTTTCGCTCCCGTTTCCTCGCCATATTGTTCCAACCAAAAATCCTGCTTCGGCGCACCGAGCCCCACAAAAATGAGGTCTGCGCCGCTCGCTTTGATTTCAGCTAAAATTGACGGTATCTCCTCTTCGGCGAAGTAACCATTGCGGTATCCCACTACATTAAGCCCATCATAACAGGCTTTGGCGTTTTGGGCCGCCGCTAACACAATCTCTTCTTGCCCGCCGAAGAAAAATACTTTCCAACCTCTTTGGGTTGCTTCTTTCAGCAACTCCTGCATTAAATCAATGCCGGATACTCTTTCCAAATTCTGCCGACCGTAACGGCCGGCCGCCCATACGATCCCGGAACCATCCGGTGTGACCCGATCCGCCCGATTGACCATTTCCCGCATCTGGGGATCGCCGAAAGCACGATAGGCAATCTCTGCGTTCAAAGTAACGATACGGGCAAAATCACCGTTCTTGATCCTCTCGGCAATAAAATCAACGATCTCTGCCATACTTTGCGCATCAACACCCAAACCGAGGATATCGATTTTCCCCGCCATCATTCCGCCTCCGCTTCTCCGTCGGTCGACTCTGCGGTATCCGCGCCCGGAGGCGCTTGATATGCCGTCAAAGCATCAAAGAAAGCCTGGCCGCTGCTGGAACTGACAAAGAAATAACTGATCCCATCTTGATAGTGGGCTTCACCTGGCGGCTGATAAGTCTCCAATGTGATCCCATCTTTAAAGGTTGCCAGCAATTTGATGATCTGGGCCCCGGTAAGATCGGTAACCACATTGTCCATGATCGCCTGGGAAAGGTTCGGGATCTTCAGCACATTGCCCATTTGCATCAACTGATCTTCCATGGCCACCATAAAGTCCTGCTGCCTTTCGATCCGGCCCAAGTCTCCCATGGCGTCTTTACGGAAACGAACAAATTGTAAGCTCTCGGATCCATCCAGTTTTTGTAGGCCCGGCTCCAAATCAATCCCTTCCGCCGGATAATACATCCGCTTCGGCACATCGATCGTAACCCCTCCCAAAGCGTCAATCACATCGATAAACCCCTGAAAATCAATATCCATATAATAATCGACTTCGATTCCGAAATTCGATGCTAAGGTCTGTTTGGTAAGGTCTACACCGCCATAAGCGTAAGCATGATTGACTTTTGTCCTTTCACCACTGGTCGGAATCGTCACATAGGTATCTCTGGGGATACTAACGAGGCGCACGGTCTTCGTATTGGTATCGGCAAAAGCAACCATCAGCGTATCGGAACGGCTGTTGGTTTGGCCTTCTCTCCGGTCGCTTCCCATCAGAAGGATGGTGAATTGGCCTTCATTCCAAACTTCTTCTTTAACAGGGTCGGGCGTTGTATTCCCTTCCAGCCCGCCCCAGAGCAACGGATATACATAGGAAGCCGCATATCCGGTCCAGGAGAAAACTACAATAAAGCAAACAACCAAAAGCATATAGAGAAAATTAAATATTTTCCTTTTTTTACGCTTCTTTAGCCGTGTATCTTTATCCGTCATCTTAATTTTCTAACTCCTTTTTACAGAGAAATCCCCTGATCTGATCGGTCATCCGGATCAAAGCGGGGGTTTCATAAATCTGTTTACTCTTCACCGGCTTCATGCGCTTTATACGCTGCATAAGCGGAAAAAGTTTCAGTCTTTTGTAGGTCTTTTAAGTGAAGCAAAGATTTCCCCGTTCCCATGACCACACAGGAGATAGGATCATCCGCAACCCAAGCGGAAAGTCCGGTCTCTCTCGCAACCAAGAGATCAATCCCATTCAGTAAGGCGCCGCCGCCGGTTAAAATGATCCCGCGATCCATGATATCCGCCGTCAATTCCGGAGGCGTTTTCTCTAAAACTTCTTTAATATTGGCAACGATCACATTCACATGCTCGGCAATGGCTTCATGAATCTCACGGCTCGAGAGTAAAATTGCCTTCGGCAAACCTTCCAAAAGATCTCTGCCGCCGGCGCTCATCGTTTCTTCCGCCCGCAGCGCCTGGGGGAAAGCGGAACCAACCCGAATTTTCAGTTCTTCCGCCGTTCTCTCCCCAATCAGGAGATTATAATTTTTGCGCACATAATTGATAATCGCTTCATCCAGCTTGTCTCCACCGATACGGATGGAGGCGCTGCAAACGATACCGCCATAGGACAAAACGGCAATATCGGTGGTACCGCCGCCGATATCCACGACCATATTTCCACTGGATTCTACAATATTGAGACCGGCGCCCAAAGCTGCCGCCACCGGTTCTTCGATCAAATATACTTGGCCGGCGCCGGCTTGGCGGGCCGCCTGTTTTACCGCTCTACTTTCAACCCCGGTAATATCCGTGGGGATGCAAATCATCACCCGCGGTTTAAAAAACCAGCTCTTGACGGAAACCTGATTGATCACATACCGCAAAAGCTTTTCCGCCGCATCAAAATCGGCAATTACGCCGCCGCGTAATGGCCGAATTACTTCAATATTTTCCGGTGTACGACCGATCATCGCCCTGGCATCATTGCCGACGGCAATAATTTGCTGGGTATCCCGATTCAATGCCACAACAGAAGGCTCATTGATTACAATGCCCTTGCCTTTCACATAGACAAGTACATTTGCGGTTCCCAAGTCGATGCCGATATCAGTGCTGAATTGATTGGACCCCAGCATAACAGTCACCTCTCCTATCGCTCATTCTTCATTAGTACTTCCATCCCTATATTTTAACCCATTTTTATCAATCTTTCAACCCTTGGCGCATTTACAGAAAAAACTACCCGAAACAGAAACACACCGGCCATCTAAAGCACATTTCCCCCGTATAAGAAACCAAAATTTTTTTGATCAAAAACGACAACTTTTTACCGAAAACACTTGACAGGATACCAAGGGAACGGGGTTATAGTGTAGGTAGAAGATCTAAATATCGTATGGGGTATGTGCGTGGAAGTAATCGGTCGGCTTGTCCTCTATCTCATCATGGGATGCTGCGCTTTGGGCGCTATTGCCACGGTTTTCCGAGAGGATTCCGGCTTGGCGGAAGCTTTCCATGAAGGCTTAAAAGCGATGGCTGCCTTATTCTTGCCCATCGTAGGGCTGATGGCCTCCGTTCCCTATCTCATTATCGGGATCGAAAATATTTTCGGGAATCTCTTTCGCTCCATCGGAGCAGATCCGGCCATCGCCGCCGCTGTCTTCATCCCTGCCGACGCCGGAGGCTATGCCTTGTTCCTGGCTTTGACAAATAGCCCGGAAATCGTCGTTATCTCCCTTGCCGTCGCGATCATGACGGCCTCTACCATTTCCTTCAATATCCCTGTCGGGTTATCAATCCTCAAAAAAGAAGATCACCCCTATATGGCGCTGGGGGCAATGAGCGGTTTTCTCTCTATTCCTTTCGGCGTCTTGATCTCTTGCTTAATCTTGATCGTCACAAAACCGACCATTCGCACCACCTTCACGACGACGGGGCCGACAGACTATGTTTTATCCCTCCATTTGGGCACCGTGCTAATCAATCTTTTGCCGATCATCTTCTTCTGCGTCTTATTGGCCTTGGGGCTTAAATTTTTCCCCAAAAAGATGATCAAGGGCTTTATGGTTTTCGGGAAAACCCTCCTCTCCTTATTGACGCTGATCGCAGCCGCCTCCATCATCCAGCATTATACCGGGATTTTCTCAAAAATCTTTGGCAGCTGGGGATTTGACCTGATCATTGCGGACGGTGACGAACCTTTTCGCGCCATCGAATTATTAGGCTCCATCGCAATGATGCTCACCGGCGCTTTCCCTATGGTCTATTTGATCCGCAAGTTCTTCGGTAAAGGATTAAAGAAAATTGGACAATTGGCGGGACTGGATGAAACCGGCAGCGCCGGGCTTTTAGCAACCATGGCCAACGGCATCGCCCTCTTCAATATGGTCGGCGAAATGAAACCGACCAATAAAGTCATCTGTATCGCTTTTACCGTTTGCAGCGGCTATTGCCTCGGGGATTGGATCGCCTTTAATGTGAACTTTCAACCCCATCTCGTTATCCCCATCTTTATCGGGCAAGTCTCCGGCGGGGTCATCGGCATCATCTTCGCGAAGATCATTGCCATCCCGCAAGTGATCAAAATGAACGGCCCGGAGGAAGAGAGCACCGCAGAGCAAAACGCATAAAATAATCAAAGTCTTTTGACCCTTCAACTAATCAAAAAGAAGCGCACAAACAAGGAGAGAACGTCGTTCTCTCCTTGTTTTAGATTATTATTTTAGACAATAGGCTTTGGCACGGCGCTTTACGATCTCCGCACCAATATCATCCCACGTGAGTCCTTGCTCAAACAAAAGCACGCTCAGATGATAGATCAAATCCGCCGTTTCGTAGGTCAATTCTTCCCGGGAACGATTCTTGGCGGCGATCACCACTTCCGTAGTTTCTTCCCCCACCTTTTTCAGGATCTTGTCAATGCCTTTGGTCAGCAAATAATTGGTATAAGAGCCTTCCTCCGGTTCTTTGGCTCTGGCGGCAATAATGTCATATTCCAGCTGCATCCCGCCACCGATTGTCGCAACGGGCTCTCTAGGTTGGAGGCAACCTTCGGCGTCGATCTCCCGAAAAAAGCAGGATTTTTCGCCGGTATGGCAGGCGGGTCCGGTCTGTTCGATGGTCAACAAGATCGTATCACCGTCACAATCGAGGCTTACGCCAAGGACTTTCTGCAAATGCCCCGAAGTTTCCCCCTTTTTCCATAGCTGTTGCCTGCTGCGGCTATAATAGTGGGCATACCCTGTTGACAAAGTTAAAGTCAAGGATTCCTCATTCATATACGCCAGCATCAAAACCTGGCCTGTTTTTACATCGAAAGCGATGGCAGGTACAAGTCCCGCTTGATCAAACTTGATGTCTTTTATACAATCCAGCATCTCTCACCCTTCTTATTTAAACAGTTTTTCTACATCGATCTTCCCGGCGTAGATCGCTTTACCAACAATCGCACCGGCAACCCCCGTGGTTTTCAGATTTTCCACATCTTCCAGGCTGCCGATCCCGCCGGAAGCAATCACCGGGATCGCCACGGTTTGGGCCATCTTTGCCATCGCCTCAAGATTGGGGCCAGCCAGCATCCCGTCACAGGCAATATCCGTATAGATAATGGTGGATACCCCCATGGCTTCCACTTCTTTGGCAAAGTCAAAAGCAGAGCGATTGCTCTTTTCTTCCCAGCCTGCCACGGCAACATAGCCATCTTTCGCATCGATACCAACCGCGATTTTCTGGCCATAGGATTTGGCTGCGGCTTGCAGCAATTCGGGGTCACGCAGAGCTGAGGTGCCGAGAATAATGCGGTCGATTCCCGCTTCGCTGTAAAAAGCAATATCCTCCAAAGAGCGAATTCCTCCGCCGATCTCCACAAACAGCCCCGTCTCTTCTTTTACCTGGAGAACAAAGGGGTGGTTGACCCGAGACCCCTTTTTCGCGCCATCCAAATCGACCATATGGATATGGGTAGCGCCTTTTTCCTTAAAATCCTTGGCAACTGCCGCCGGGTTTTGATGATAAACCGTTACATCATCATACCGCCCTTGGGTCAAGCGGACGCATTGCCCACCGATCATATCGATGGCAGGATAAATCTGAAATTCCTTTTCCATTAAAGCACTCCTTTGGTTGAAGGGATTTCACCCTCTTCGTCTTCCACGATGATGGCTTCCCGCAAGGCCCTGCCGAAGGCTTTAAAAATGGCTTCGGCCTTGTGGTGATTATTTTTACCGTAGCAGAGATTGATATGCAGGTTCATTTCCCCATTTAAAGCGATGGCCCGGAAAAATTCCTCGACCAATTCCAAATCAAAATCTCCCTGGCGGGATTGGGAAAAGTCCCCATTGTAGACAAGGTGGCCCCGGCCGGACAGATCGATGGCCACTTCCGCTAAACTTTCGTCCATCGGAATCAGGGCGCTGCCATAGCGGCGGATCCCCTTCTTATCTCCCAAAGCATCCTTGATTCCTTTGCCCAAAACGATGCCGGCGTCTTCCACCGTATGGTGACCGTCCACATAGAGATCGCCGTCTACCTGCATTTGCAGATTGCATCTTCCATGCTTGGCAAAGAGCTCCAGCATATGATCGAAAAACCCTATGCCGGTGCTGATCTCACTTTCTCCCGTGCCGTCCAATTGGAGAGACATTTCCACCGTGGTTTCCCGGGTCTTGCGCATAAAGGCCGCTTCTCGCATATTACACCTCCCTGTATTCTTTCAGCACCCGGAGGAACACATCCATTTCCTCATCGGTGCCGATGGTAATCCGTAAAAAATTCTCGATCCCAGGCTGTCTAAAATGGCGCACCAGAACACCGTTTTCCCGTAAATAGGTAAAGAGCGCTTCTCCGGGATACTGCGGATGTTCCGCCATAATAAAATTGGTTTTCGAATCCAAAACACGATACCCCATCTGCCGCATCGCTTCAATGGTTCTATCCCGTGTGGCCACGATTTTAGCCGCCGCTGCCCTCATCGCTTCCCGGTCTTCAATCGCTGCCAAAGCTCCGGCCAGGGCCAAACGGTCCAGGGGATAGGAATTAAAGGAATTTTTCACCCGATTCAAGCCCTCGATCAGCGGGGCTCGCCCCAAAGCAAAGCCAACGCGGAGCCCGGCCAGAGAACGGGATTTTGACAGGGTCTGCACCACCAAGAGATTCTCGTAGGTATCGATCAAAGTCGCCGCCGTTTCGGCGCCGAAATCACAATAAGCCTCATCAATCAAAACCAAGCTATTGGGGTTTTTTGCCAAAATCGCTTCAATCTCTTTTAAAGAAAGGGCAATCCCCGTCGGCGCATTGGGATTGGTGATGACAATGCCGCCGTTATCGGCGAAAAAATCCTGGCAATCAATGGTAAAATCCTCTTTCAGAGGGATGGCGTGATAATCCAACTCCAGGTTTTGGCAATACACCGGATAAAAGCTGTAACTGATCTTCGGAAACAGTACCGGCTTTTCTTTAGAAAAAAATGTATCGAAAGCAAGGGCCAAAACTTCATCGGACCCATTGCCGCAAAATACCTGATCCGCAGTAAGACCATAATAGCCTGCGATAGCTTCCCGCAAAGCCAGGGCTTCCGGATCGGGATATAGTCTCAAATCCGCGCTAAGAGCGCCTTCAATCGCAGCGATCACCCTAGCCGAAGGGGGATAGGGATTTTCATTCGTGTTCAACTTAATATATTTTTTATCTTTGGGTTGTTCTCCCGGCGTATAGGGAGACAATTCCCGCGTTTTTTGATTCCAAAATCTGCTCATCTTCCACCTCTATTTCCGAATCTCCGCCGAGCGGGCATGTCCCGTCAACCCCTCTGCCCGGGCAAAGCGGCTAATATCCTCCTGCACCGCCAAAAAGCTCTCGCGGTTGAAAAAGAGAATACTGGTCTTTTTAACAAAATCCCCGGTATTTAAGGGAGAAGAAAAACGGGCCGTGCCGATGGTCGGCAGCACATGGTTGGGTCCGGCAAGGTAATCCCCCAGTGCTTCCGGGGTATAATGCCCCAAAAACAAGGCACCTGCCGTCTTGATCTTGCCGATATAGGGAAAAGGATCATCCAACGCCAATTCCAAGTGTTCCGGGGCGACGAGATTGGCGATCGTAAACGCCCCTTCCAAATCAGCGGTCAAAACCAAAGCGCCGAAATGATCGACGGAGGCCTGCGCAATCGCTTGCCGTGCCATGCCTGGTAAAGCCTTTTCAATCTCCGCTTTGGTCGCATCCAAAATTTCCCGATAGGGAGAGACCAGCACAGAAGAGGCCAAAGCGTCATGCTCCGCTTGGGCCAAAAGATCCGCAGCCAAATGGGCAGGGTCCGCATTTTGATCGGCAATAATTAAAACCTCACTGGGTCCCGCCACCATATCGATCCCACATTGACCGAAAACAAGCTTTTTCGCCGTAGCCACAAAAGCATTGCCCGGCCCGGTGATTTTATCCACTTTCTTGATCGTTTCGGTTCCATAGGCCATCGCCGCGATCGCCTGCGCGCCGCCGACTTTATAAATATCCTGAATCCCGGCGAGCTTGGCCGCCACCAGGATGACCGGATTGATTGATCCGTCCGCGCCGGGCGGAGTCGCCATAATGATTCGTTCCACACCCGCCACTTGGGCAGGGATACCATTCATCAAAACTGAGGAAGGCAAAGGGGTTTTCCCCCCGGCGCCGCCGGGCACATAGAGGCCGACGCTGCCGATCGGATCGACTTTCATCCCGAGGATCGTGCCGTCTTCCCTTTGTTCAAACCAAGATTTTTCCAACTGCCGCTCATGGAAACTCCGAATATTCTCTGTCGCTTTTTTGAGCGTACCCAAAAGAGCGGGATCGATCCCGGCAAAAGCGGCTTCCACTTCGCTTGCACTCACCCGCAAATCTTCGATCACGGACCCGTCAAACTTTTCATTATAATAACGGAGAGCAGCGTCCCCTTCTTGGCGTACTTTGGCGATGATCTCTTTGACTGCTTGCTCAACTTCCTCGCTATTTTCCGATTTTCGGGCTTCAAGGAAAGCAACCAGTTCATCGCATTTCATTTCCTGACTGTAATCAAAAAACCGCATACTGTCCCTACTTTCTCAATAACTCTTCTTTAAAACTGTTGATGATTTGAAGAATACGGTCATTTTTCGTTTTCATACTGACTTTATTGACCACCATACGAGCACTGATGGGAACGATATCATCCAAGACGACCAAACCGTTGGCCCGCAAGGTAGAACCGCTCTGCACGATATCGACGATCACATCGGCCAACCCCACCAAAGGGGCCAATTCGATGGAACCGTTGATCTTGATGATCTCCACCCGCTCCTTCTTCTGTTCCCGAAAATACCGCTGGGCAATGCGGGGATATTTGGTCGCCACTTTTTTACACTGAATCTGCGAAAGTTTCTCCCGCATCTCCGGCAATCCGGCCACGCTCATCTTACAAGCCCCGAACCCTAAATCCAACACTTCATACAGATTCCTGTCTTCCTCCAACAGGGTATCTTTGCCGACGATGCCGATATCCGCCGCACCATATTCTACATAGGTGGGGATATCGGAAGGTTTCCCCAAAAAGAAACGCACATTTTTGCTATCGTCAAAAAGGATGAGTTTCCGTTCAGGATTATCAAAATCGCTGCAAGTGATGCCGCTCTTCTTAAAGAAATCCATCGAGAGATCCGCTAAACGGCCCTTGGACAGCGCTACATTCAAGTAATCCATCAGTCTTTCCTTCCCTTCTCAAAAACCTCGTGATCGGCTCCTTGGGGTGTTTCATAATAGAACAACTCCCGGATGCCGCTCCTGCGGCAATACGCTTGGGCCTCTTCTTTATTACAACCCCGCAAATCCAGTTCCACCCGATACCCTTGGCGACGGAATTCTTCTGCCGTATGGATGGCGTCCTTACGGTAAGGCGCTTTATAGGCAACAAAGATATCGTTACGATCCAATTCCTTCGGTGACAATACATCCAAAAGCAGGCTGATATTGAGGGAAAAGCCGGTGGCAACATCGGCAACACCGAATTTCTCCACCAAATGATCGTAGCGCCCGCCGCCGAGCAGCGGAAAGCCAAGATTGGGAATAAACCCTTGAAAGGTCAGCCCGGTATAGTAATGTAAAGCGGTCACCATACCCATATCAATAGCAATATATTCCAATAGTCCATAATCGGCGATAATATCGATTACTTCATGCAGATTGGCGATGGCTTTGGCCGCCCCTTCCGGAAGGCGGTGTCTTTCGATCCGCTTCAAAAGGGAAATATCCCCATAAAGGCCCGGGAGTTCGATCACCGCTTCCCGCAGATCCCCCGACAACCCCACAGCATCCACATAAGTTTCCAAGCCGAGAAAATCCTTTTTCATCACCAACTGGCGAAGCGTTTCCTGCTCTTCCGGTTTTAAACCGCTCTCTTCCATCAAGCCTTTAAAATACGCGACTTGCCCCAATTCCACCGTAAATTCTTTCAGCCCCGCGCCCTTCAATGCCTCAATCGCCGTAGCGATCAATTCTCCGTCGGCTTCCGGGCCGCCGATCCCGATGATCTCGCAACCGGCCTGGGTAAATTCCTTCAAATGGAATTGGCGATCTTTATTGTCCCGAAAGGTATTTTGGATATAAAACAGTTTCAACGGACGAAGATCCTTATATTTCGTAGCCGCCACCCGAGCGACGGGGACGGTAAGGTCAGGCTTCAAAACCAGGATGCGGCCTTCATTATCGAAAAATTTCACCATCGCTTCTTGGGAGATGATGTCTTCCTGCCCGCTGAAAGAATCAAAGAATTCGATCGTCGGGGTAGCAATTTCATGGAAACCACGGTGTCGAAAAGTCTCGCGAATATCTTTTTCCACTGTACGCTCATGCAAGCAATCGTCAACCAGGATATCCCGAACGCCATCGGGGATATAGATTTTCCATTTATTCATAGCGGCATCCCTTCAAAATTATTATTAGATAATTATATCATAGTTATGTTTTTTCTGACAAGGTAAAGATTTCGTCCCCGGAGGCTTGAAAAGTATAGGAGAAATGGTTTATGATAGGAGAAAGAATCGAAGGAGTTGGGAGAATGGCAAAAAAACGCTTCATTTTGGTCATATTGGCCTTATGCTTACTCAGTTTGGCTGGTTGCGGAACCGCCCAAAGCACAGAAGATCCGGAAAGGACCAATCCGACCCCGCCGGATATCGCCACAATGGAATTTAAAACAGAAACCCTTGACGAATTGGGCATCACCGTAACGTATCCTACCGAATGGGTCTATGCACGCCAAACCAAAGATACCGTCTGGCTGGGCGCAAAATACGGCGATACGATGGATGGGGACATGGGCTATCAAGTCATGATCACCAGCAATCCGGAACCCGTTGATCTGGAGCTCTTTTCCAAAGTTCAGGTGAGCGCCTTCGCCAATATGAATAAATTCGAGATCTTAGAAACGGGAGAAGCCACCATCGCCGGTGAAGAAGGCCGTTATCAGATCTTCACCTGGGAAGCGGTCGATAAAAACGAAGAACCCTTGGCGCAATGCTATGCCAACCAGTATTACGCCTGGTTCGATGGGTATAACTATATCATCACGATTTTTGCCAGCGGCAAAGCAACGTATGACGCCAATCTTGAACTGATCGAACACTTAATTGCAGAAGTTGAATTTACCGGCATAACCGCCGCCGAATAATAAATCAACAAGTGGCAAAACAAAAGCCTAGCTATGTATGAAAAGCAAAGCCCCTAACGCACAGCGTATCTAAACATACGGACGCGTCAGGGGCTTTCGTTTGTCAGCACACTTCTTCTTTTCTTTATTTTTGCCCAAATAATTCCATCGCCTTATCGGCTACCCGTTTGCCGAATAATTGGAAGAGCTCTCGCTTTTCCTCCAATTGATCGCGTAGCGCTATGGGGCCCAGGTGAATAAAGGGTCTTCCGCATCCCGCCCCGGAGGAATAAACAACCATGCCTTTCACCAGCATATGGTTAAGAACGCTGGAGATCGCAAGATCCGCGCCGCCGTGCATACAGTTGGCGGTGGCAAATGCCGCCCCCAGTTTCCCGGCTAAATTACTTTTCCAATCCGTATCAAACCATTTTTTCAGTTGCCAACACATATCGGCGACATAGACAGGGGTCCCGATGATAACGGCGTCGCTCCCTTGGATAAAATCGAGATCCATGGATTCCTCTTCAGTGAGATTTATCAATTTCACTTCCATATCGCTGTTTTCGCAAATACCTTCTTTGATATATGCCGCCATCTTTTCGGTATTTCCCGTAACACTGACATACAAAATCGCTATTTTCATCATAACCTCCACAAAAATCTCCTACCTGTTTGCTCCTAACAGAGATGGCAAATATGGAGTGCGGTTTCGCCCCATACTTGCCATTCTATCATGATTATCTTTATGATCCTTCTCTATTCAATCCAATCGGTTTCACCGTGGCAGCGATCACGCATCCAGATCGATGGCCTGAAAACCGCCGAAATAATCCGCGACAAATTCATCATACACATCCGCACCCAACAACTCTTGTGTAATTTCATTAAACTTCACGATCGGATCAATATCGGAAAATTGTTCCGGATATAAAACCGTGCCCATATAATATGCGTCGGCAAGAGCAACTTCTATGTTTGTCGAATAATAGTTATAGGGGAGCTGCAAAAAGACTTTGTTGTTTTGTACGGCTTGGAGCTCTTCATAATAAGCAGGATTCGTATCATAATCATCTAACAAAATCGCATATCCGCCGGCATCAACAAAAATCACTTCCGGGTCCATTTCCAAAATCTGTTCTTTATCCAACATTACGTATTCCGTGATCCCGGCTTCGTCAACGACATTTCTTGCGCCGATGGCATTAAAGAGGGAGAAATTGCCGCTGGTGCTTTCAATCCCATGCACGCCTCTCATCGATTGGCAACCCAAATATACCGTAGGTCTTTCATCTGCCGCAATGCTTTCGGTGCGGCTCAAAAGGTCGGCTTCCAATTCATCAAAATAGGCGTTTACTTCTTGGGCGCGTTCCACATTCCCGGTGACTTCTCCGATCAGGTCGATGGATGTTGCAACATTGGGATCAAAAACCGCCGTATCGCCATAGCTTAAAGCGACAACGGGAATCCCCGTTTTTTGCTGCAATTCATCAACTGCGGAAGCATCGGTATTATAGGTCGTAAAAATGACATCCGGCTCTGCTACCAGTAACTTCTCTGCATCAGCCGCATTATTGGGGCCGCCGGCGCCGATTACGGTCAAATCACTAAGGCTGGGATTCGCCATCAAATAGGGACGGCCGATACTGTCTTTATCAATATCTTCCACACCAACCAACTCTGCCACATCTCCCACATAGCAATATAAACGCAAGCAGCCGGGGCCAATGCAGACAAAGGAATCCGCGCCTTCAGCAATCGCTACTTCGCGACCGATCGCATCGGTAACGGTGATATCCCCTTGTTCCGTTTCACCGCCACATCCCCATAAGGGGAGGCATAAAAGCAACATTAATGCAAGAACTGTAATTCGGATTTTCATTTTTTTGACCTTCTTTCCTTAATTTTGTTAAATCTGTATCGCATCCTTAGTTCGGAATGACAACCTGATATCCGTTCAAGTTTTCTATGGTGACCTGAACACCGTATACATCTAAAATGCTCTCTGCGGTAACAATCGTAGCATCCCCCATGGCATAAACCTCTCCATCCTTCATCATGATGAATTTATCGGCAAAACGTAAGGCTAAATTTAAATCATGCATCGTTACAATGGCCGACATCTGCTCTTTCTTCACGATATCCTTAATGATTTGGATCACTTCCAACTGATTCTTCAAATCTAAATTGCTGGTCGGTTCATCGAACAAGAGAACATTTGGCTGCTGGGCAAGAGCTCTGGCGATCGCCACTTTCTGCATTTCCCCACCGCTCAAGTGATTGACCTTTCTGGAAGCAAACTCTTCTAACGATAAGGAACGCACCACACTTTTCGTAATTTCCAGATCATTTTGGGTCACATCCCACTTGATATAGGGTTTTCTCCCCAAAAGCACCGCATCAAAAACGGTACTGTCGGAAAATGTTCCGCTTTGCGGCACATACCCAATGATCTGGGCCAATTGATTCCCGCCCATCTGCTTAATATCATTTCCCGCAACAGTGATACTGCCGGATTGGGCTCGGATCACTTGATTCAAGCATTTTAACATCGTCGACTTGCCAACGCCATTGGTCCCCAATACGGCGATGCAGTCGCCCCTTTCCACATCAAAAGACACCCCTTTTAAAATCGGGCGTTTTGAATAAGCAAAAGAAACATCTTTTACGATCATGCTCATCTTTTTTCCCTCGTCCCTTTCATTAGCATATAGAGAAACATCGGACCACCCAGCAAGGATGTAAGCGCCCCCACCGGCAACACGATCGGAGAGATCAACGTTCTTGCCGCCGTATCGGCAACCAGAAGGATTACCGACCCGGTCAAAGCGGAAGCCGGGATAAAGAAGCGATAATCCGCCCCCACGATACGAATCACGATCTGCGGCCCAATCAGCCCAATGAATCCGATCATCCCTAAGAATGATACTGCCACGGCGGTAATTAAGGAGGACACCAAAAGGCCCCAAAACCGAACACGAAAGGTATTGACCCCTAGGCTCTTCGCTGTTTCTTCCCCATTGGCAAGCGCATTGTAGTCCCATCTCTTAAAAGAGAAATACACAAAAGCAGCAATGACAACAATGCTCAAAATGAGCACTTCCGTCCAGGAAACCCGGCCTAAATCGCCGAATGTCCAAAAAACGGCGGCAGCAATTTTTACATCCGGAGCGAAATACTGAATGATGGTCGTACAGGCGGTAAAAATCGCACCGATAGCAAAACCGGCAAGGATGATCGCTTCCGGCGAGAAGGATCTCAGTTTGGCAAGACCCAAGATCAGCATCGTCGCCCCCATGGAACAAATAAAGGCACAAATTGTTACCATATAGGGATTATTGATGATAACCGCGTCCCCTGCCGTGCTCATGGTGGTCCCGGCGCCCAAAACGATAATTGCCAAATTGGCCCCGAAGGTTGCGGCGTGTGAAATCCCCAGTGTCATTGGAGAAGCAAGGGGATTTTTCAAGTTGTTCTGCATGACGCAACCCGCAACCGAAAGCCCCGCTCCGGCAATCACTGCCCCGATCACTCTGGGCATCCTGATCCGCCAAATCACGATGGATTCCTTACTATCCCCAAGCCCGGCCAATGTTTGCAACACTTTCCAAGGATTGATGGCAGCCGCTCCCGCATTGACTGAAATTAACATAAAGAATAATACCGATATTGCTAAAACAAGAAGCGTCATCTGCTTTCTTCTAATATGTCCGCAATATGCCTCGATGCTCCCGATCGATTGTAGTACTTCTGCTTTTTTTGTTCTCAATTCGCT
Source organism: Clostridiales bacterium (assembly GCA_040766525.1). Taxonomy (GTDB): domain Bacteria; phylum Bacillota; class Dehalobacteriia; order UBA7702; family UBA7702; genus JAXGQJ01. Next base: position 21,940 of record JAXGQI010000015.1, on the reverse strand, counting down.
CATCCTCTGTCAGCATAGTTTTAATGTACTTCTCTGATGGCTCCATACGGTCTTTGGCGGCGCAGAACCGCCAACCCGTATATCATCTAACTCAAAGACTTTACTCGCCTACCTGCCAAACCATCGTCACGATCGTACTGGTGATCTTCTCATAAATCTTCCCGTCTACGGCAATCGAAGCCAAATATTCTTTCAGCGTGTTTTCTTCTGCCGCCGTCAATGTCTTCATCGTTTTCACTCTGCCGATATACCAGGAATACGCTTCCTCAAAGGATTTATTTGATTCCCATACTTCATCATGATAGGAAAAATACGGGCTGTATCCTGCTTGCCACAATAAGGCAAAGGCATAGGTGATACTGTCATCGGAACTAATATCGTTCTTCAGGCCAGCAAGTTTTCGCACTTCATCCATGACGGAGTCTTTACGGCGCACCGGCTTCGCCATCAAACAATGCTTTTTGGCGCATTGGATCAATTTTTCAAATGTAAGCGCACTATTGATTGCCGGCGTTAAATGGGCGAATACAATATCAAAACTCTTGGCAAACTTTTCTTTTTCGACATCGAAGGTATTCCAATCCCCGGAAATAAATGTGGCGTTTTGCACATCGTGGGCTTGCGCCTTTTCTTTGGCGAAGCGGATCATCTGGGGTGAGAAATCGAGGCCCACCGCTTTACCGACTTTACTCGCTAAAGCAATCGTATAATTCCCCGCCCCGCAGCCGACGTCCAATACGCTCATATCGTCGTTAAGGGGAATCATATGGCTCATGAAGCGCAAAAATTCGTTGGTTTCCCAATTGGGGAGCGGCCCTTCTTTATAATCGGCGGAAACACTATCCCACATTTCAATACTTGCCTGAACATCTTTATCCGCCCGGTTCACCCAAGAATCCCGTATTTGCTCAATTTTCATCCAATCGGTTCCTTTCTGTGTTGACGAAGAAAACGGCTTTGACCGCCTTTGCGGCCATACGAATCAATACCCTCTGTTATAGGGTTTAAAGCAATCTTCACAAACGGTTTTCCCGTCTTGAAGATGCATCTTATGTTCCGGAGCGGGTTCGCCGCAAAGCTCACAGATCACGCTTTGGAAAATACGCGCCCTTTCCGGCAAATCAAATTTCGGCGTGGAAAAATCAAAGATCTCATCAATCGGGGCGTCCATAATAAATTTTCTCCATTGTTCCCGATCCATTCCTTGGGTGTTTTTGGCTTTCATGCACATACGGAGTTTATCCCCGTTTTGCCGATTGAAAAAGGAGTAAGCATGTTTTCCCGTACCACGGTAAATCAGATTTCCTTTCCCAAAAGTGCAGCTCATCAAAGCCTGAATCGCATCGACGCCGCAAGCGTCATTTTCCGTTACGCAGACGATCTCTTCATCGGGAGAAAAATGCAACCCCATTTTTTCTCTTACCGCCTCGCAGGCTTTAAAACCGATTGCCAACCCCGGGCATTCATGACCGTGAAAAGCAACTGCCTTATCCCATAATTCCTGATTCATATCACTCTTCTCCTTTCGTTACCTGCCAATAAATCGTAGCGTTTAAGGTATCGACTTCTTCTTTTATTTGACCATCTTCTGCGATGGATCTTAGGTATGTGCTGATTTTTTCCTCCTCGGCCGGCGTAAGATCACGAGAGGCCTTGATCCGCTTCACATGAATTTCAATCGCCTCATCGAGCCCTCTTACGGATTGGTGATGCCGTTTCTCATAGGCCAAAAAGGGAAGATATCCATTACACCAAAGGAGGTTAAAGGCATAGAGAATATCTTCCGCTCCGCCATCCCCCATATTTTCAAAACCCAGGATCTTTTTGATTTCTTTGGCTATCCGGTCGCTGCGGCGCACCGGCTTCACCATCACGCACCAGTTTTTGCTGGCCTCGGTAAGCATCCAAAATGTTTCCGCACTCTGAATTGCCGGGCTCATATGGGCAAATACCAAATCATAGCGTTTTTCCATCCCGGCTGCCTGAAGATCAAAACCTTGCCAATCAGCAACCAAAAAATCCACATTTTCCACCTGGTGCTCATCGGCTTTTTCTTTCGCAAGGCCGATCATTTTTTCCGACAAATCGATCCCCGTCACATGGCGGCATTCGGGGGCCAAAGCCAAAGCAAACCGGCCCGCGCCACAACCTACATCAAGCACTTCCCCATCTTTCGGTACCATATTTTCCTGTTTCAGCAATGCCATAAACGCACTATCATCCGCTGAAGGCAAGGTAAAGCTGCCAAAATGCGGAGCCATAGCATCCCACAATTCCGTAGCCGCTTGTTTATTTTTATCACGATACACCCAATTTTCTGAAAATGGCTTACACTCCATAAAATCACCACCCTTTCATCCCGCTATACCATAAAAAAACAAAAGAAGGCCCCAAAAGGGCCTTCTTGGCTCTATCTTCTGCTTCCTGCGAAAGCAAAATCCGATTACTGGAGAAAATATACCATCAAAATGCTGCGCATTTTGCCAAACCTTCCGCATTTCATATGCAATTTAATTATACAGAACCTGGGATAACTGTCAAGTCGCTATTTTTGTTCCGGGTGTCAAAATTATGAACATATGCACAAAATATGGCGATTTATATATCTGTTTCCGGGAAAAAATCATTCAATTCCCACAAAGATAAAAAAATTAAGAGGAAACAAAGTTCCCCGGCGCTCCGGGGAATATTAATATTTCATAAAACTTCATTTATGATAAGCGTTGATCCATCATAAAGACAATACAATTATACAGACACTCCCCAATGCAGAAGGCGGTAAAATACGGCAGAGGTTTCCGCTCTGGTAGCAAAACCCTGGGGATCAAAATAGCCATTGCCTTTACCTTGCATCAAACCGGTTTCATAACCTTCAACACAAGCATCCCAAGCATAGGCGCTGACCATATCAGTGTCAACAAAAGCATCCTCAAAAGGAAAGCAAAACATTCACATACATCGGACCCTGGCTCAGGTAGAAGCGATAAAGGATCACAGCCATATCTTGGCGTTTGATCGGATCATTGGGACGGAAGGTATCACCGCTTACGCCATCAATCAAATCAAAATAATGAAGGAAGCAAATATAATCATAGTACCAATCTTCGGGATCGACGTCTACGAAAGGTTCATATTCTTCATCATATGCTTCGAAATTCATCAAAAAGCAAGCATTCAACACAAATTTGCAAAATTCCGCACGGGTAACATTATTGTTCGGTCTGAAAGTACCATCTTCATAACCTTGAACGATGTCCGCTTCGGACAAGTACATAATATCGCAAAAAGCCCAATGTTCGTCGATATCAGAGTAAAAAGAAACTTGTTGTGCCGCTGCACCAAAGAAAAACAACAGAAAACGGCTACCAGTACCAAAATTACAGGTACGATAAATCCTCTTTTTTTCATTTTTATTTTCCCCCTCCTAAATAATATATTTTAAAATAAACCTACTTAAAAGTGTATTTTTGCACCTCCCCTTATGATGATCAATAATCCAAACACTTATCTGTCGTTATTTATTTGACATATGTTTCCTTTCTCCTGCTAAAAATCCATCATATTTCCATTTAGGGAAAATATTTATATCTCAGCATCATCTCATTGCTTGAGAGATACTGCCATACCCGCATAAGCAGGTAACATTCGAATAATACAGCGCTATGGGTCATTACACAAAGAGCTTTTCTCCACGTCCGTTTTCGCCGTAACAACCCAAACAAAAAAGCACTCTTAATGAGTGCTTCAGATTGTCGACAAAGTCGACAAAATGGGAAGACTGGAGTCGAAAGCCTAGAGCTAGGAAAAACAAAGGCCCTGGACGCGCAGCGTATCTAAACATACGTAAGCGGTCAGGGGCTTTGGTTTGACAACGCTATCGGCTTTTGCCTGCAGTCTCAAGCACTCATAATGAGCGCCTTTATTTTGGCAGGGGTGGCTGGATTCGAACCAACGAATGACGATTCCAAAGACCGTTGCCTTACCACTTGGCTACACCCCTGTATATGAACTTGTGGGGTGAGTGATGGGATTTGAACCCACGAGTGCCGGAGCCACAATCCGGTGCGTTAACCGCTTCGCCACACCCACCTTATATTTGGCGCGCCTGCAGGGACTCGAACCCCGGGCACACGGATTAGAAGTCCGTTGCTCTATCCACCTGAGCTACAGGCGCCCTTCTGCATATTGCTGGAGCGGGTGATGGGAATCGAACCCACGTAACCAGCTTGGAAGGCTGGGGCTCTACCATTGAGCTACACCCGCGCAACTCAACATGACAGAGTATATTATATCGCCCTTTTAACTTCAGGTCAAGGTTTTTCTGCCAATATTATAGCCCTAATTTTTTCTATTATCCCAGAAAATGCTTTTCCTCGGTGGCTGAGGGGATTTTTTTCTTCCATCTCCAGCTCCGCCATGGTTTTCCCTAAATGCGGAAGATAGAAAAGCGGGTCGTAGCCAAACCCCTTTTCACCCCGGGCTGACCGCAAAATCTCTCCGTCAACCCGACCTTCGCTCAAAAACTCCTGCCCGTCCGGACACACGAAAGTCAAAACAGCGGAAAAATGGGCCGTTCTTTCCCCGTCGGGAACATTTGCCATCTCCTTTAAGAGCTTCTCATTGTTGGCCTTGCTATCCCCTTCCAAACCGCTGTAGCGGGCGGAATAGACCCCCGGAGCGCCGCCTAAAGCATCAACCGCCAGGCCGCTGTCATCGGCCAAAGCAGGGATTTGGGCGTACGCTGCGGCGCTGCGCGCTTTCAATAAAGCGTTTTCCTGAAAGGTTGCGCCTGTTTCCGGCGGCATGGTAAAGGCCGGATAATCCGCTAAAGTATGGATCTCAACCGCACCGTAAGGAGCGAGCAAAGCGGCCAATTCCGCCTTTTTTCCCTGATTGCCGGTAGCAAAAAACAGCGTCCTCATGCTCTTTCCTCCCGAAATTTTGCGCACAGCTGAAAGAGTTCTCTAATGCCGTCATCGGCAAGATCCAACATTTCCAATAACTGTTTGCGATCAAAATCCCCTTGTTCCCCGGTGCCTTGCACTTCGACATAAGATCCCTTATCAGTCATGACCACATTCATATCCACTTCTGCTGCGGAATCCTCTTCATATTCCAAATCCAAGCGGATTTCTCCCGCAACGATCCCAACACTGATGGCTGCGATCTGCTGTTTTAAAGCATTTTCGGGCCAAAGCCCCGCTTTTGCCATCTTATCCGCCGCTAACGCTAAAGCCAAAGAAGCTGCGGTGATCGCCGCCGTACGGGTACCGCCGTCCGCCTGGATCACATCGCAATCAATCTTGACCGTATTCTCCCCGATAATATCGAGATCCAAAGCCTGCCGCAAAGCCCTGCCGATCAACCGTTGGATCTCAACGGTGCGGCCTGTCTGCTTTCCTACCGCCGCTTCCCGCTTGCAACGCACCTGGGTAGAAGCAGGCAAAAGGGCATATTCCGCCGTCAGCCAGCCTTTGCCGCTCCCCTTCAAAAAAGGAGGAACTCCCTCTTCAATTGAGACGGCAACGAGCACTTTCGTATCCCCCTGGCTCCACAAAAGGGAGGAAGCCGCGTATTTTTGGACCCCTTCTTCTATTTGAATGGGCCGCAAGGCCCCGCGATCTCTTTGGGTTCTGTTCATAAAATACCTCCTATTTCACTCTTTCCGCTTCAATAAGACAGCCAATGGCCCCATTATGACGGTGATATTGGGGAACGATGATTTCTTTCCCCGTTTCGGCAGCCAAAATCCGCCGCAAAGCCAAGGACGCGGCAGGTCCGCCGGTGAAGATGATCTGATCCCCCTTGTGCCGCTGCAAAAAGGGAAGGACTCGCTTAATCACGCTGCGGTTGACGCCGGCCATCAGTTGTTCCTTGCCATATCCCTGCACCAAGAGGCCAATCAGTTCCGATTCGCCGAAGACGGCACAGGTGGAATTGATTGTCACCGGGTCTTCATCATATTGCGCCGCTTCTTCCAACGTAAGGGAGAGAAGTTTTGCCATATTTTCCAAATAGCGGCCGGAACCGGCCCCGCATTTATCATTCAAAGAAAAATCGATGAGGCGGCCATTTTCCACCGCCAGAATTTTTGAATCCTGCCCGCCCAAATCGAGCAAGGTGAAATCTTTCAATCCCGTTTGATGTACCGCCCCCAAAAGATGGGCTTCCAATTCCGAGATCTCCCGGCTGCCCGCCATCTTCAAGGTCAAATGGCCATAACCGGTGATTACCGGGTTCTCTTGAGAAAAGGGCAAAAGCTCCCAGAGGATGGCCAATTCCTCCTCGACTTTCTCCACGTAACGGCTATAAAAATCAAAGGTATCCGCTGTAAACAGCTGGAGCGTTCCATCGTCTAAGCGGTAGGCGGCTTTCACATTGCGGCTGCCTAAATCAATCCCAATCGCCATGATCCACCTCTATTTCATCATTCCTAAAAATGCTTCAATGCGCAGTTTGGTTCTCGGATCCAAGGGACCCGGGCGTTCCCCCTCGATCTTTAAGATCGGCAATGTAAAGGCGTCCCGGAACAACATGTCCGCCATCTCCCGATAACAGAAACTTTGGGTATAATGAAAAAGGCCAACTAAGCCACGGCGGGCAATCTCTCTCTCGATATGGGCGATGCGCCCCTTGGTATCATAGGGATAGGTATACTCTAAATAAGCATCGAGGAAATCCGTTCCCTCACCGATCACAAACTGGCTTTGTACCTCATTAAAAACGATCAGACCGCCGATTTCCTCAACATAATCATAAACCTGTGGCCAAATCGGCGGAACGCCGAGAAAACCCAAAGGAACCCCCGGCAAAGCTTCTCTTGCCTTGGCCTCTTCTAAAAATGCCACGGCTTCCTTGGTAAAACCCTCCAGATTACCGCAAAAATCACTGGCTTGTACTTGCCAGAGATGGTTTTCCTTGCCATGAACCTTTCTTTCCCGATAGCTCAAAGTGTCGATCTCTTTTAAGATGCCACGGGGAACTTTCAAATCTTCATAAACCGCTTCAGCTTGGGCAAATGTAGTGCCTAAAGCGGAACAAAGCCGCTCCATGCTGCGCTTCAAGTCTTGACGGTTACGACTACGAGGGAAAGAAAACCCGATCGTATCCAAACCTTCCGCCGCTAGAATCTCGCCCAAGACAAGGCTCTGGCTACAGTCGCCTTCTTCCAAGACGATCACATGGTCAATGCCCTCTGTTTCCTGCAAAATACCGTAAATCCCCTTGATCCAAGCACAAGAGGTGGAAGGGAAACCACGGCGTTCCGCCGTTTCTATGGGACGGTTGGCGTCTTTAGCGCCCACAAAAATATTATTCAAATCCACCGGTATATGACCGGCAGCCAAAATGATCTCAACGGGGATCGTGCTCATGATCCCGATCCTTCCCATGTTCTCACCTCCCGGAAGTTTTATTATACAAAAAAGCAAGCAGCAAAGCAAGGCTTTCCCTCAAATGGCAAACCCAAAAGGCCAAGAGAAACCCCGGCCATTCTGCAATACAAGGACCGGGGTTTCAGATTGTCGACAAAGTCGACAAGATGAGAGATATAAGACAAAGGCCTAGAGCTAGGAAAAGCAAAGGCCCAGGACGTAGCGTATATAGACATACGGAAGCGGTCAGGGGCTTTGGTTAAAGGCGCTTATCGGCTTTTGTCTGCAGTCTCAAACCCCGGTCGTAAGAGCCGGGGTTTAGATTTTGAGCCAAGAGGATCGCTTTGGCGGCACAATGGCGCCTGCCCGCGCTTTACAAACTCTCTGCATAGTCCACAAGCCCTTGACAAATCGATTGCGCTACCTTCTTCCGGAAAGTCGAAGTCGCCAGAAGCGCCTCCTCGGTGGGATTACTGATAAACGCACTTTCCACCAAAACCGCAGGCATCGCCGTATATTTAATAACAGTAAAATCTGTTGTCTCATTATATTTTATTCCCCGACTCGTAATGCCTAAATTATTTTTGAGTTGGAGTTGGATTGCTGTTGCCATTGCTTCTCGGGCAGGATTCAGGGTAGTATCCCCATACTTGGAATACCAAGTTTCAACGCCATTAGCGGTTATAGCATCTGAAGCATTACAGTGCACCGAGATAAAATAATCCGCACAGTTTTCATTGGCAATCTCTACCCGGTCCATCAAGGTTAAGACGCCGACATCGCTTTCCCGCGTCATGATCACCGTGGCTCCCTGGGCAACAAGATCATCCCGCAAAGCTAAGGCAATGGCAAGGTTCACATCCTTTTCCTTCAAACCGCTGGGACCTACAGCGCCGCTATCCAAATATCCGCTGGAACTGTTAATGGAACCATGCCCCGGATCAACGACAACGGTCAGATCCGCCAAAGGACCGGGTCCGATCCCATTGGCGATACAAAACTGTAAAACATAACCGTCTTCCTGCACATCAAGGGAATAAGCGGGACTTTCATCCATTGTGAGGGTAAAGACTTTCGTGCCGTTGTTATCGGCGATATTGAGAGACTCCATATGGTTGGTCTCAATCGTTGCCGAAGAGGCCAAACCCGCTTTCAAACTGCCGTCGGTATAAACCTTCAGCGTATTACTGCCTTCCACAACGGTATAATAAAGGCGTTCCGAACCGCGAATGCGGAAAATAAAGGAAGCGCCGCTTTGGCGATAACTATACTGTAAAACTTGATCGCTTTCGACCCCCAAAGTAGAAGGTTTCAAGGACAAACCCGTATCACTCGGCACAACGGCTGTGGACGAAGTCGCCTTCCCACTGGTATTGACAAGAAAACCGGCAACATAACCGGTGCGACCGTCTGCCATGCGAATTTGATACCAAGTTCCCGCTTCACCGATCAATGTGATGGCAGTCCCCGCAGGCAAGGTTGTGATTACCGAATAATCTGTACTGGGGCCTGTGCGAATATTGGCGTTGGAGGAACCGATTGCCACCACTTTTTCCGTAAAGGTGGTGGAAGCTCCCGTAAGGGTCACATAAGTCTCTACCGGCACCGATAGCACGTCTTTAGACATATAACCACGGTTACCGCCACTCAAAGTCACTTCATACCAGTCGCCTTCCCGTCCGATTAAAGTGACTGCGGTGTCCCAGGCCAGGTACCTAAGGAAGAATACTCGGTACCGGGACCGGTACGAAGATTGGCAGCAGAAACTGAAACGCTCCCCGCCCCGGTTGCATTGTCCACATAGGAGCCATAAACATACCCATATGCTCCGCCGCTGAGCTTGAATTTGTACCACTTCCCGACTTGTTGGACAGGATAGAGGAGTACATCCTTGTCCACCTGACCCAAAAAGGTGCTACTGGGGTCTGCTGCCGCCCGAATATTCAAAGCGCCGATATTGGTTTTCAAGGCATAAGGAAGCGACGCCGCCGGGATCTCCCCTTTAACCGATGGGCTCAGACACAATACCGCAAGAGAAGACAGGGCAAAAACAGCGGTCAACAAAATGGCCAAAAATCTCTTTTTCATCAGACAACCTCCTCCAGATGACTGCATTATAACATAAAACCACAAAAAAATACATTATCTTCGCCCGATCTCCTATCAAGCGAAGATAATGCCTGTTAAAGCCACATGAATCCCTCGTTTCCGCACAAAACTTGAGGCTGCCAAGAAAGGGTTTAGAGCAAGGCGTTAAAAAAACCGCAGGACGCGATGTGTACAGTGACGTACATGAGCGGTCTGCGGTTTTACTGGAAAAGAGCACTAAGCTCTTTATTGGCAGTCTCAAGCCTCGGAGTTTCCTCGAGGCTTCATCTTGTCGACAAAGTCGCCAAGATGGGAGACATAAGACAAAGGCCTAGAGCTAGGAAAAACAAAGGCCCTGGACGCGTAGCGTATCTAAACATACGTAAGCGGTCAGGGCTTTGGTTTGACAACGCTATCGGCTTTTGTCTGCAGTCTCAAGCCCGCTTTTTAAAGCGGGCGCTGCTGTTTTTATTTATAAATCATCTTTTTTGATCGGTTCGGAAATATCCCAATGACCGGTCAAGGACTGCACCGACTTACCGTCGACCTGAAACTGTACAGCGGAGACCGTTGGAAATTGGCACAGCGTCTCAACAATGCTTTCGATCACGAGTCTTTCTTCCGTGCTGTTCAACTCCGCTTCTTGGATCTCTTTGCTGAAATTGACGATACAGGTACCGTCATTTTTCAGATTGATCCCCAATACCTCGGTACCGTCCGGGATATAACTGGATAAACCAGACCCTTCCGGCCCCACCAGCAGTTCCTGCAATGTAGCTTTGGCAACGCCGCCTTCATTGATAATACTGCGCTTTTCCACAGAAAGCTGATCCTCTTCCCCGTCGACAAAGTACAAAGATACTTCACGATAGGAAACCGCACTGGTTTCATCCGCATCCGTCTCTTCCTCTCCCGGCAGAGGCGGCGCTTCACTGGAGTTATCGGATTCGCTTTCAGACAGAGCCGGCAAATTCTCTATGGCTTCGGAATCCGCCGTCGCCGCTTCATAGGCCCGATCCCGGATCGATGCGAAAAATCCGCTGATCTCCGTTTGGAAGACGAAGGCCATGAGAACCAGGAAAAGCAGCCCCGTAATCAATCCCCTCTTTTTCATTTACCGCAACCCCCTAATTTTGATTATGCTTCATTTTATGGGGTAGTCCTAAATCTTAGACCCATTATTTTTGCATTATCCGGGTTACGGTAAAAAATTTTTTAGAGATTGAGTAGTACCCGCGCTCTCCGTTCCGCTTCATAGAGGATCTTTTCTTCATCGATCGTACGCAGCTCGCGTTTTTCCATCAAGATTTTCCCATCAAGAATCACCGTATCAACATCTGCAGCCTTGCCGCAATGGACCAAATGGGAAACAAGATCCGTTCTGGGACAAAAATGAGGTTGCTGCAAATCCACCAAGATGATATCCGCCTTTTTCCCGGTTTCCAACGTCCCCACTTCTTGGGCCATCGCCATTGCTTTTGCAGAACCCAAAGTACCCATCGTCAAAGTATCATAAGGAGAAAGCGCCGTCGAATCCATCAACGCCACCTTTTGCAAAAAACTGGTGGTGCGCATTTCTTCCCACATATCCAAATCATTATTGCTGGAAGCCCCATCGGTAGATAGGCCGACAGTGAGCCCCTTCTTCAAATAAGCCGCTACCGGGGCAATGCCGGAAGCCAACTTCATTTCGCTTTGCGTAGCAATACTTAAACCCACGCTTTTCCCCTGGAGGAGATCCATTTCCTCTTCATTGACATGCACCATATGGGCCGCCAATACTTTAGCGTCAAAAAGACCGATTTGATCGAGATACGGAACAACCCGCATCCCCTTCTCTTTTGCGATGATCTCCATCTCATTTTCCGTTTCCGCAATATGGATATGGATGGGGATATCATGTTCTAAAGAGACTTCGACATTTTTGCGTAAATAAGATTCGGAACAAGTATAGGGGGCATGGGGCCCAAGCATAATTTTCAGCCGCCCGTCCAAATGCCCGTCAAACTCCTGATGGAGCTTGATATTGGCGGCAAGTTTTTCATCCCCACGGCCGTCGCCGTCGGTGGCGCCCATCGCCAGCGCCGCCCGAATGCCGCTCTCTTCCATGGCCCAAATACTTTCCTCTAAGAAAAAATACATATCCGCATAGGCCGTCGTTCCGCCTTTGATCATCTCTAAATGGGCAAGGAGCGTGCCCCAATAAATATCCTCTCCGGTAAGCCGCGCTTCCGCAGGGAAAATCTTTTCATGCAACCACTGCATCAAGGGCAGATCATCAGCATACCCCCGCAAAAGCACCATTGCGGCGTGATTATGGGAATTGACCAAACCCGGCATCGCCAACTTGTTGCGGCCTGACAGGATCTCATCCCCCGGCTCCGCTTTACAAGCGCCGATCGAGACGATCTTCTGCCCCTCGATGCGAATCGCACCGTGTTCTATCACCGGACCCGCAGCCATCGACAAATAATCAATATCTTCTATATATATAGCCATTCTTATTTCCCTTCAAAAAAATGTTTCAACTTCTCTTCATCGGGTTTTTCAATCAAGCCAAGATCACTGATAATGCCATCGATCAGTCTATGCGGCGTAATATCAAAGGCAGGATTCCGCACCGGCACATCCGGGGGAGAGATAAAAACATCGCCGATCTTCCGCACTTCGTCCCCGGCTCGTTCTTCTACGAGGATCTCATCCCCATTGGGCGTTTCCAAATCAAATGTTGAACACGGAGCCGCAATATAAAATGGAATCCGATGATGATGCGCCAAAACCGCAAGACCGTAGGTGCCGATCTTGTTGGCGGCATCCCCATTGGCGGCAATCCGATCTGCACCGGTGATCACGGCGTCGATCTCTCCTTGCCCCATCATCCAGGCGGCCATATTGTCGGTAATCAATGTCACCGGAATCTCGTCGGCCATCAATTCATAAGCGGTCAAACGCGCCCCCTGCAATAGCGGCCTCGTCTCCCCGGCATAAACTTGCGTCAAGATCCCCTCTTCCCAAGCCCTGCGCACGACTGCGAGAGCCGTGCCGTCTCCGGCGGTCGCCAAAGCGCCGGCATTACAATGGGTCAGGATCTTTAAGGGACGACCCAGTTTTTTCATCAAGGATACGCCATGTTCGCCAATCCTGCGGCAGCTCTCTTCATCTTCCTGATGGATCTTTTTCGCTTCCGCAAAGAGTGCACCAATCGCCTCATCCGGTTCTTTCCCGGGATATACCTTCGACATTCTTTTCAATGCCCAAAAGAGATTTACGGCCGTCGGTCGGGTCTCCGCCAAATCCTGTGCCGCTTGATTCAGCCAACGCTGAAAAGCCTCCCGGGATAAGTGGCGCCCTTCCTGGGCGGCAAGCACCATGCCATAGGCTGCGGCGGCGCCAATCGCCGGCGCGCCTCGAACCCCTAACTTACGGATCATATCGCCGACCCGGCGATAATCATTACAAATAACATAGATTTCCTTAGCCGGCAAACAGGTCTGATCCAAAAGAACCAGCCGGTCATCCTGCCAAATAAGAGGTTTCATTGTTTACGGTCCTCTTCCTTATAACATTATGATATCTTCTTCCTCATTGCATTCTCTTAAACCTTTGGCGATGAGAGGAACTACGGCAAAAAGCAGATCCCGCACTTTATAAGCATTTTCCTCCATCGTGTCAAGAACTTCTTTATGAGAAAGGTTATATTTTGCCACGCCGGCGGCAAAATTGGTTACCATTGCCACCGTAGCATAATGCATATCCAATTCTCTCGCCAGAGCCACTTCGGGATATGCCGTCATCACTACCAAGTCGCCGCCGAAACGACGGTACATGTCAATCTCCGCCGGCGTTTCAAAACGCGGCCCTTCCGTCGTAACATAGACGCCGCCATTATGATAGGTGATCAAGATTTGCTTGGCAGCTCTTTCTAGACAATGGCGCAATTGGGCGCTATACGGTTCCGTCATATCCGTATGGACGACGCCGTTTTCTCCGCCGTCAAAAAAAGTGCATTCTCTTGCTTTCGTAAACTCGAGAAATTGATCGGGGAAAACAAAATTCCCCGGCGCCATTTTGATATTCATCGAACCGACAGCAGCGGTAGCCAAGACTTGGCCAACATCAGCTTCCTTTAAAGCCCAAATATTGGCTCGATAATTGATTTTATGCGGTGGGATGGTATGCCCCGCCCCATGCCGGTTCATGAAGACCAATTCCTGATCGCCGACTTTGGCTTCGGTCAAAGTGACCTTCCCGTAGGGGGTAACAATGACCACTGTCTTAGGATCATCTAAGATCGCAGGGTCATATACGCCGGTTCCGCCGATAATCGCAGTTTTCTTCATTCTGCCGCATCTCCTTCCTGTTCCTTTTGAAAGTTTTCAAACAAAGCTTTGGCAAACATCACACTATCAAAATCCTGCAAATCCTCGATACTCTCTCCAACACCGATCAGCTTTACCGGAATATTCATTTCATCGATAATGCCAACGATGATGCCACCTTTTGCCGTTCCGTCAATCTTTGTTAAAACGATCCCGTTGATCGCAACAATCTCTTTAAATGCCTTGGCCTGGCTGATCGCATTCTGCCCCGTAGAGGCGTCCAAAACCAGCAAATTTTCTCTGGGCACATCCGGTAATTCCCGATCGAATCCGGCTGATTTTCCCCAATTCCGCCATCAGATTGTTTTATTTTGTAAGCGCCCGGCGGTATCGATAATCAAAACATCATAGTTACGGCTATTGGCCGCTTTCGCCGCATCAAAGACGACGGCGCCGGGGTCCGCTCCCTCCCCGTGGCGGATGATATCCACATCGGCACGCTTGGCCCACATTTCCAACTGCTCTGCGGCGGCGGCACGAAAGGTATCGGCAGCGCATAGGAGCACGCGATAGCCCTCATTCTTTAATCTGGCCGCCAATTTTCCAATGGTCGTCGTTTTTCCGACCCCATTGACGCCGGTGCATAAAATGATCCGCAGGCTCCCCTTTTCCAATGCCAGTGGGGCGTCCCCACGATCCAAAATAGAGGAAAGCTCATCCATAAGCAGATCTTTGATTCCTTCGGCATCGGTAATCTTCTGCTCTTTGGCAGCTGCACGAAGTTTCTCCACGATCGCCATAGAAGTGGCAATCCCCATATCTGCTTCGATCAATACTTCCTCTAATTCCTCAAATAATTCCTCGGTAATCTTGCGGCCCCGGCCCAAAGCCATGCCGATCTTATCGGTGAAACCGCCTTTCGTCTTCCCCAGACCGCTTTTTAGTTTGTCAAACAGGCCCATGTCTTCCTCCTTACAACAGGATGCCGTATCAGCCCACCAGTTTTACGGATACGGTTTTAGAAATGCCTTCCTCTTCCATGGTGATGCCATACAATTCCCCGGCACTTTCCATCGTACCTTGGCGGTGGGTAATCACCAAAAACTGGCTTTCCTGGGCATAACGCTCAAGATAGGCTGCAAAACGCCGCACATTGATATCATCTAAAGCAGCGTCAATTTCATCTAATACATAAAAGGGGCTGGGCTTTACCCTTAAAATTGCGAAGAGCAAAGCAATACCGCAAAGGGATTTCTCGCCCCCGGAAAGGAGCCCATGATGTTGTAAGCGTTTTCCCGGCGGCTGCACAATGATGTCCACCCCGGTTTCCAACAAGTTATCCGGCTCCGTTAATTGCAATTCTCCATACCCTCCCTGGAAAAATTCAGGGAAAGTCGTCATAAAGCTCTGATTGATCCGATCAAAAGTCTCTTTAAACTTCTCGATGATGATCCCATCCATTTGGGCCACCAATTTTTCCAGCGCATCCCGTGCTTCCACCATATCATCACGCTGCCCTGTCAAGAAGCGGTAGCGTTCCGATACTTCGTCGAATCCTCTGATAGCGCCGATATTCACCTGCCCCAAAGCTTCGATACTCTGGCGCAAGCCGATGATCCGCTGCTGTTCGTTGGTCGGCAGTATTTTCGCCGCCGTCAATTCCACTTGTAATTTCGTATGGGCAATCCGCACTTCGCTTTCGGTGCGTTTGGCTTCCTTTAATCCCGCATCCATCTAACCCCACAAACGAGGAGAAGCGCAGCCTCCTCTTTTTCCGCCTGAGCGATCTCATCTAAAAGAACCGCCTGTTTTCTTCCTCTTCGTTCAGCGAATTCATCTTCGATTTGGGCTTTCTCTAGAAGCAAGCCCTCGATCTCCCGGCCAAAAATTCTTCCGGCTGAGAATCGTATTGCGTTCTCCTTGATAAGAACTGAGCTCCGCTTCCACTTCCCGCTGTTTTCTCGAAAAGTCGTCTTTATCCCGCTTCAGTTTTTCCGTTTTTTCTTCCAGCTCTTCGATGCGTTGATCGAAGGAACACGATCCTTTATTGCTCAAGATGGTGCGGCGCAATTTTTTCGATCTCCTTTTCCGGCTCAAAAACCCGCCTTTTCACTTAACTGCGACTGCCGCGCTGATCAAACCGCCACTATGGATAATATCCTTCCGAGTCACACCAGCGCACCGGCCGTTTCCAGCTTACGGGAAATGGCGATAGCATCTTCAATTTCTCCACGACGATCGTATGATTCAATAAAAATGCCACAGCGGGACGCACCCTGAGGGGCGATTGTACCAAATCAACGCCGACGCCGATATAACCCGGCTGATTTTTGATGGCGTCGATGGTAATTTTCAGGATGCGCTGTCTAAAGGCAAGAAGGTGGCGCTGCCCCTTTTCCTCTTTAAAAAATCAATGGCACGCTTCGCTTCATCCGCATCAGTGAAAATGGCTAAAACTATTCTGCAAAAGCGCCGCCCAATGCCGTCTCAATCGCGGTGGCATATTCCGGCGCCACTGGATCGCTCCGCGATTACACCCAAAACACCGGAGAATTTGCCATGGGATTTCTCTCTAAGGTCAACTTGATCCAGGATAAAAACCCTTTCCCGTTTTAATTCCAATTCTTCTAATAACTCTTCAGTCAGGCTTCCGCTTTGTGCAATGCCATGCGCTCGGCTGCCAACTCATCCCGGGTGGCCACAATCGTTTGCCGCACGCCTTCGTCACGGCCATCCAAGGCTTGTACCTTTTCATTGAAAGCAGCGCATTTTTCCTCTAAGGATATGATAATATCATCAATCTCTCCGGCACGAAGCTGGAGAAGAGAGGCTTCCTCTTCAAACTTTTTGATCTTTTCCTGGAAACTGCGAATGCGCTGCAAACCGTTTTCCCGGTTTTGCGTCAGCGCCAAATGGCGGTTTTTCTTATTGCCGGTTTCCCGTGCCATCTCAAAGGTATCTTCCCGCATCTGCTCCAAAGCTTTTTCGCTCTTGACGAGATCATCTTCCTCGATCATGCGCTTTTCTTCGATCTCTTTGAGGGCAGCTTCCATTTCCGCACATCTTTGTGTCAATTCTGCATATAACGCTTCTTCCTTTTGGACATGAAGCGCCCTGTCTTCCCCTTTTTCATGGAAAGAGGCCATTTCCGCTTGAATGAGGTCCATCTTTTCCTCATAGCCCAACATGCGGCTTTCCAGCGTCTCGATTTCCCCTTCCATCGCCAAAAGCTTCTGTCTAAGATTCTGATGGCGCCCTTGGGCCGCGCCGAACTCATCTTCCAGATTTTCCAATAACCCTTTCTTTTCTCCCAAAGCGGTATCTTTCCCCAAAAGAGCTCCGGCGATCTCTTGGCCGCGCCCGAGAGCCTCTTTATAGGCCGCTTCCAGACCGGATCTTCGTTCCCTGCTATCTAAAATAGCTTCCCCCAAAAAACCGATCTCCAATTCATCCATTTCTTTTTTATAAGCCAAATAGGATGTAGCGGCTTTGGCATCGTCTTCCAATGGCCCCAGCCGAGAAGCGATTTCCGCAATAATATCCTCGATGCGCAAAATGTTTTGCCCGGCTTGCTCCATCTTCCGCAAAGCTTCCCGCTTTCTTTCCCGATATTTCACGATACCGGCAGTTTCCTCTATAATACCACGGCGCTCATCGGGCTTGGCAGCCAAAATTTCCGTGATCCGGCCCTGACCGATAATCGAATACCCGTCATTACCGATACCGGTATCGGCAAAAAGGCGCAAGATATCCTTCAAACGGCAGTTTTTGCCGTTCAATAAATACTCGCTGTCCCCGGAGCGGTACAATCTACGGGTAACGCGGATCTCCGTATAGTCCAAGGGCAAATATCCGTCGCTATTATCCAAAATCAAGCTGATCTCCGCAAGCCCCAAGGCCTTACGCTTCTTGGTACCGTTAAAGATCAAATCTTCCATTTTCTGACCGCGCAAAGACTTGGCGCTCTGCTCGCCCAGTACCCATTTGATCGCTTCTACAATATTCGATTTTCCGCTGCCGTTCGGCCCCACGATGCCGGTAATCCCCGGATCGATATCCATCTTGACCCGGTCGGCAAAAGATTTAAAGCCGAACAATTCCATGCCTTTTAAATACAATGTAATCCCGCCAATATTTTACTATATTCTTCTAAAAATTCTTTTTGTGAAAGGACTGCCTGGGATTCCCTTTGCTTTTTTCCCGTTATACCACCCACGCCCACCGTACCGCGTTCCAGTGTAGGATCGGTACCGACGGTAAAAATCCGCTCGGGATTTTCCGCTGTTAGGCGGGAAATATTTTGCCTTTGATAGCCGAACAATAAAGGCAGATCGTCCTTTGGCGCCAAAAATCGCACCTGCCTATGGGATATCTTTGTTAAAACTTGGCGCATCTGCTCCAATTTCAAAGCTGCTTTCGTTAAATTCCCGAAACTATCATGGAAAGGCCCCGCTAAAATCGCTTGACTGCCCCTGTAGATCTCACCGGCAGGCTGTAATCCGATGCGAATAACAGGAATCGTATGAACCATAAAAAGAGCCAGCAGATCTCTCGCCCATGCCACCGCATCCTCTAAGGAAAGCGGCTGATATTTGCCAGCCCTAAATTCTTTTGCTAAGCCGGTGCCCTCCAAAACGAGGAGCGGATAAATGCGCACAAAATCCGGCCGATAGGGGATCAGCTCCCCAACAGCAGCCAGTGATTTTTCTTTGCTGTCATGGGGTAATCCCAACATCAATTGGACGCCGACCTCGATTCCGGCAGCGTGCAATAAAGCGATGCTTTGAAAAACCTCTTTTTTACCGTGGCCGCGGCCGGCGGCCGAGAGAACATCGTCGTCAAGGGATTGCACTCCCAATTCAACGCGATCCATACCAAAGGCTTTTAAAAGCCCCACTGTTTCCTCATCAATGGCGTCGGGGTGCGTGGAACAGCGCATTGCGGCGATCTGCCCCGCTGCTTTAAGGCATTGCCCGGCAGTGAGATATTCCTTCATACGCTCTTTCGGCAAACCGGTAAAGCTGCCGCCGTAAAAAGCCAGTTCTCGCTCAGCTTTGGGAAGATTCTCCACATCCCGTAGAATTTCTTCCGCCTGCGGGAGCATGTCAATTCCCGTGATCCGCCGCTGATTACAAAAAATACAATTGTTTTTACAACCGCCCTGGGGCAAAAAGACGGGGAAAATATCCTTTTTAGCTTCTTTCGCCATGCTCCTCTCCTTCAATGAGAAGCGCATAGGCTTCCTTGGCGGCGGCTTTCTCTGCCGCCTGCTTGCTCCGGCCTTGTCCTTCGCCGATCTGCTTGCCTTGATAGAAGACCCCGGCGGTAAACATCCGCTGATGCGCAGGCCCTTCTTCCGCTAAGATCTGATAACGGACATTCTGGTTGCCGCCTTTCTGGACATGCTCCTGCAATAGGGTTTTGTAATCGTCCAGGATCAATATTTCCAAAGCATCCTCCAAACCGGAAAAATGCTCCATAATAAAATCTCTTGCCCGTTTGATGCCAAGAGATAAATAAATAGCGGCGATCAATGCCTCTAAGGCGTCGGCCAAAGTTGATGCTTTCTCCCGGCCACGATCATGCTCCTCCCCTTTGCCCAAAAAAAGCAAGGGCCCGAAATCCAACTTCCGTGCCACATAAGCCAAGGTTGATTCCCGTGCCAAGAGAGCGCGAAAACGGGTCAATTCCCCTTCGGGGGAATCGGGATATTTCTCATAGAGATATTCGGCCAAGACCATACCTAAAAGAGCGTCCCCCAAAAACTCCAGACGCTGATTATTCTTCTTCACCTTATCATAGGACGGGTGAATAAAGGCATTCTCAAAAACCTCTCGGTCGATCCCAACGAGATCCCATTCCTTAATTTTAATGCTGAATTTATCGTCTGCCATATCCTTCATCTGCCTTACAAAAACAAAAGCTCGCCGGTTTCCGAAAGCGTCGGGAACCGGGGAGCATTTCTATGCCAATACTTCCTCCACATAGGAGATAGCGGCGCCAAGGTCCTCGATCTTCTCTAAGTCTTCATCGGGAATCTCAATGTCAAATTCCATTTCGATCGCAACGATGACTTCCAGTAAATCAAGAGAGTCCGCATCCAAAGCCGCAAAAGTGGTATCCAAGGTCAATTCCTTGCTTTCGGGCAAATTCAACTTTTCCCGAATGATCTCAAAAATCTTATCTTGAATCATCTGTATCCCACCTAACCAAATTAGAATTATTCATTTTCCGTTTCAACGGCGGGCTTCTTCGCCACAAGCTCGGTTAAGCCGCCGATAAAATCCTTATCCAAACAATCCACTGCCGTTCTAATCGCATTCTTGATTGCAACACGCTTAGAACTTCCGTGACATACGATGCTCAAACCCTTGATGCCCAAAAGCGGGGCACCACCGTATTCGGAATAATCAAAGCATTTCTGAAGCTCTAACAGCCCCGGCTTCACCAATGCGGCGCCGATCTTGCGCGTCGTGGTCGCGGTGATCTCACTCTTGATGAGTTCAAACAATCCGCCGGCAACACCTTCCGTCAGCTTCAACACGATATTGCCGCAAAAACCGTCACAGGCAACCACATCGTAATCACCCTTCATCAAATCCCGGCCTTCGACATTACCGATAAAATTCAAATCCTCCGTTGCCGCCAACATTTCATGGGCAGCAATGACTGCTTTCGTCCCTTTATGCGGTTCCGCTCCGTTGGATAGAAGGGCCACTCTGGGAGCATCCATGTTTTGCAGAATCTTCGCATATCCCGCCCCCAAAAGAGCAAATTGGAAAAGATTTTCCGCGTCGGCATCGACATTGGCGCCTCCGTCCAGCATAACCTTATTCCCTTCCAGCGTAGGATAAGGAACTACGATCGCAGGACGATGAATACCCGGAATCCGCCCCAAGAGCAATAGCGCCGCAGCCATTTGCGCGCCCGTGCTCCCGGCAGAGATTACGGCGTCGGCTTCTCCTTGCCGCACGAGATCGGTTGCCATAAAGATCGAAGAATCTCTCTTCTTGCGCACATGCTCAATCGGCTCGTCCATTCCCATTACCGTCTTGGAATAAACTGCGGATATCCCCGGTGGCATCGTGATCAACACCTGTTTAATCGCTTCTTCGTTGCCAACCAAAACCATTTCGAGACCGTTGATCTCTTTTTTAGCTTCCAATGCGCCGGCGATCAATTCTTTGGGGGCATAATCGCCACCCATGATATCCAAAGCTATCTTCATCTTCTTCTCCTTTGCCCAAAACTGGAAATGCATCCCTCCATCCAAAACACAAACAAAGGGATGCACCATATTCCACCTTAGTTAGCAGCGGCCTTCTTGACCACTTCCTGGCCTTTATAATAGCCACATACGGGGCAAGCCTGATGCGGCTTTTTAATGCTGTGGCATTGCGGACATTTCGATAAACCCGGCATCGAGATTTTATCCGCTGCTCTCCTTTGCCTCTTATTCGATTTAGAGGTCTTTCCCTTTGGTACACCCATTCTTTACACCCCCTTCTTCCTTAAAACCCTCGTCCAACAAAGCGCCTAAAACGGCCAAACGGGGGTCCGTTATCGTATTTTCGCAGGCGCAAGCGCCCTCATTTAAATTCTTTCCGCAAGAGGGGCATAACCCTCGGCAATCCTCTTTACAGAGAATCTTCATCGGAATCTCAAGAAAAACGGCTTGCTCCACATAGGGCAAGAGATCAATCTCATCGCCTTGAAACTGGTGCAGATCTTCCCCTTCCGCAATCGCCTGATTGGTGAAACTTTCCGAAAAAACCGCCTCAACAGGGAACGAAAAACTTTCACCGCAACGGTCACAAGGCAGGGACAAAGTCCCTTTGATCTCCCCTTCGACCCGAATCGTCCGTTGCACATTCTCCGCCTTACCGGAAAAGACCAGGTTTTGGGCGTTTGCCAGAACACCGTCACAGTCGCGGGCCAAAGTTAGGGAAAACTCCATCATTTCTCCCGGCACATTCTTCAATTTTCCTACCGGAAGCTTCATTGGCTGATCCCACTCTTCTTCTGAATTAACAGAATAATTATATATAACCATCCCTCTGATGTCAAGGTAGTGAGGAAAACACAGTTTTAACCTTGGACAACAGCGGCAGTGTCTCTTGCGATCACGAGTTCTTCATTGGTGGGGATAATGAAAGCTTT
>JAXGQI010000014.1:0-37227 GCA_040766525.1 Clostridiales bacterium | reverse complement strand
TTAGCTTCTTTGATTAACCAAGGGAAATACTGACACGCACTGATTTCTAAAGTAACGGCTTTCGCATCATCAAAATACTTTTGATCGGCGGCGCTGCCAAATACATTGCGGCGATACTGAGAAATCGGAATAAAGGATCCTTTATCCCGTTCTTTGATCAGCCATTGAAGGTCTTGATAATACGGGGAACCCATCGATTGCAGTCGGTCCATCAAAGCGTTACAGCTGCCCGCAGCTCTTGCTTTGGCATTGATCTCTTCCGGGGTACCATATTTATCCACTACCCGCTTCAATTCTGACATGAGAGGGTTTCTCGAATCAGCCAAGTATTCATTGACTTCTCTTACCCCTGCTTCATTAAACATAAATTCTCCTCTTTTCATTCTGTCCATCCTTTCGATATAGTTTTTGCTTTACATTCAACCAAATGCAAGAAGCATGCCATCGATTTATGGTGCTATTTAGCAGGTGTTATCCCATCATTGTGGTGGAGCGGAACAAAATATGGAACGGTTTGTTTCCAGTGGTATGGATGATTTAATTAAATAGAAAAGGGAACCGGAGTTCAATAAAAAATGATACCAAAAGACCACTCCCTCTTTTGGGGAAAAGCAATTGGCGGCAAATCCATATGATCATGGTTGCATTTCTATCTTATTACCATGGATTTCTATGTGAAATTTTGAACAGTATAAAAAATACGGCCGATAGAATCAACCGCATCTTGTCCTTCTAATTTTTGTGCCCCTTTGTGCCCCAGCGTAAAACTCCCCGTTTTTCAAAAACTATCCCCAAACTATCCCCAAGACAGCAAAAAAGCGAACCAATGATTGGTTCGCTTTGTTTTTATCCTTAACTCTTGCAGGCGGTTTATTGGCGCGCCCGAGACGAGTCGAACGTCCGACCTGCGGTTTAGGAATGCGAATCTTGTATTTTTATGGGGTTTTGCCCACTCTCCCATGACCAAATAAATACCTGTATAATACCATTTTTAAGTAAATATACTTCAATCTAAATACGGCAATTTTCGAGTGAATAAGCACCAAATAAACACCAAATTCTTAAAGTTTAAGATGCCATCTATGCTCATGTTTTAACATTAACAATCTATCGCAATAAACACCAAATAACTGACCGATCCTGGCCTCCTCAGGCCCCGATTTGCGGCCTAGATTCCGCTCCCGAAGGGAAACTATTGCCCAAAAGAAAAAGAAGCCGGGAAATCAACTTCTTAAAATGCTACTCCCCTTTTATTTCGAATCGATTATCGTAACCACAATGTGGACAGGGCACCTCAATTCTTCGGGAGCCATCAATATTTTTTTGATATGTATGTGCAAGCACCTTGCCTTCTGGGATTTCTTCAACAACATAAAGACCGGGATCTGATATTCTATTTTCGGTTAGAAATAAATAAACCCATTCAAATTTCCTATTACATTTTTCACAAATAATAACACCTGAATCTAGTACCGGCATAGCCATATCACACCTTTCTAAATTTACTCCCTTTTACCCTTCTATTCGGCATAAAAACAAAACCCCTCCTAGTCGCAACCAAAAGGGCGTCTTAACATTCGGCGTATTACTTTCACCGTTTTGTCTATTTTTGCCTATTATAAATTCTGAGGAAGTAAAAATTTTCTACTATTGGAAGCCAAGGAATTTTTCCACTAGTAGTTAAACGTCTTTCTACGCCTTCATTCACCATCTAGGCCTTATTTCCCAGCTTAAAAGTGGTTTCACAAGATAAGTAACAGTGAAAAATAACCTAGCCATTTAAATTTCAACTGGCACTTGTTGCGGTATTTTTATTTGGGTAATGATTGGCGTATATAGATCAACTTTAACCTCAGGGGTTGAAAGAGTAACTATCAAAGAATATCGGATTTTCTTGTTATAACATTTTAAGTGTTTGCGTTCACGCCACCAGCCAATTACAGGGTAGACGGCTACATAGTTTGCCTCACATAAATCAACGGCATTTTGCTCTCTGAAATCCGAATGAACGGAACCAACATCGCGGTTATCAGCGCCTAAGTACCAATATTCGCTACCGCTGCTTCCTTCGCCAGAATCCGTTTTATCCTCACGCATCTTCATATTGATACGTTTTTTGAAGTCCGTTAAGTTCTCATTTTGATTGATAACATCAAAACGTAGATTACATGAGGGATAACGATATTTATCTTTCCAGCCAATTTCTCCAGGACCTGGTTCGATAAAATAGGACAAAGTCACTCTCATCTCTACCTGTATTTCACCCAAACTTTGTAATACTTCCTTAGGCCACGGTATTTTATGAATGTGCATCTCATTCATTCCATCTTTAGTAAATGGCTGAATCTCACCTTCAACTATAAGGTTCACACTGTTGTTTTTACATTGTATCGCTCGATTCAAATCGGGTACACCATATCCACAGGTTCGGAGAAGATTTCTTTTGCCCGATGTTTTCTTATCATTATTGAGGAATTGTTGTTTCATCTTATCTGTCCAACGCGCGGAATGGACGAGTAAAGCCCTTACGGTTTCCGGCCAAATATCAGGGTATTCCGATGTAATTTGTGCGGCCATCCAAGCTGCTTGTGCAGTGGCGGAACTTGTCCCATGTATGGTACTGAATAACCTATTAAGCGGTTTGGAGTGTGTTGTAAGCAACGACAAATCCGCACATTCCGTTAAGTTTTCGCCATCTGTTGCAACATTACCGCCATTGCAAAGGATCTCTGGTTTAATAGGCCATTTTCTATCCCAAATTATGGATGTTGAACTATACGGTGACAATTCTTCGACATCCGCTACTGGATGATAGTCACACAATTGCCTATCATCAATACGGATATGCTGATTATACGCACCTACAGTAAGTGCATTCCAAGCCTGACCAGGGCTTTCTACTGAATGAACAAGATTGGGAGTAGGGTAATTGCTACCAACAAATTCTTGCGGATATACATTGCCGGCGCTTACAAACAGCACCCGTTTTTTGCCATCGTTGACGCCATAGGCCAAACTATCAACTGCCCCCGACCATGAAGTTGGACTGCCATCATTCGTATTATATTGGCCTGATGTAATAGCCATACATGCTATTCTGTAATATTCGGGGTGCGCGATCTCAGCAGTGTATAAAGCTTGCTGTGTTATGTACCCATAGAGTTCGGGACGATTTTCACCTATTGGCGGCAATATTTTGACAGATTCCAAACGATGCACAAGGGCATGAGTGCCGCCAGATAACAATTTTTCTTGTAAATCATGATAAAGAGCAATCCCGGCCATTTCTGTACCATGACCTTGATGATCACCCTCACCCCAAGCAGGGTCAACCGCATTTGTACTATTATCTTCAAATGCAATCTCCAATAAAGGATGCCCTGAATTAACACCTGTGTCCAATATGCACACAGAAGAATTTGAAAAAGTCAAATGTCAGTCGCCCTATCAGATTCTCAACCCAATCTTTTTGTTCTTGGGGAGCCAGTTCATCAAAGAAAACTGCCACTTCTGGCGCACGTCGAAGTTCAGATATATACTCAAAACTTTTAATCAGTTCTGTTAATTGATTAGAATTTGCTCTAATGAGCCTCACTACTCGTTCGGGGAAGTAAATAGTTTTCTCATCAAGGTCAATTAAGAGTGTTTCACAGGCCGAGGCAAACACTAATTCCACTTCGTCGTATACATTATTATCTGCGCGTAGCCATATTTCACACCAAACAGGAGTGCCTCCGGGCATATTTGCTTGGTCTCCAAACCAAAAAGCACCAAGAAATGCCAGTGAGATATTTTCAATACTATTGATTAAATCCTTATGACGCGGCTCCCCTTTTTTGGTTTCTTCGGTCAAATATTGATCTAATCTATTAATGAAATACGTTTCTTTGCCTTCGGGAATATAAACCGTTGCCTTTATAGTGCTACTTTCTTCATCCATGTGTACATTGAGTAACCGGACCCCCTCTCGTATATTTTCTAAACTCTTAACCACCAAATCGTGATTTTCTTTTCCCGAGAATTCAAGATAAACGCCCTCTTTGTATTTTATAGCTGCTATTTGGCGTTGCGTTAATTCTTGATTTTGTTTATATGCTTCTTCAAATTTCCGCTTTAGAAAATTCCCATGGCCAGTACGATTAGTACGAATTGGGATATTGGATTCAAAGAATCGTGAACGGGACGTATAGGGTAAGTTTTCTACTGTATCGGAAAGAAAGATATTCTTCTTATCAATCACTATTTACAGAGCCTCCATATCATACACTTTCAAACGTTCCGTGACTAACTCAATCAAATTATCCTGGGTAATTCTAACGTTACCTAAAATGCATTGTTTAATTATGTCTTCACATATCCGGCTTATTTCTGCATGGCTCAACGACAACGTTTTGTTGACCAATTCTTTGCTTGGCTTAAATGAAGAATCAAATAAACATAGTTTATTTAGATATAATTGCTCGACCTCACATTCCGTTGGGTACGCATAGTGCAAAACGTCATCAAATCTTCGAAACAGCGCCTTATCAAGTATCTGTTGATTGTTTGTAGCTGCAATAATTATGCTCTCCGATCGGTCCTGCTCAATAAACTGAAGAAAAGCATTTAACACTCGACGCATTTCTCCCACTTCATTATCAATACTTCTATCGGCACCAATAGCATCAAACTCATCAAATAGATATATGCCTGTTATGCTTTCAATCGAATCAAAGACTTGCCTTAGTTTTGTACTGGTTTCTCCCATATACTTAGTGACTAGTTTATCAACCTGCACAACAAGCAATGGCAATCTCAATTCAGAAGCAATGACAGATGCCGTTAGAGTTTTACCCGTACCCGGAGCCCCCTCAAGCAGAATCTTACGTCTATTGGTTAACCCATATTTATGCAACTTCTTTCTGTTGATAAATTCAGCTAAAATCCGTTTTATGCGTGCATACAACTCATCAGCTACAATCAAATCAGACAATTTATTATCGGGTGTACTCATTAACAGTATCGATTTTGATTATTAAACGGTACTACATTGAACGAGCAGGAGTTTTTTCAATAAGTGCTTTTAGCTCTCTAGCTAATTTGACATGACCAAGCTTGGCTTCATATGCAGCTATCTGCAAAACGACCGTTTTGAACTTATCGCTGTCTTGATCGATATGAGCTTTAATTAGCCCTTTAATTTGATCGGCAGTAGCCATATATGACAACCTCCTTATAGACATAAAAACTTAATGTAATAGTACTCTTTTGAAGTACAGATGTCAACGAAACCCGGAGAAAATGCCACTATTTGCAACTATCTATTTCCCAAGATCAACCGCTCCGCCGCTCTCTCTGTGGAACTGTAGCCGGTTTCCTTGAAGGTTTGCAACCCACCCCAATGATAGGAGCGGAAAATGGTGGTTTCTACACGTCCTCGGAGTCGGTGATCCCGGCGTAACTGGCGCAAAGCCTTTTCTTTAAGCTGATATATTCTTGCTGGGGAAAGCCCTACTTCTTCGCCGATCCGGGCCAATGTCTTCCCCTCATAATAAAAGGCGCATATTACCTGCCCCAGGAGCGGCTCCATTTTACCCAAGCATCGCTCCATCTCTCCCCGCAATTCGTCCCGGAAAATGCGTTCTTCGGCGGCTTCCATGGCCACCCTTGCCTCTTCGCTTGGCAGAATATCCCCCAGTGAGATTTCCCCGTCCTCTTGGCCGATTTGCCGCTCCAGGCGATCACCCCGGGAAAGCGGATCGTTCCGGCCGGCGCTCGTCCTTAAACCGACAGCACCAAACAACCGGGTCATGATATGGTATTTGAGATATGAATTAAAAGCAAAACCGGCGTCATCGGAATAAGCTTCCACAGTATCAAGGACCGCGAAGAAACCTTCCTGCCGCAAATCCTCTACGGTCTGCCCGGCTTCGTGCATGGCCTGCTTTGTGGACGGATTCCGCTCCAATAAGCGGCTGATGATCCGATATACCAGTTTATAGACCTGCTCCCATAGAATGGGGATATATTCCCGCTCCCCGGCTTGAATGCGAACGGCCAATTCTTCATTCATCATTGCTTCCCCTGCCCCCTTATGGTAGAATATAGGCGTTAAGAGATTCAACCATCGGGGCCGCTGCGGAGCGGCTCTATTTTTTTGTAGGACTGTCCAGTTTTGGTTTGTCCTGATATGGGGTGTGATTTCAAATCGCACCCTTAGACATTTCCACTTCCCGGATTTCAAATCCGAATACCCTTTCAGCCTCATATAGGGCCAAAAGTTCAACGAGCCTAACGTCTGCAATTTTGCAGAGGTTAAAGACGGATGTATGGTTTTGATAAGTTTTCAGGTTTGACTAACGTCTGCAATTTTGCAGAGTCCTCAAGGCCTTCATTTTGCGCTCTGTCCAACGGGCTCAATTTTGCACCCGTTAAATGGTCTCATTTGAAATGAGGGCAAAAGCTAATATCGCCGATGCGCGTAACGATGTCGCAAAACTTTGGGTTGTCCCCTTTTTAAGGCCTTACATATCTCACCATACTATGCGCGCGTAACGATGTCCGAAAACCTATTTTGCCCTCTTTTTATGGCCTCGCAAATCTCGCAATAACGGTCCTTTTTAAGGACTGCGAAATCTGCGGATACTTTACGTATTTCAAATACAAAAACCCCATATTTTACCCCTTTTTAAGGCCTGACAAATCTGACAATAGCGGATTTATTTAACAGGTTTTAACAGGTTTTACTATTCTTTTACAGACCTTTTTATGGTGTCAGAAATGTCAGGATGATTCCTCTTCCTCACCCATTTCATAGGTAATAATCGTAGCCATGCAAGGGGTTTCATCATCCATATAGGGAACATGGCGAATTTCAATAACCCGATCCCCTCGGGAATGGAGAATACAGAGCCATTCATTTATGGCGTCCTCTTCCACTGTAGGACGTTTGCCCTTTTCGGTTATCCCATTTCCATTCTCCATAAAAATAGCTCTGTTGGAGCGGATTTACCATAGTTTTACTCTTTTTTTGATTTTTCTATCTTTTTCGTTCATCGTATCACCCCCACTCCCGGACAACCTTGGTCATAGGGGTAAAAATATTCCAAGTGAAGGGAAACCGGAAGCCGCATATACTCGTTTGTCCCCTTCTCAATGCTCCTGATCGTTTCCGCGCTCCATATCTTCTCAAAGAAAATGGACTGATTCCGCATTGATTCCAGCTCCTGCAAAACCTTCATGACGGCATGCCACCGTTCCCACCGGTAACGCTTCGGGCGTTCATAATCGCGATAATCAAACGGAAAACAAAAACCTGTTACGCCGTTCTTTTTGGCGTATCTCTGCATCTTATAGCCAATGAATTCATAACCGCCCCTTGTGGTTTTCTGAATCCCGGCATAAGGATTGATCCCTGCGCACTTGAAGCAAGTGAACGCCCCATTGGCGAAGATCAATGCCGTGCGGTATTTTCCGCAAGAGGGGCAAATGAAGTAATGCCGATAGCCAAAGCCGGTCTTGCTTTTGCCAAAGAAGAATTCAACCGCATGGTCGTCGAATTCCCCGGCCACTTTGCTTTTACCGCGCCCCAGGATTTGCTTAAACTGTTCGATTCTAACGACGGCCATCGGACTCACCTCCATCCGCCCTACGCGCACGTGGACAAAACACTAAATATTAAGTCTTTTTACCCATCGTCTTCATCGGCCTCCACTTCATAAATAATAGCCACCGCCATACGGTCCGGATCGCCTTCTTGGGCAGCAGCAAAAGGCATAAAGTGTATATCGTCAACTTTCAAGCAATCATCAGCGAGAAAGTTATTTACCTCGTCATCACCGGCGAATCTTACCCTATCCTCAAAGCCATCCCAATGAAAACCACCGTATATAAATTCAATTCTCTTCACTTTTGGCTCCTTTCAAGCTTTTTCAGATTTCCACATCGTGTAGCTGCTTCCTAACATTCCTAACGTTTTTTATGTAAATTATTTTTATTGTTCTCGCATAGAGACTTTACATAAAAACCGTTAGGTTTGTTAGGTTCCAGCTAGAAACACATCATTCCATTTGGCATGTCCGAGAAGGAAGTGAATAATCCAGAACTGCGCTTCGCATATTGCTACCATCAACCCATACCATTTCTTTGAATAATCCTTTCGACTTCAAATCAGCGTAAAAATTGTTCCGGCCTTCCACCCCGTACCCATTGGCCTTACACCAATCGGCATAACAATCATAGACAATCTTTCCTCGCACACGATAACCGGGAGCCTTCTCCATGCACTCGGAAAGGAAGTTCCCCACTTTATCACTATTGGCCCGGTATTCACCCGTGGAAGCCTGGACGGAGGCCGGGGGCCGTAACCCCTCGGTATAATAACGGCGCAAGCCTTCCAAGCACCAATTAAAGATACCGGCAATTTCTCCCGGTTCTATAAGGCGATCCTTCAAGCCTCGGTCCTGTTCCTCCGGCGAAAAATGGCGATCAAAGGATACCACATTCACCCGGCCCGATGAAAACAGGGTATCATCGGTAATCAGGGGAAGATGGTTTGTATTGATAAAGAGCTTGAAACAGGGAACGAATTGAAATTCCCGCTCATGAATGAACCGGGCGGTAATGGTATCCCGGCCGGTAAGGGTTTTTAATAGAGCGGTATCTAAAAGCATTCTTTTAGGCGGCTCCGAAGCATTGAGGAAGCGGCAGCCGTCCAACCGGGCAACATCGCCGCTCTGCTGTCTGCTGTCCTTATTTTGCTTTTGTGCCAGGGTTTCCGGGTTCATCTGCATGGCATAACCTTGTGTGCCGCCCATCATATGAATGATTGTTTCAACCAAGGTGCTTTTCCCGTTCCGGGTAGACGCCCCGTAAAGGATAAATAAAACCTCTTCGCTGGTGTCCCCGGTCAAGGCATACCCGAGGGCCTTTTGGAGGTAATCCATCTTCTCTTTGTCATTGGACATGACTTCCCGGAAAAACCGCTCAAAATGAGGACATTTGGCATCAGGATCATATTCCACATTG
The DNA here is from genome assembly GCA_040766525.1 of Clostridiales bacterium. Lineage (GTDB taxonomy): Bacteria > Bacillota > Dehalobacteriia > UBA7702 > UBA7702 > JAXGQJ01. The sequence continues at coordinate 28,221 of JAXGQI010000014.1, read as the reverse complement.
GATAACTTGCTCAACATATCTTTGGGATCATGGGAGCGGAAGCTAAAAGAAGCCAGGTCATAGGTCCCGTTTTGGCAATTAAAAAGAAAACGGTTTCTATCGAAGTCCTCTTTTTTGAAATAGTAACCGTCCCGGGCATCGGCGATAATCGTATTGCGGAAGTTCTTGCCGTTCAATTTGCCAATATAGGCTTGATAATCGGCCTTCTTTTCTTCCTCTTCAATAGCAGTAGAATAGATGAAAAGCTGATCGGTCAAATATTTCAAGAGGCGGGAAACCTCCATAGCTTCCAAATCAGGCCGCCATACTTTACCGTCATAGACATACCATTCCTTGGCCGTCACATTGAACCGGGCCTTGTCTTTATGGAGATCAGCGAAAAGCTGAGAAGTACCCTTATCATTCCAGGAATAATCTTTAAAGGCATTTAAATCGTGCAATTTCTCTTGATAGGATTCATTGACCTTGGCCTTGATAACCGGCTGCTTTTTGTAGACGTCTCGGCTGGCGGAAATAGCGGCATTGACGGTAATTTCCCCATAGGTATCCGCTCCCCGCTTCTCGTCCCACTTGGGGCGATAGAGGGCGCTTTGCCGAAAAAGGCTGTCCATCATGGCGGCGTCCCGTCCACACCAAAAAGCCAGGATATTACAGAGGGCTAAATCCGCTTCGCTTTGGCTATTGTATCCGCTTATATCTCCCCGCCACAAAGCAGAAAATAAAGGGCCGTTTTTGGACTTCTCGGCCTTGGTCAATATCTCATGTTCCAGTAAAATGCTTTCACCGCTGGAGGATGCCGGTTCCCGCTCCTCCCGGGCTTTCTTACGGAGCATATGCCGCTCCAGCAAGGCGTTAATCTCCTGATCGCTCAATTCCCGAAAGATTCCTGATTGTGGAAGCTGTTGCCCCGTCACCGTCACATAACGATTGGTAGAGCCGGATATATAGAACTCTAGGCCCAATTCGCTGTTTTTGATATAATACCGCTTGTCCTGATATTGAAAGGCAGGATTGGAGCGAAACAAAATCCGAATCCCCTCACCGCTGGGGGAAACCTCGGTGTAGCTATCGGCTTCCTCTATAACTTCCAAAGCTCGGGGCGATATGGAGCCTTCCACGATGCAATGATCTATATCTATGGCCGAAAGCCCTTCCACCAAAAGCACGCCGAAGCCGTCGTATTGATCTACGACGGCGGCAGCCTTCTCATAGGGGGCAAAGGTAGCTTTATTATTCGGTTCCGCTTTATGCCCGGATAAGGGGTTATAGGGAACCTTCTTTTTTCTTACGCACCAATAGGGATGATTCTTTATTTCATCAGGTAATAGCAACATAGGCGCTTCTCCTGTCAACCGGAAATCCGGCGAATTTTACCGTATTCGGGGTCTTCTTCCGCTCCCGGGTTTTCTAAGTATTGCAGCAGCGCATCATAATTGATCAGCCGGCGCCGTCCCACACGAACCACCGGCACCTTGCCACTGGCAGCCAAGGAGCGGATATAGTGAAGGGAAACCGGGGTTTGAGGGTCTTCCTTACGCAGTTCTTCAAGGGCTTGGGCTGCAAATCTCATTCGTACGGTCATATCGCTGATTCCTCCTTTTCTTCCCATGCCATTTGATAAAGACAGCTAGAAATCTCATTTGCCTGGTTAATAATATCCGGAATCAAAAACAGGAGAACAGAACGTAAAAGCGTTTGATAGGTGGACAACTGCCTTGCAAATGGAGAATGTTCCTCCTGCTTATATTCGGGGTTGTCCAGCTCATCAAGTAAAAGGGCCGTGATGTTTTTAATATCAGCTGCATAGATACCAATATTTTCAGCTTCGGAAGCAAGATCAAATACTCTTTTCATATCGCCACCTCCATAGGATCATTCATATTTACGCCTTTTATTGTGGGCTTTGTGATAAGTTCCGAAGGATTCCCGCTCAAATCCTTTTCCCACACAAGAGAACCATTGGAAGCATAGCAAGCGCAAGCGGTGGCGTATATCTCACTAACAAAAAATCCGCTTTGGATGATAACCCCTTCCCCTTTTCGGCAGGTATTGACCGAATGCCATGGCCCCCACAAACCCGCATACCTTTTCACAAAAGCAGTATTCCGCTCCCCGGCGTCACCGAGCATTGACCGGCAGAGGCAAATATCATCCACATTTGGTAAAGGCATCTTCGTGCGGTCAAAGAGGAGAAACCCTCTATCCACAACCCCCAAGCCTTCCAAACAATCCCCTTTTACCGGCAAAATGAATTTATCAATGTCAATGGTGGCTATGAGTTCGTCCCAGGGAGCAGGCTGATTGACCTTCTTTGATCTGGCAATATATAGTTCATCGGTTATTTTCTTCATATTTTCCTCTCCTCATCTTGTTTTTTTGGAGCGGATAGATTATAATTAGTTATATATATCCGCTGCTAGGGTGTGCGGTGTATCTTTCCCTTGCTGAATCGTGACTTCGGCAAGGGAATTTTCCTTATTCCCCCGAAAGGGCAGTTTTTAGATAGGCCTCAAAGTTGCGTTGTTCTGTAGAAAGTATTTCCAAGGCCTCTTTTAATTCTACGGTACCCTTGGATACCTTTTCATGTTTTCGTTCCCGCACAATCCTCTCCAGAGCCGAGCCAATACTCCCATGATACGTTGGCCGCATTAAATCTATTTTCCCGGAATCGTCTTTTCGGGTCTTTTGCCGCCCGGCGATATACTGTTTTCCATCCGGCTGCACATACCAATCATCAATGATATGGATCACATTCTCACCTCTTTTTTTAATTCAGCAATCGCTTGCCGGATTTTTGCCGTCCGGCGATATACTGTTTTCCTTCGTTTCACCAGCTATTTGCCCATAAATAGGTGTTTCAGCTCCTAATAAAAAATCGGTAGTACACCCCAGCAATGCCGCAAGCTCGAGAAGCTTTTCAGCCCGCGGCACGCTTTTCCCAGTTTCCCATTTTGCAACAGTACTTGGATTAATATTAAGGATATTTGCAACTTGTATTTGCGTAAATCCAAGTTTTCGGCGCAAGAGGCTTAAGGTCTGCATCTACACAGGCACCCCCTTTTTCTGATTTATAATCACATTATAATGAAAATAAGTCAGAAAGTCAATATTTTTTGTGAAATTTATTCAGAATGGTTTACATTCTGAATTTAATTCACTATAATAGATTTAAGTGAAAAGGGGTGATGTACGTGTTTGCTTTAAGATTAAAGGAATTGCGAAAAGAGAAAGGCGTAACACAAGAGCAGCTCGCAGCAGCAATTGGAGTGGAAAGATCAACGGTAGGAAAATATGAATCGAGGCATAATCCCGTAACTCCCTCCGCTGATATTCTATCGGCTTTGTCGACGTATTTTATGGTTTCAATCGATTACCTACTTGGAAAAACGAATTTTAAGAATGAAAAAGCACTCATTGAATACTACGGAATATTTGATCCTTATTTTGAGGCCCAATTTGATTTTGCTTCTTTAATTAAAGAAGAACGGGAGAAACAGGGAGTGTCTCTTCAAGAAATGAGTCGTTACTTTGGAATCACGGAACAGCAACTTGAAGAATGTGAAGACGGACTTTTGCCACTAAATTACGAATTAGCTGAACGAATGGCAGATTATTTAGGAACTAACACCTCTCAATTATTATGGGATAAAGGTTTCTACGATGACGAGGGCCAAGTTGTCCCAGAACAGTATCATGATAACATAAGAAAGTGGGAAAAGCTTATTGAAAGAGATAAAAAAGAAGCCCTCAATATGGGATGGGAAGATAACGAAATATACAGTTCTCAGCTCTCTGCAGAAGCCAATAGGCTCGTTAATGAGGCAAAGGGATGCATGGAAGGGGATATAAAAGAGCTAACCATTCTTGTTCTAAGAAATTTAAGCATGATTTTTAATGAAAAACGGGAAATAGACTCGCTCATCAATCGCATGCCGGCTGATTCAGAAAAACGCATTGAACAGGCCATTGAAGTAATGAACCGTGTTCAAGTTGTAAACAAATTTTCATCTAAAATATCACAATCTACTGACAAGATTTGCGATATTCTCTCCGAATATGCAAAAGCTAAATTATGGCAACCTTTTAACAACTCCACCCCACCAGCAGACCCAACACTCCCCTATAAATATAACCGCACCTACAGGAGATATGATATGAAAAAGGCTTTAATATTGATTATTTCAATCGTCTTTATAATCTCTTTTTTGGGCTGCACCAATGAAGACAGTGATTCTCAAAATGGCTCTAATGATGGGATTAGCAGTTATGATAGTGGATACGAACAGGGATATCTTGATGCCACAACAGAGCAGATCAGCGAAGAAGAAGGCCTTAGTGCATACGAAGATTATGCACTTGATAATGGTATCTCTGACGATGAAATTAGCGACTACAAAAACGGTTACGCTTATGGTTACGAAAAAGGCCTCCAACAAATGGAAGAAGAAGCCACTCAAAATATGAATGATTTAAAAGAGAATTGGAAGGATTACCCTGAATTTGAAGACTGTGAAGATTATGATGAGGTTTTGGAAAGAATCGACTCTATGCAGCAATAAACACTCCCCGATGAAGAACAGTAAGGAGGCTTCCTATGGCAAATATAGAACGATACAGCGAAAAAACCTTTGAAAACATTAAACATTTAACGGATGAAGGAATCGAATTTTGGTATGCCAGGGAATTGCAAAAGATTCTTGGTTACGTTCAATGGCGAAGATTTAATGATGCAATTGAACGCGCAAAACTGGCTTGTAAAAATAGCGGCTTCGCAGTCAAAGAGCATTTTGCCGACGTTGGCAAAATGGTGAACATAGGTTCTGGGGCAGAACGAAAAGTAGAGGACGTAATGCTCTCTAGGTACGCCTGTTATCTAATTGTAATGAATAGCGATCCGCACAAAGAAGTAATTGCAGTAGGTCAAACCTATTTTGCGGTAAAAACAAGACAACAGGAACTGATTGACAATTACGATCAATTAAATGAGGATCAAAAGCGGTTAGCTATTCGCAATGAAATGATTTCCCATAATAAGAGTTTGGCGGAAGCTGCAAATATGGCAGGAATCACAACGTCCCAAGATTATGCCATTTTTCAGAATAGAGGATATCAAGGTTTATATGGCGGGTTAGGGGCAAAAGAAATCCATGCCCGCAAAGGACTAAAGAAAAGCCAAAAGATTTTAGACCACATGGGAAGCACAGAGCTTGCCGCCAATCTTTTCCGAGCCACTCAGACAGATGAGAAACTTCGCAATGAAAATATTCGCGGTAAAAAGGCGGCAAACGAAATCCATTATATTGTGGGTAAAAAAGTAAGACAAACCATCAGCGATTTGGGCGGAACTATGCCCGAAGACCTGCCAACACCGAAAAAGAGCATAAAACAAATTGAAAATGAGCAGAAACAGCTTAATTGCCCAAACAAAGAATTAGAGTGATGATCCAACCCCTAGGAGGTGAAGCGCCATGGCCACGATCACAAAACGGAATAGTACTTATAAAATCACCGTCTCTTGCGGCTACGACATTAACGGAAAGCAGCTTCGCAAACATTTGACATGGGAACCGGCGCCGGGAATGACAGAGCGGCAGATCGAAAAGGAACTGGAGCGGCAAAAGGTCCTTTTTGAAGAAAAATGCCGCTCCGGCCAAGTTCTGGATGATAGTATCCGCTTTGTGGACTTCGCCGATCAGTGGTTCAAGGACTATGCCGAAAAGCAGCTGCGGCCAAAAACCATTGCCCGTTACCGCTCCCTCATGCCTCGGATCAATGCCGCCATTGGCCATATCAAACTGGGGAAACTGCGTCCACATCATCTAATGGCCTTCTATGACAATTTGGCCGAAGAGGGCGTCCGGGAGGATATAAAGTATAAAGCAAACGCTGACCTGCCAAAGGTCCTAAAAGACAAAAAAATAACCCGGGAACAGCTGTCCCAGGAAACCGGCATATCGAGGGGAACCATTACCAATGCCTGCAAAGGCCGGAATATCTCTGCGGAAACAGCTTCCCGCATGGCCAAGGCTTTAGAACTGGCAATGACGTCTTTATTTGAGGAACAGGAAAGCAAAAAGGCGCTCGACCCACAAACCATCCTCCATCATCACCGGCTGATTTCCTCTATTTTATCAACAGCGGTTCACTGGCAGGTATTGAACGCCAATCCTTGCGACCGGGTAAAACCACCAAAAGCAGACCAGAAAGAAGCCCGTTTCCTTGATGAAGAGGAAGCTATCAGGCTTCTGGCAGCCCTGGAAGGAGAGTCCACACAGTATAGAGTAATCGTTCTGCTTCTGCTTCATACAGGCCTAAGAAGGGGCGAATTGTGCGGTCTGGAATGGCGGGACATAGATTTGAAGAACGAAACAATAACCATCAACCGCTCCTCCATTTATCTGCCTGGAAAAGGTATCTTCGATGATGAAACTAAGAATGAGTCTTCCCGCCGCTGCATCAGTATTGCCGGGCCTGCCGCCGATCTATTGCAGGAATATAAAATATGGCAAAATGAGGAGCGGCTGAAAATGGGCGATCAATGGCAGGATCATGACCGCCTTTTTACCCAATGGAATGGAAAACCAATCCATCCCGATACGGTTACAAGCTGGTTTCATGACTTTGTGGAAAAAAATAACCTGCCTCAAATCAGCATACACAGTTTGCGAAATCCCAATGCCACCTTACAAATAGCAAAGGGCGTTCCTTTAACAACGGTATCAAATCGCTTGGGGCATGCCCGATCTTCCACCACAATGAACATCTATGCCCATGCCATAAAATCAGCCGATAAAGCGGCGGCGGAAACCCTGGGGAATATCCTCAAAAATAGGAGCGGAACATAAGATTTTTCAGCAATAAGCACCAAATAAACACCAAAACACGTAAAAAGAGAACCAATCACTGGTTCTCTTTATTTTTATCCTTATCTCTTGCAGGCATTATGCTGGCGCGCCCGAGACGAGTCGAACGTCCGACCTGCGGTTTAGGAAACCGTTGCTCTATCCACTGAGCTACGGGCGCTTATATAAAAAATAATCATGGCGTGCCCGGCGAGATTCGAACTCACGACCTTCTGATTCGTAGTCAGACACTCTATCCAGCTGAGCTACGGGCACCCATGGCGGAGAGCAAGGGATTCGAACCCTCGATACAGGTTTTAGCCCGTATACCCGCTTAGCAGGCGGGCGCCTTCGACCGACTCGGCCAACTCTCCATATACTAAACTTATGTAATTTTCGCTGGCGGAGAAGGTGGGATTCGAACCCACGGAACCCGCAAAGGCTCAACGGTTTTCAAGACCGCCTCCTTAAACCGCTCGGACACCTCTCCAAAACCCTTCCCAGAGCCACTTAAATACTATAGCAAATCTCTTTTCCGTTGTCAACCGGAAAAGACAGGTTTTTCTTAGCCGATGACTTCCAAACCGCCCATATAGGGTCGCAAAACTTCCGGAACACGAACGCGCCCATCCGAAAGCTGGTAATTTTCCAAGATCGCCGCCACGGTCCGCCCGATGGCAACGCCGGAACCGTTTAATGTATGCACAAATTCCGGTTTCGATTTTGCATCTCTGCGAAAACGGATATTCGCTCTTCTGGCCTGGAAATCCTCAAAATTGCTGCAAGACGAGATCTCACGGTAGCATTGGAAACTCGGAAGCCAAACTTCGAGATCATAGGTTTTCGCCGAGGAAAAACCGAGATCGCCACTGGAAAGCGCCACCACCCGATAGGGTAAACCCAAAAGCTGCAACACGCGCTCGGCATTGGCGGTTAATTTCTCTAATTCATCATAGGATTCTTCCGGGCGACTAAACTTCACCAATTCCACTTTATTAAATTGGTGTTGGCGAATAATCCCACGGGTATCGCGGCCCGCCGCCCCGGCTTCCGCCCGGAAACAGGCACTGTAGGCCGTCATATACTTCGGTAAAATGGCGTCGTCCAATATTTCATTGCGGAAGAAATTGGTGACCGGTACTTCCGCAGTCGGAATCAAATAATAATCGGTATTCTCCACCTTAAACATATCTTCGGAGAATTTCGGCAGCTGGCCTGTCCCTGTCATGCTGGCAGAATTTGCCATAAAAGGCGGGAACACTTCCTCATAGCCATGTTCTTCGGTATGCGTATTGAGGAAGAAATTGATAACAGCCCGTTCCAATCGAGCTCCCTGTCCCCGGTAAAAGGTAAAGCGGGCACCTGTGACCTTGGCTCCCCGCTCAAAGTCGAGGATTCCCAAGCCTTCGCCGATGTCCCAATGGGGCTTCGGTTCGAAATCAAATTGAGGAATTTCTCCCCAGCGGCGCAATTCCAGATTATCGGCGTCACTGTCTCCGGTCGGAACCGACGGATGGGGGATATTGGGGATATAAAGCAGTTCTTTTTCCAAAGCCGCTTCTAAGTTCCGCACTTCCTCTTCCGCACTTTTGATGCTTTCTTTCAAAACCCGCATCTCTTCTCTGGCGGCAGGGTCGTCCTTCCCTTCCCTCTTCAATCTGCCGATTTCCTGGGAAACACGGTTGCTTTTGGCCTTCATCTCTTCCATTCGGCCCAAAGCTTCCCTTCTCTTTGCCTCTAATTCAATAAAAGCATTGAGATTGATGTCGACCTTCCTTTTGGCCAGTGCTTCTTCCACCTTTTCCCGATTCTGTCTGACAAATTTTAAATCCAGCATGTGCTGCCTCCTATTTTCTCATGAGGACCTCCTCCATTGCCTTAACACCGGCGCCCAACTGGACGGGATGCCCCATTTCCTTCAAAGCCATTTCCAGCCCGGCAATCGCAATGATCAGGTCCAAAGGCTGCACAGCGCCAAGATGCCCTACACGGAAACTGGTTTCGGAGAATTTTCCCTGGCCACCGGCGATGACGATATTGTATTTCTCCAGCATCAGCTTGCGCAATTCGCCGGGAGCAATACTTTCCGGGCAACATACAGCGGTCACCGCGGGAGAAGCGATCTCATCCGCCGCTAAAAGCTCTAAACCCAACGCCCTTAAACCGGTACGAACCAGGTCACGATGGAAAAAGTGTTCCTCTATTATTTTATCTACCCCGGTTCCGATAATGATTCCCAAGGCTTTTTGCACCGCATAGAAAACCGGAATCGCGGGTGTAAAGGGGGTTTGCCCCTTTTCATACCATTTTTTTGCTTCTAAAAGACTAAAGTAATACCGGGTGTTGCGGCAAGTCTTGGCAATCTCCATCGCCCTTGGGCTAACCGCCAAAAATGCCAGTCCCGGCGGGGACATAAAGGCCTTTTGCGAACCGGCAACCACAACATCAAGGCCCCAGGCATCCGCTTCCAAATTAGCCGCGCCAAGGCCGCTGACGGCGTCTACGATCAAAAGCGCGGGATGATCTCCCCTCGCCTTGGCAATCTCTTGAACAGGATTCAAAATCGCCGTCGAGGTTTCATTCTGTTGGAACAAAACCGCCTTGATTTCTTGATTGACATCGGCTGCCAGTTTTTCCCGGATCACTTGGGGATCGATGGCATTGCCCCAGCCAAAATCGATGAAATCGACGTCGGCGCCATAGGTTAAGGCGATATCGCGAAACCGTTCGCCAAAATTACCGATAGAAGCGACAATCACTTTATCACCGGGGTTAATGAAATTAGCAACGGCCGCTTCCAAACCACCGGTACCGGAAGTTGTCAAAATATATACATCATTCTTTGTTTTAAAGACTTTTTTTACATTTTCCGTAATATCGGAGAGGATCTCCTTAAATTCAGGCCCGCGATGGTTGACCATCGGGCTGTTCATCGCTGACAAAACCGAAGAGGGTACATCGGTAGGACCGGGTAACAAAAAGTATTGATGCGTTTTCATTCCTATTCCTCCAAAAATTTTCTTTTCCGTCTCTATATAGTACTGGATTTTTGGAGAGAATACAATGTTTTCACCAATTGTATATTGTATACCTGTCTCTAGAAAAACAAAAGCATGCGATCACGCCGTTTTGCTCTTTTCCTGTAAGCGTTTTTTGACGGCGTCGGTAAGAAGATGGCCCAAAACCGCCGCGGTCGGCACGGCGACCAAAATCCCGACAAAACCGAAGAGACCGCCGCCCACCAAAATCGCAAAAATGACCCAAATGGCAGAAAGACCGACGCTGTTACCGACAACTTTGGGATAAATGAGATTCCCTTCCACCTGCTGTAGGACAATGATAAAGATCACGAAACCCAAAGCCTGCATGGGATTGATCACCAATAGCAAAAGCGCGCTGGGGATTGTCCCAATAATCGGCCCCAAAACCGGAATCAAACTGGAAAAACCGATCACAACGCCGATCACCAAGGCATAGGGCATGCGGAAAATCAGCATCCCGATATAGGTCAAAAGGCCGATGATCAACGCTTCCACCAATTGCCCCCCAACGAAACTGCGAAAGGTTTGGTTGGTGATCTTTGCGGTGTAGAATACCCGCTCGCTCCATTTTTCCGGCAAAAATGCTTGGATCAAGTCCTTCGCTTGCTTTAAGAGCTTTTCCTTATTATAGAGCATGTAGATCGAAAAAATGATTCCTAAAAGGAAGCTCCCCAAGGTGATGCCGATGCCGACGGTGATGCCGAAGACAGCGGGCAAAACTTCCTTCATCACATTGACGGCGCTATTGAGGAGTTCCTGCCCGACAGCAGTCAGTTTTTCCCAGAAGAGGGCGTCCAGGTTGAAATAGTCCAAAAGCCGGGCCATGATCGTTTGGAAGTTCTCCACATAGCCGGGAAACGCCGTTGCCAAAGAAGAAAGCCCATCAATAAACTGGGGCAAAACAAAGGCGAACAAAGCATACAGTAAGCCGAAAGTAATCAGCAAAGTGGAAAACAACGCCAAGGGGCGTTTGGCTGCTTTTGCCTTCTTCCCCCGCTTTGCCGCCCAGGGATCAAATAAGCGTCGTTCCAAAGCACTCATCAACACATTGAGGACAAAGGCGATGGCGATGCCTAAAAGAAAGGGCCGCAAAATACCGAGGACCGCGAGAAAACCACTCCAAATATCTTTGAAGTAAAATAATACCGCTGCCAGTAAAAGCGCATATGTGATGAACAGGAGAATTCGTTTTGTTTCCTTATTCATTCTTGCCTAAGCTTCCTTTCCGGCCCAAATTAACCTTTATTCTTCGATATCCCCGCTATCTTCATTGACGACTGTAGCGACGGACATCACCAAATCGTTCTTATCCAAGCGCATGATCTTGACGCCTTGGGTATTTCTCCCGATGACGGGGATCTCCGCCACTCTGGTGCGGATAATAATCCCTTCCCGGCTGATCAGCATGATCTCCTGTTCCTTCTCCACAACCCGGATATTGGTCACAAGGCCGGTCTTTTCCGTCACTTTCATCGTGAGGATACCCTTGCCGCCCCGGTGAACGAGGCTGTATTCATCAAGTTTGGTCCGCTTGCCGAAACCGTTTTCGGAAGCGACCAAGACAAATTTATCTTCCGTTTCTTTAGGATCAATCACCGCCATGCTGACAATCTCATCCATGATGCCCAAACGCATGCCGCGAACACCCTTCGACGCCCGGCTAACGCCTCTTACCTCTTCCTCACTGAAACGAACCGATAAGCCGGTTTTGGAGCTTAAAAGAATCTCGTCATGCTCTTTGATCAAACGCACCGCCAGAAGCTTGTCATCCTCATTCAAAGAGATGCCGATGATGCCGTCCCGACGGTTGGAATCATATTCTTTTAACGGCGTTTTCTTGATCTGGCCTTTCACCGTCGCCATCAAAAGGAACAGGTTTTCATCAAAGGTACGAACCGGGAACAAAGTCGTAACTTTATCTTCCCCAGAAATATTGATCAGATTGACAATCGCCGTCCCTTTCGAAGTCCGGCTCGATTCCGGAATCTCATGCACTTTGATCCGGTAAACCCGCCCCGCTTCCGTAAAGACCATGAGATAATCATGGGTCGAAGCGATAAATAGATTTTCCAAAAAATCTTCGGTCCGGGTCGTCATCGCCGTGATGCCTTTGCCGCCCCGGCGCTGGCTGCGATAAACATTGGGATTTAAGCGTTTGATATAACCGCTGTGGGTAATGGTGATCACCATCTCTTCATCAGCGATCAAATCTTCCACTTCAAGCTCTTGCGCGTCCCGCAAGATTGTCGTACGCCGGTCATCGGCATATTTGTCCTTGATGCGCAGAAGATCTTCACGGATAATAGCGATCACAAGGTTTTCATCAGCCAAAATCTCTTTTAAGTGAAGAATCGTCTTCTTCAATTCTTCCAACTCGGCGGCAATTTTTTCCCGTTCCAATCCTGTTAAGCGGCGCAGCTGCATTTCCAGGATGTGCTGGGATTGCCGCTCGGAAAGAGCAAAAATCTCCATCAAAGCGGTTTTCGCCGTTTGATTATCTCTGGAACCGCGAATGATGCGGATCACTTCATCGATATTGTCCAGGGCGATCTGCAACCCCTCCACGATCTCCAAACGCTCTTCCGCCTTTTTCAGATCGAAACGGGTCCGGCGAACGATCACATTCTTCTGATGCTTTATATAATGCTCCAAAACTTCTTTTAAATTCAGGATTTTCGGTTCTCCGTCGACCAAAGCCAACATAATGATACCGAAACTGTCTTGGAGCTGGGTATGCTTATACAAATGATTCAATACGATTTGCGGCATGGCGTCACGACGAAGCTCGATCACGACGCGGATCCCTTCCCTGTCGCTCTCATCTCTGAGGTCGGTAATGCCGTCCAACTTCTTTTCCCGAACCAGGTTGGCGATACTTTCAATGAGATTCGATTTATTGACCTGATAGGGGATTTCAGAAATGATGATCTGGTTTTTCCCGCCGCTAATTTCCTCAATATGGGCCTTGCCCCGCACCCGCACGGTACCGCGACCGGTGGTATAGGCATTGATGATGCCCTGATGGCCCATAATATGCGCAGCCGTAGGGAAATCCGGGCCTTTGATATATTGCATCAGACCATAGATATCCAAATCGGGGTTTTCCAATAAGGCATTGATGCCATCGATCACTTCTCCCAAATTATGGGGCGGGATATTCGTCGCCATACCGACGGCGATCCCCGAGGAACCGTTCACCAAAAGCGTTGGAATCCTGGCCGGCAAGACCGATGGTTCTTCTTGGCTTTCATCATAGTTGGGGATAAAATCAACGGTATCCTTGTTGATATCCTCCATCATTTCCAAGCTGATTTTTTCCAAACGGACTTCGGTATAACGCATGGCAGCGGCAGAGTCTCCGTCAATGGAACCAAAGTTACCGTGGCCATCGACAAAGGGATAACGAATCGAGAAATCCTGGGCCATCCGAACCAAGGCGTCATAAACGGAAGAATCACCGTGGGGGTGATATTGACCCAAAACATCCCCGACGATACGGGCCGATTTTTTATGGGGTTTATCCGGGGTGATCCCCTTTTCGTACATGGAGTATAAGATGCGCCGATGGACCGGCTTTAACCCGTCTCTGACGTCGGGCAGGGCTCGTCCGATAATGACGCTCATCGCATAATCGATATACGATTTTTTCATTTCCTCTTCGATATTTACGGCATAAATATTGTTGTTATCCTCAAGCGCGGACATCTTCTAACCTCTCTTCACTCATGATCAATGGATATTCGTTCTCATCCCGATCAAATATCTAGATTCTGCACATAGCGGGCATTTTGATTGATGAACTCTCGTCTCGGCTCCACCTTTTCTCCCATGAGGATCGTAAACATCTCATCGGCCAAAAGACTGTTTTCATCTTCTAAGCGCACCACCAAGAGACTGCGGTTTTCCGGGCTCATCGTCGTTTCCCACAACTCTTCCGCATTCATCTCCCCTAAACCTTTGAAGCGTTGGACGCTGATATCTCCTTTTCCCCATTCGAGAAAGAGCTCATCCAAGGCCCTATCATCATACACATAACGGGAAGTTTTGCCTTTCCTCACCCGATACAAGGGCGGTTGCGCAATATAAACATACCCGGCCTCAATCAACTGGCGCATATGCCTAAAGAAGAAGGTTAATAGCAATGTGCGAATATGGGAACCGTCGACATCGGCATCGGTCATGATGACCAATTTGTGGTAACGGGCTTTCGATAAATCAAAGTCCTCGCCGATCCCGGTACCCATTGCCGTAATCATGGCGCGGATTTCTTCATTGTTCAAGACCTTGTCCAAGCGGGCCTTCTCAACATTGATAATCTTCCCCCGTAAAGGCAAGATCGCCTGGGTTTTGCGGTTCCGGCCTTGTTTTGCCGAACCACCGGCGGAATCCCCTTCGACGATGAAGAGTTCGCTTAAAGCCGGGTCCTTTTCGGAACAGTCCGCCAATTTTCCGGGCAGAGAGCTTTTTTCCAAAGCATTGGTCTTCCGCGTCAATTCCCTGGCTTTTCTGGCTGCTTCCCTGGCTCTAAAGGCTTGGGCTGCCTTTTCGATGATCTTTTTCCCTACGGCAGGATTTTCTTCCAAAAACTGGCAAAGGCATTCCCCCACCATCGTTTCCACATAACCTTTGATTTCCGAATTCCCCAGCTTTGTCTTGGTCTGCCCCTCAAATTGGGGATTCGTCAATTTAACGCTGATCACGGCGGTCATCCCTTCACGGACGTCCTCACCGCTCAAATTCACTTCTTTTTCTTTGAGAATATTGTATTTACGGGCAAAATCATTGATCGTACGGGTAAGGGCCGATTTGAACCCCGTCTCATGGGAACCGCCTTCCTGGGTATGGATATTATTGGCATAGGAAAGAAGGTTTTCGGCATAGCCCGTATTGTATTGGATGGCAAATTCCGCCTGGCTCCCGTCGCGATCCACGGAAAAATAGATCGGCTTATGGATCACATCCTTATTGCGATTGATATAGCTGACAAAATCAATGATCCCGCCGGAATAATGGAAAACGCTTTCACTTTCATCCCGCTCATCGATCAAAACGATCTCTATCCCCTTATTGAGATAAGCCAATTCACGCAGCCTTTGGGTAAGGATATCTTTATAAAAACATGCGCTTTCAAAAATCTGGTTATCGGGGAAAAAGGAGATCTCCGTACCCGGTTCATCCGCTTCGCCGATCACTTTCAGATCGGCTTTCGGAATCCCGCGCCGGTATTCCTGGAAATAAATTTTGCCGTTCCGCCGTACTTTGACAGTGAGCCACTCGGAAAGCGCGTTCACCACCGACATTCCAACACCGTGAAGACCGCCGGATACCTTATATCCGCCGCCGCCAAATTTACCCCCGGCATGAAGAATAGTCAACGCTACTTCGACTGCGGGTCGTCCCGTCTTCTCATGAATATCGACAGGAATACCGCGGCCATTGTCGTTGACCGTGATACTATTATCTTCATGAATCGTAATTTGGATCTTTGAGCAAAATCCTGCCAAGGCTTCATCGATGCTGTTGTCCACGATTTCATAAACGAGATGGTGTAATCCTTTACTGTCTGTGCTGCCAATATACATGCTGGGACGGACCCTAACCGCTTCAGACCCTCCAAAGCTTGAATTTGGCTGGCATCATATTGTTCATTGGGTCGATATTCATGGAATCTCCTCATTTATACTAAATTTTTCCTGGATTTAAAAATCATCAATGATTCATTATACAATATTTTCCGTAAAAAATCAATGGTTACCTTATGTTTAGCTGCTTTTTTAGGAAGAATAATCGATTTTTCCGTTTCGTACTTCATAAAATCGTCCCGCCATGGGGAATTGATGGCGTTCCGTTCCGGTAATGAAGGTTTGCACTTTACCGCTAACGATGTTTAAAAGTTGTTCTCTCCTGGGACGGTCCAGCTCAGAGAGGACATCGTCGAGAAGAAAAAGGGGGTACTCTCCCCGCTGCCCTTTCATCAACTCCAATTCTGCGATCTTCAAGGCAAGCACCGCCGTCCGCTGTTGCCCTTGAGAACCGTAGGACCGGATATCGTCACCGTCGACTTGGACGATGATATCGTCCTTCTGGGGGCCGAAACCCGTGCTGCCTCTGGCAATATCGTTTTTGCGCTCTGCTTTCATTTTTACCAAAATTTCATTTTCTATTTCTCCAATATCCCCTTTGCGCATCGTTTTCGTTTCCAAACCCCCTTGATAGCGAAGTAAAAGCTCTTCTTTACCGTCGGTAAGTTTGCGATGGGCCAATCTTGCCAAAGGCGCCAAACGGTCGAGAATCTCCTGGCGTTTACTGAGGATCAAGGCTCCGTTTGTGGCCAACTGCCGATCAAAAACCGCAAGGAGCTCCTGGTCTTTACTGCGATCCCGAATCTGTTTTAGAAGCGTGTTCCTTTGGGAAAGCGCCTTTTGATAGGCTTGAAAATAATAGAAATAGGCCGGAGCGATCTGGATGATCTCTCCGTCCAAAAATTTTCTTCTCCCCTGGGGATTCCCTTTTACCAAAGAAAGGTCCTCGGGAGAAAATATCACCGCATTTAAATGGCCGATCATATCGCCGATTTTGCGATTTTGATTGCCGTCCAATTTTAATAAACGCTTTTTATTTAAAGCAAAGGCCGCTTTGATTTGATGCGCCCCGCTTTGACGCAAAAATTCCCCTTCAAGGAAAAAGAAATCCGCTCCCTTTCTCACCATATCTTCCTGGCGACTATTACGAAAAGATGAGAAGGCGCTTAAAAAATAAATCGCTTCCAGGATATTGGATTTTCCTTGGGCATTCATCCCATAAAGCACATTGAGTTGGGGATGCCACTCAATGGTTTCTTGCTGATAATTTCTGAAATTGCATAATTTTAAGGATTCTAAGCGCAGTTAGATCATTCCCTTTCCTTTTACATTCTCACGGGCAAAGCCAAATAGAGATAGGACGGGTCGTCTTTTCGCCGAATAATAAGAGGGCTTTCACTCCCTGTCAGATCCAGTACGATCTCATCATCATCGGCTATTTTCAGTATATCCAAAAGATAGCGGGAATTCAAATTCAGTTCCATTTCTTCCCCCTCAAAATAGATGGGCAATTCTTCATGGATCCGGCCAACTTCCGCAGATTGAGAATCGATAACCATTTTCTCTTCCTTGATCTGTAAACGCACTTTTCCGATCCGGTTGCCAACTTGATCCCGGCTCATTACAGTCGCTCTTTCTAAGATCGCCAAAAGATGATTGCCGTTGACGATCACCTTGGTTTTGATCTTTTCTTCTGCCGGGATTACCTGCTGATAACCGGGGAATTTTCCTTCGATCAAACGGGAAATAAACAAACTGTTTTCTACGGAAAAACTGATTTGATTCTCATCCACTTCGATCGTGATATTGGGATTACTTTCGCTCCCCAATTTCAAAATCTCCTGGAGGATCTTATTGGGGATCACAACGGCGGCTTTATCCCGCTCCCCTTCAAATTCCCAAGCGCTTTTCTTGAACGCCAAGCGGTGGGTATCCGTCGCAACAAAATTTACCCGTTCTTGTTCTATTTCCATCAGAATCCCCGTAAAGATAGGACGAGACTCATCTAGAGAAACGGCGATAATCACTTCTCGGAGAATCCTTTTGAGGGATTCTAAATTGAAAATGCCGTGGATCTTTCCGTTGATCTGCGGTAATGTCGGAAATTCTTCCGGATCAAAACCGTTGATTTCGATCTCGGAATTGTCATACTGTATCGTCAAGGTTTGGTGATTGACTGTCAAAGAAAGTTCCGTATCCGGCAACTTTTTGGCAATTTCAAAAAAGTACCGGCCCGGCAAAACAATACTGCCGCTTTCTTCAAGCTCAAAATATTCTTCTTTGTATTGGATCGCGATCTCCATATCGGTGGCTTGGAAAGTGAGACTGTCTTTATCTGCTGTTAAGAGTATGCCGCTTAAAGAAGGCAGCGTATTTTTGGTGGAAACGGCACGAAAAACAGTTTGCAGACCTTTCAGCAATGTATTCCGTTGGCATCTTATTTTCATGGCGGGCACTCCTTTAATCTATATTTTTATATAAAATATACTGGTTATCATAATAAAGGCTGTGAATATGTGATTTTAAAGAAAACAGCCTGTACACTTTCATGATTTTGCTGTGTATAAAATATTGAAATTATGATGGTCATCGTAAGGATAAAAGAGACGGTATTTTTTCGACAGATTACGGCGAAAATCTTATCCTTGTGGAATTAACAACAAAGATGTTTACATTTTTTTGATTTGTACGGTGATGTCATCCACGGCTTTTTTCGTTTTTGGGTCGGATTTGATCTTCTGACCGATCTCTTCACATGCGTGGATAACTGTAGAATAATGTCGCCCGCCAAACTCTTCACCGATCTTTTCAAATGTGATATCTGTTAATTCTCGGCATAAATACATTGCGATCTGGCGGGGAAAGGAAATATTGTTTGTGCGTTTTTTTGTGACCATGTCATCGGATTTTAAATGGAAGTATTGTGCCGTCGTTTGTTGGATCAATTCGATGGTGATGACTTTGACTTTATTTTCCGGTAAGATGCTTTTCAATGCCTGAATCGCCAATTCCCGGCTGATTTGGCTTTTATGGAGTTTGGCATAGGCGACCACCCGGTTTAAAGCCCCTTCCAATTCTCTGATATTGGATTCGATTTGATTGGCAATGTAGAAGAGGGCGTCGTCATTGGGGATATAGATGTTTTCCAAATCCGTTTTCTTCTTTAAAATAGCGATTCTCGTTTCTAAATCCGGCGCCGAAATATCGGTAGTCAAACCCCATAATAGACGGGTAATCAAGCGTTCCTCCAAAGTAGGGATTTGTTGGGGCGGCCGATCGCTGCTGATCACAATTTGACTTCCCTGTTCATAGAGAGTATTGAAAGTATGGAAAAACTCTTCTTGCGTACGAATTTTATCGGAAATAAAATGGATATCGTCAATTAAAATAACATCATTGTTTCTGTATTTGCTACGGAAAGCTTCCGTATTATTATCTTTGATCGCGTCAATCCACTCATTGGTAAATTTTTCCGCAGAAAAATAAGATACCCGGGCATCCGGCTTGTTCTCTAAAATGAACTGGCCGATGGCGTGCATCAAGTGGGTTTTTCCTAAACCAACGCCGCCCATAATGAAAAGAGGATTATAAGATTTCCCCGGTTGTTCCGCTACGGCTAAAGCCGCGGCATGGGCGAAACGGTTGCTGGAACCGATAACGAAAGTATCGAAAGTGTATTTGGGATTAAAAAAGGTGTGATCGAGATGATGATCTTTTTTCGCCTTGTTTTCTTCCGCCTTTTTCCCTTTTTTCTTCTGATAGGTGCCGTTGGGATTCAATAAAACGATTTCTACGGCATTAATTTGTTGATTGGAAACGGTGACGAGATTGGATAGGATGATATCTTTATAATTGGTTTCCACCCATTCTTTAATAAATTCATTATTCGCTGCCAGATAAAGCGTACCTTGATCGCTGTCGACAACTTTAAGGGGTAAAAACCAAGATTCAAAACTGGTGAGCGGGATCTTATCCTGGCTTTTGATCTGCTGCAATGTTTCTTGCCACAGAGTAACGAAAGGTTTTAACATTGTATCCATACTTTTTTCTCCTAGCTGACGATATCGTAATATAAAACAAAAATGATCATAAAATAATAATAAAAGAAGAGGAAATCCCGTTTCACGGGATTTTCAGTCCGTCGACAAAAGCCGATAGCGCCCTTAACCAAAACCCCTGACCGCTTCTGTATGTCCAACTACGCCACGCGTCCAGGGCCCTTGCTTTTCCTAGCTCTAGGCCGTTATCTTATGTCTCCTATCTTGTCGACAAAGTCTACAATCTGAATCCCGTTTCATGGGATTTTAAGCGAACCCATAATCGGGTTGAAGTAATAATGAAAAAACCGTGCCGCTTTTCACTTTGCATCATGGTGTTCTACGGAATGAAACGGCAAGGAGCATCAACTTTTATGTTAGAGAAACGCTTTTTTTTGGTTGGCGCTTCCATAGAAAATAATATCAAAATGGCAAGGAAATTTCAACACGGAGAAAAATGGCTTATCCACATTGGAAAATGAAGAAAATTTTTCTTTAGGTCTTTTGGTCAAAATGATAGTTGATAACTTCGCCAAAATAAATAAATTAAATATAGGAAGCTTTAAAATTATAAGAATATGATTATTTTGTGGATAAAAAAATTTTACCCCTCAAGTAAACAAAGCTGTTTCCATTGACAGCAGAAGAACCTTAATATATAATATCCATACTATTGTTTACTTGTGGATGCAAAGGGGGGTTGAAAATGACGAAGCGGACTTACCAGCCAAAGAAAAGAAAACATAAAAAAGTTCATGGGTTCTTAAAAAGAATGAATGAAGCCAGCGGAAGAAAAGTAATCAAGAGTCGCAGAGCCAAGGGAAGAAAGAGATTGAGTGCTTAATATCGGGCCGGTCAGGCCTTTTTTCATGTTGGTATCGTATGGCGAGAATTTTGGCAGAGAAAAATAAGATACGGAAGCGCCGGGATTTTACGAAAACATATAAGAAGGGACATTCCACGATTGCCCCTTCTGTTGTGCTTTGTTATCGTAATAATCATCTAGATACTTTCCGCTGCGGTTTTACTGTTTCCAAAAAAGTTGGGAAAGCGGTGGAGAGAAATAAAGTTCGGCGGCGCATGAAAGAGATCGTGCGGAATCACTTGGATTTGTTTACAACCGGAACCGATTATATTTTCGTAGCCCGGAAAAAAGCAAATCAAGTGGAGTTTTGTCGTTTAGAAGATGATATGCTCAATCTGATAAAGAGGGCAAGAAAAAAATGAAAACGCTTTTTGTCTGTCTGATTAAATTTTATCAAAAGGTGATCTCGCCGATGTTTCCGCCCAGTTGCCGTTATTATCCGACTTGTTCTCAATATGCGGTGGAAGCTTTACAGAAACACGGGTTTTTTAAAGGGTCCGCAATGGCGATTTGGCGCATTTTGCGTTGTAATCCCTGGAGCAAGGGCGGCTATGATCCGGTAAAATAACAAATGGGAGGTGAACCCTATAAATTTTGATTTATAGGATTTTATGGTAGAAATTGTTGGTTCTATTTTAGAGGGGCTTTTTCATCTGACAGAAATGATTCAGATCCCGAGCTATGCTTTGGCGATTCTGTTATTGACGATTATCCTCAAAATCGTTCTTTATCCTACAGCGATAAAACAGCAAAAAGCTTCCAAAACCATGCAACAAATCCAACCGAAAATTAAAGCGATCGAGAAAAAATACGGCAATAATCCCCAAAAGAAGCAGGAAATGATGATGAACCTGTATAAGGAGGAAAAGTTCAGTCCCTTTTCCAGCTGCCTGCCTCTTTTGATACAAATGCCGATTCTTTTAATTTTGTTTTATGGTTTGCGGAATTTCGTACCGGCCAACCCGCAATTCTATACCTTTTTTTTGGATTACAAATTTGCAAGAACCGGATCCCACCATCGTTTTGCCGCTGCTTTGCGGTTTGCTGACTTTTGCGCAGCAGTATTTGTCGATGGTCAATCGGAAAGACAAAACCCAGCGTATGCTGTTGTTTATCATGCCGGTGATGTTTTTGTTTTTCGCGCGTAGTTTCCCTGCCGGTTTGGCGCTTTATTGGGTCTATTATTCGTTCCTTTCCGCGATTCAAACTTTCTATATCAACTATAAATTAGGCATCGGGCTTTTTGCTCCGGAAGAGACGAAGGAAAAAAGCAATATAACGAAAGCCGCTGAACTCTATGATAAGCAGCAGGAAGAAAAGCGGCGTTTGGAAAATCCGGAAGAAGCCAAAAAAGAAGATGAGGAAAGAAAGAAGAAAGAAAAAGAATTGAAGGCGCAACAAGAAAGAGATAAAAAATTACCCGACAAACCGTGGCAGACAAAATAGGGGCCGGCGAATATTAAGTAAGGGGTGTCAATCGAAATGAAATCTGTGGAAAAAACAGGGAAGACCACTGATGAGGCCATCGAAGAGGCTTTAAAAGACTTAGAGGTTTCCCGAGAAAATGTAGATATAGAGATCATATCGTTACCGGCAAAACGGCTTTTTGGTTTCGCTTCGAAAGAAGCGAAGGTGCGGGTATCTTTGAAAGAAAACCCCACGACCGTTGCGGTGACTTTTTTGGAAGGGATATTTCGGCAATTTTCTTTGCCGGTTCGAATTGATGTCGTCGAAGGGGAAGAATTCACGGTTTTGGATCTTTCCGGTAGTGACTTGGGGATTTTGATCGGTCGGCGAGGCGAAACTTTGGATGCCCTCCAGTACCTTACAAATTTGGTCGTATCTAAAGCCTTTCCCGATAAGCATAAATTCGTTCTCGATGTGGAAGGCTATCGCAAAAAGAGGGAACAAACTTTAGAAAAACTCGCCAAAAAATTGGCGGGGAAAGTAAAGGAAACCGGCCGCAATATTTCTTTAGAGCCGATGAGTCCCTATGAGCGAAGGATCATCCATACGGTTTTACAGAACGATTCCCACATTCGCACCTTCAGCGAAGGGGAGGAGCCTTATCGGAAGGTGGTTATCACCAAAAAAAGATGAACACAAAAACCCGGCGGCTTCGATCGTCGGGTTTTTTTACAGGAATGAGAGAATGGAGGGGTGAAATGGAACAGGGAATCATCGCCGCGGTGGCTACGGCGAAGGGCGTCGGCAGCATTGCCGTCCTTCGTTTAAGCGGAGAAGGTTGTTGGGCCCTACTGAAAGAGATCTTTTTGCCTATAAAACCCATGGATTGGCAAAAAGGCTTCACCCTTCATTACGGTCATATTTCTTACCATGGGGAAGTTTATGATGAAGTGCTTGTCGCTTTGATGCGGAAGGAAGCCTCCTATACCCGGGAAGAAATGGCGAGATCCATGCCACGGCGGTTTTCTTGTGGCCAAACAGATCCTAGAACTATTGCTTTCTTTGGGTGTGGAAATGGCGTCTCCCGGCGAGTTCACAAAACGGGCGTTTTTGAACGGGCGCCTTGATCTTTCCCAAGCGGAAGCGGTGATTGAGACGATCGCAGCCGTTTCTCATCAGGATTTGAAGTTTTCTCTTTCCCGATTACAGGGTGAAGGCAGGGTCAATTTAGCAGCGGTGCAAGACCGGCTCCTAGGGCTTTTGGCCAAATTAGAAGTGGCGATCGATTTCCCGGAAGACGGCGTTGATGAAATTGCCGCGGCGGAAATGGAACGGGAGATCAGGGAGATTATTGCCCGCTTGGAGCAAGAGATCGAAAAGGCGAATATTGCCGCCATCTATCGGGAAGGGATCAAGACGGCGATTCTTGGCCGCCCCAATGTGGGGAAATCAAGCCTTTTAAATGCTTTATTGGCGGATGAAAGAGCCATCGTTACCGATATCCCCGGTACGACCAGGGATATCATTGAAGCTTCCGTTCTTCTGGGTGATATTCCTTTATTGATTATGGATACGGCGGGTCTGCGGGAAGCCCAAGATCCCGTCGAAAAAATCGGCCTGGAGAAGACGCATGGCGCGGCGGAAAAAAGCGCTTTGATCCTCCTCATCATTGATGAAGAGTTTGGCCCGGCGGAAAAAGAGATTGTCGAACGGTATCGGGATAAGGAGATTCTTGTCTTGATCAACAAAACGGACCTGCCGATGGCAAGTGAGAAAAAGCAGCGTTTGGAAGCTGAGATCGCGCCCCTCCCCTATCTTTATGTTTCCGCCAAAGAGCGGCTCAATTTGGAAAATATCGGCAAAAAGATTGCGGAGCTCTTCTATTTAGGGAAGCTCAAAGAAGAGGAAGATCCTTGGATCGGAAATCTTCGCCATAAAGAGGCTTTTGAAAAGAGCCGCCGCCAGCTATTGGAAGTTTTGGCGGCCAAAGAGAACGGTTTGCCCCTCGATTTTCTGACGATTGATTTGCGCTTGGCTTTGGAAGCACTGCGGGAAATCGGCGGCGAAGGCATCGGTGAAGAACTTTTGGATCGAATTTTTCGTGATTTTTGTATTGGAAAGTGAGAGAAGAACATGGAATACTTGGCGGGTAAATATGATATTATCGTGGTCGGTGCCGGTCATGCCGGGGTGGAAGCGGCTTTGGCCGGAGCCAGACTGGGGCAAAAAACTTTGCTTTTGACTTTGAGTCTCGATCATATCGCATTGATGCCCTGTAATCCTTCCCTGGGCGGACCGGCCAAAGGTCATCTTGTCCGGGAGATCGACGCCTTGGGCGGGCAGATGGGCATCACTGCCGATGCCTCTCAGATCCAGATCCGGCTTTTGAATACATCGAAAGGTCCGGCGGTCCAAGCTTTGCGCGCCCAAGAGGATAAGAAGCTGTATCAGGAAAACATGGTTTGGACGGTGGAAAATCAGGAAAATCTTGACGTCAAACAAGGTGCCGTTTGCCGTATCTTAACGGAAAACGGACGCGTTAGCGGCGTTTTATGTGAAAGTGGCGCCCGCTTTACGGCCCAGGCGGTGATTTTGACGACCGGGACTTATTTAAGGAGCCGGATTATCATCGGTGAATTGCTTTTTAATGCCGGCCCCAATAACCAGCCGGCGGCGATGCATCTTACCGATAGTTTGAAAGAATTGGGCCTCGAACTCTTCCGTTTTAAGACCGGGACTCCCGCCAGGGTCGATAAGCGCAGCATCGATTTTTCCCGTACGGAGGAACAACCCGGCTCCAAAGAAAAACTGGCATTTTCTTTTATGACGAAAACATTTGACCGGCCCTCGGTGCCGTGCTATTTAAGCTATACAAATGAAAAGACCCACCAGGTGATTCGGGATAATATCCATTTGGCGCCGTTATTTAGCGGCGTGATCGAAGGGGTGGGGGCGCGCTATTGTCCTTCCATTGAGGATAAGGTCGTACGCTTTGCCGATCGTGAGGCGCATCAGCTTTTCCTTGAGCCGGAAGGATTGAAAACCAATGAAATTTATGTCCAGGGGATGTCTACGAGCCTTCCCGGTTTTGTGCAGCAGCAATTTTTGCGGACGATCCGCGGTTTGGAGCATGTGGAAATCATGCGGCCCGCCTATGGTATCGAATATGACGGCGTTGTTCCAACCCAGCTCTCCCCTACTCTCGAATATAAAGATGTCCCCGGCCTTTACGGCGCCGGGCAGATCAACGGAACATCGGGATATGAAGAGGCGGCAGGCCAAGGCCTTTATGCCGGGATCAATGCCGCTTTAGCCTTAAAAGAAGATGAACCCTTTTTATTGCGGCGCTCCGAAGCCTATCTCGGTGTATTGGTCGACGATCTTGTCAATAAAGGCACCAATGAACCTTATCGCCTCTTTACTTCCAGAGCCGAATACCGTCTCTTTTTGCGTAATGACAACGGCGATCTTCGTCTGACGGAAAAAGGCCGCAAGGTTGGTCTTGTGCAAGAGGATCGCTGGCGGGCCTTTCAAGAAAAGGTCAAAGATATGGAAGAGATCCGCAGCTGGCTGAATAAAAGCCGTTTCAGTGGGAAAGACGAAGCGGTCGCCGCCTATTTATCCCAGGAAGGGAGCGCGGGTTTCAGCGATACCGTTAAAGGGGAAGAATTCTTAAAGCGCCCCAATATTGCGCTCAAAGAGTTGATCCGGATCGATCAGGGGGAAATTCCCTGGTTGGAGCAAGCGGTGGAACAAGTGGAATTGGAAGTCAAGTATGAAGGCTATCTGAAGAAGCAAAAAGAGCAGATCGCCCGCTTTAATAAATTGGAAGAAAAGACTTTGCCCCAGGGTCTTGATTATAAATCCATTCGGGGTTTGCGGATCGAAGCGGCGCAAAAGTTGGCGGAGATCAGGCCCCTTTCCATCGGCCAAGCGTCCCGGATTTCCGGCGTTTCTCCCGCCGATGTCAATGTGCTCCTAATCTATTTGGAACAGGAGAGAAGAAAACATGCCACAGTTTGACGCTGTTTTAGCCCAGGCTTTAGAAGAGGCGGGGGTAGCTTATGAAGAAGAGCAGATCAAGAGCGCGACGATGTTCAAAGAACTGCTGTTTGACGCGAACCGGAGCACCAATCTGACAGCGATCACCGATGAGGAAGACGCTGCGATCAAGCATTTCGCCGATTCGCTTTTGTTACTTCGCTATGCCACGTTCCCGGAGGGCGCCCGTTTGGTTGATATCGGCACCGGCCCCGGGTTTCCCGGAATTCCTTTGAAGCTTTTCTGCCCCGACTTGGAGATTCTGCTTTTGGAAAGCGTGGGGAAGAAGTGCGGCTTTTTATCTTCGGTGATCGAATCCATGTCTCTAGAGGGCATTGATGTTTATTGCGGCCGCGCGGAGGAACTTGCGCGGGAGCCGTTGCAGCGGGAGCATTTCGATTTTGCTACGGCAAGGGCCGTTGCGGAACTCAGGGTGCTCCTTGAATATGCCCTGCCTTTGCTTGCAGTAGGCGGGAAGTTCTTTGCTTTTAAGGGGCCAGAGGCAGAAAATGAAGTGGAAGCGGCCCAAAATGCCATCGCCCTTTTAGGGGGAGAGGTGGAAGGCATCGAAACGTATCAACTCCCCTCTTCCACTATGCGCCGTTCTTTGATTACGGTGAAAAAGGTTGCCCCTACGGATGAAAAATATCCGCGTCGTGCCGGGATGCCGGCCAAACGGCCTTAATAAGGGCGTGGACCTTGTCCAATGCTTCCTTGCCGCATGGACAAGGATCGGAGCGAGCCGATCGTGTTATCAGAATTAAAGCCTGGGCTAAGCTTGCGTATCGCTGGATACGGTATGCGTTCAGGGCCTTTTGTTTTTTCCTTTGTCCTCCTGCTTTGTGACAGAAGTTGATCGCATTGTCAGGTAAACCCTTAACCGCTGCCGCTTCTTGAACTAAGCTACGCGGCTGGGTTTTTTTGCGCCCTAGCCGTTTGTGTTGCCCATCGCACGGCGGCGCTGAAAATCCGGTCCTTTTCGCGGCAAAAAGCCCCTGTGTTTAGAACGAATGTTTTATTGTAACCCAATTTCTCTCCAGAGATAGGTCTTTTATCTCAAGAAAAACTGTGATATAATGGAAACAATTATGGGAGGAATTGGACATGGAAGAGTTATTGCCATAGCAAACCAAGAAGGGCGGCGTGGGGAAAACGACGACTGCAATCAATCTTGCAGCCTATTTGAGCTTGGAGGATAAGAAAGTCCTTTTGATCGATATTGATCCCCAGGGTAATGCGAGCGGTTTGGGCATCGATCGGGATCAGTTGCCCCACTGTGTTTATGACGCTTTGATCAATGAAGTTCCCTTGGCAGCGATCGTGCAGCCTACAGATTTACCGAATTTGCAGGTGATTCCTGCTACGATCCAGCTGGCCGGAGCCGAAATTGAATTGGTCAATATGCTGGAACGGGAAAAGAAGCTCTCTAAGCATATTGAGAAGATGAAAGACCAGTATGATTATATCATTATCGACTGTCCGCCTACTTTAGGTCTTTTAACGGTGAACGCGTTGAATGCTGCGGATCGCCTTCTCGCGCCGATCCAATGCGAGTATTATGCTTTGGAGGGGTTAAGCCAGCTGATGAATACATTCCAGCTTGTTAAAAAGCACATGAATCCCGGTCTAACGATGGAAGGCGTTCTTCTCACAATGTTTGATGGCAGAACGAATCTCTCGATCCAAGTGGTGGATGAAGTGAAGCGGCATTTTAAGGGTCAGGTTTTTGCTACGATCATTCCGCGCAATGTGCGGCTTTCCGAGGCGCCGAGTCACGGGTTGCCGATTTATCTTTATGACCCCAAGTCCCGGGGTGCGGAAGTATATGCAGAATTAGCCAAGGAGGTTTTGGAGCATGAGTAAGCGTGGATTAGGGAAAGGTTTGGGAGCACTGCTTTCCACGGAAACGGAAGCTTCCGAAAATACACGGGAGCACCAAAGCGATATTACTCATATCGCCCTCGATGCGATCGAAACCGGGAGCCATCAGCCAAGGCGGGAATTCGATGAGGAGAAAATAGCGGAATTGGCCTTATCCTTAAAGGCCCATGGGATTTTGCAGCCTTTGGTCGTACGTGCCCTTGGTAATGAGCGTTTTCAGTTGATTGTGGGGGAACGGCGCTGGCGGGCGGCAAAAGTTGCCGGCTTAGAAACGGTGCCGTGTATTTTAAAAGTCAGCGACGATTTGGAAGCTTCGGAATTGGCGCTGATCGAAAATTTGCAGAGAGAGGATCTTTCGCCGATCGATGAAGCTTTGGCGTTTCGGCGGATGATCGATGAATACCGCTATACCCAAGAAGCTCTGGCCACGGGATTAGGCAAAAGCAGGAGTTATATTGCCAATAGCATGCGTCTTTTAGCCTTGGATGAGGAAACAGTGGCTTTGATTGCTTCCGGACGGATCAG
>JAXGQI010000013.1:0-54759 GCA_040766525.1 Clostridiales bacterium | reverse complement strand
ATAGGTCCCGGTCGCGTTGATCACGATGCTGCTCCCCAAAGTCGTTTCATCAAAGGAACCGCCGTCGGTCACCCGATAGGAAGTCGCGTTGTCCGCTTCATCCCAGGTGAGTTCATAAGCGAAATCACCGATCTTCGCCATCGCTAAGCCGCTGACATCGCCAACAATCGGCGTCGTCGCCACCGTCAGGATAACAGTGGTATCTCCCGTCGTCGTATCAATGGAACCCGTGGTCCCGAGCCAGCTGATGGTTCCGTTATCACCGGCGGTTACCGTAAGATCGACCGTGCCCGGCGGTACATTTAAGAGGGTGCCTCCGGCAGCGGAAGTAAAGGAACCGCTGGCCGTTCCGGTATAGCTCACAGCAGCGCCAACCACCGGCGCGCCGTCTCCGTCAACCACCTGAACGATCACAGGATCCAAGGTACTGGTATAGGAGCCGAAGTCGGAAGCCATCGTAGCGCTGGCGGTGTCCGCAGCTACCCGGACGAAGAAGGTGCGGCTCGTCGGATCACCGGAAATCGTATAGGTTTCCGTTCCATCCGTTTCCGCAACGGTATCCAGCTTCGTCAATCCTTCCCAAATCTCGAAGGATTGGCTGCCGGTATTCGTATCCGTCCAGCTTAAAGTCGTTCCCTCGATGAGAACATCCGACGGAGCGATAAACTGCGTAACTTCTAGGCTGGCGGGGGTAACACTTTCCACGCTGCCATTGACGCCGTAGACTTCATAGGTCCCGGTCGTATTGATCACGATGCTGTTCCCCAATGTCGCTTCATTAAAGGAGCCGCCGTCGGTCACCCGATAGGCAATTGCGTTTTCCGCTTCATCCCAAGTAAGTTCATAAGCGAAATCGCCGATCTTGGACAAGGCCAATCCGGTAACATCAGCAACAACCAGAAGCGGAGGATCTTCCAAAGTTGCCATAGATGCGTCGATAATGAATGTTTCCGTTCTCTCTGCATTCCAGCAAACAACAATTTGGAACATCTTAATTTCATCCGTTGCTTTTACATAGAAGGCGAAGGTACCGCCTTCATCCACAACTGCGTAATGGAAGGCACCGTTCACGGTAACGGATAAGGGAGCGTCTACCGTAATGCCTTCCGGCGCCGTAATGGTACCGGCGATAAAGTTCCCGTCTTCACCGCCTGCGAAGCCTTCCAGGTACTCAATGGTCGTTCCCGAGAAAACAGTCGCGACCGTACCGGTTTCACTGATTTCATAAAGCGGGTCGGAATCCGTCCGTGTTAAGAACGCCTCTTCCGTCATGGGATTGACTTCAAAGAGATCCATTTCACCGGCGTCTTCATAACTCAACTGGATATCGACAGATGCAGGGCTATTTTCCGTTACGGTGAAACTCTGCACTGCAGGAGCTTCATATTCTGCATCTAAGCCCGCAGATAAAGCAGCACTGATGTCATAATCGCCGGGGGATAAGAAGAGGTAAATCCCGCCGTTCACATAATCCAAGGTTGCCGCCGCCCGGTCAGGGCTGGTGGGATCCACAAGGATGGTCGCAGCTTCTTCCCCTTCAAGCATCAAGGGCAATCCATTAGGTTTGATCAATTCTACGGCTACAGCGATTCTTTCATCATTCAAGACCTGGGTCTGAACGCTGGAATCCAGGCTGATCGGTGTACCGGAAACATCGCCGTCTGCGCTTACGCCGACAACATAAGTATTCCCGTCACCCAAGACTTCGGAGAAGTCATAGGTGTAAGGACCTACACCGGTATACGCTACCGTATCGGAATCAATCAATTCGAGGCTGCCGATCAATTCTTCACCTTCCGCAGCGGGAACGACCTGCCAGAGATAGACATCAAAGGCGCTCGGCGCTACGTCAGGATCAGCAGCGTAACCCCAGGAGAAGGTCGTATCCGTCAGATCGACATCCGTCGGCGCCGCTAATTTGTAAATATCCGAAAGCGTGCTCACATAAGAGCTTACATCAAAGATATTTGCATCCAACGGATGGGCAATCACATCAACGCCGATATAAGAGCCATCCGCATAATCATTGGCTGCAAGAACGATCATCGGATCAACGGTGGTGGATTCTACGGTAAAGGGATCTCCTTCGCCATCCGTACCGTCAACAGCAACGGAATAGTTCTTATCCAACACACCGCCATCGCTGTTTTGCAGCCAGCTCACATCATACGTTTTGTTCATAGGATTGGTTGCATCTTCAGCAACCGCATCCAGTTGATTTTCGCCCAGCTTGGTAACATCCTGGGTCGCTTCATATTCACCCATATGGAACACATAGGCAGATGCACCTTCCGCCAAGCTCTTGGCGCTGGCGTCTACGGCGCCCACATCGGTGATCGATTCGCTGGCCGCATCCACGGTAATTACCGCTTCTTGCAAACTGGCGATCGAATCGAAGTTCACAGCCGCTTCCCAAACTCCTTCATTCAAGGCAGCAGCGCCAACCGTGACGCCGGGCACCGAAGAACTGGTCGCGAAAGCAGTTACTGTCGCTGTTGTTTCAGGCTCATCGTTGGCCCAAGTCCAACTCAAAGTATACGGATTATCACTGTCCTCAGACGCATCCAAACCGGTGAAGGTCACATCACCGTTGGGGCTTCTGTAAATCGTGACCGTGATCGTAGACGCTTGATACCGATCCGCATATTCGGTAGCGGGATGGGCGGTGATGGTATAGAGGTAAGGCCCTTCACCCGCAGCCAGTTCATCCAAACGGAGGTTAATATAACTGGCATCGGGAATACCGGAAGTAAAGGCGGCCGTGCCGATCGGCGATGCCGGCGTACTACCATAAGTCCCGGTATAGGAACCAACCATCGCATCCTGCGGCCAAATCAGATAATAATCGCTATCCGGCACATTGGGACCGTACAAAGTAACCGGTTCGATCAAGGACAGCGCCACCAGTTCACTGGCAAGCGTCGTCCCTTCTTCGAAGGTGATGGTATAGGTGTCGATCACATCCCGGACACTGCCGTTCCAACGAACTTCAAGGGTAATGCCATCGGTCAACATTTCCGGCAACACTTCGAAATCTTCAAAGAGATAATCGCCGGAGAATGCCGTCCAAGCGCCGCCATCCAAGCTATAGGTAGTAAGAGGATAGCTGCCCGTCGGCGGTTCGATGGTGAAATCGATCATCGGCGTCGGATCCAAAGCGCCATACGCGGCGACTTCACCGGAGAAGGCCAAGGCTTTATCACCGGAGATTCCGGCTTCCGCCAAACTGTCTTCTACATTACCGGTACCGCCCCAAGTGATATCTCCGCCATCAGGAACAGGATTTTCACCCAAGGTAACGGTAAAGACCAGTTCAGCAACGACCATGCCATATTCGTTATACAAAGTCATGGTATAGACATAGTCTCTCGCTTCATCATCGGAATAGATTTCCCCGGTCAACGGCAAGGTAATCGTATTGCTCGTTCCGACAGCTAAATCATCAAAGCTGCGGGGATAACCGCTTGTAGCGCCTTCCAGATCTAAGACAGCGTCATAGATGCCTTCGGGCAAATTGGAAGCGGTCACTTCCAAGCTATAAGGAATATTTCCTTCCGCATCCTGTTTTGCATTTGCAGGAACCGTAACGGTATCGCCCACAATTTCAACAGGAGCCGCATCCGTTCCTACCAAGGCATTTCCAACGGTAAGAGCAGGCGCCGGGAACAGAGTCGCATCATCGGCGACCACAACATTAAAGGTTTCAACCTGGTTTGCATTCCACCGTACGGTGAATTCAATCACCTGATTGGGGCTGGAAACCAAGGGATAGAAGTAGAAGTAATTGGCGCCGTCACCGAAATTATCCCAGCCATAGATGATCTTATGGACGCCGGCATAATCGGTATAATCCAGATAGGCCGTGTCGTCAATCGCGACTCCTTCCGGCAGGATTACTTTTACGCCAACATAATTTCCACCTACAGGCGGGCAACCGGGAGCGGTTTCATCCGCCAAGGAATAGCGGATCTTACCCGAGAAGGTGATGGTCTTTGTTGCCGCATCATAGGTACCTTCCGATTCACTGCCGCCGGCAATGCCGCCGAACCCAACCAAATCATCTTCCAGATAGGCAGGATAGGCATAATCCAGCTGCAAGGGAATCAAGCCAGGAATATTCTGGGCAATATCAACGGTCAGATCTTCACCCCAAACCATTTGGCTGCCTTCCGGCAAATACGCCAAATTGATACGTTCCGGCCTGGAGATAAAGATTGATCCCGTAAATCGATGCATAATCAACGGTGAAGAGCTCGTCGCCGGCTCCGTTCTTGACGACGATCTGCACATCATCGATATCCTGATACGGATTTCCATTCGGATCAAGGACCATGATGGGAACGATCAGACCTTCCGCACTGTCATCAAATACAAGATTGGAATCCATCACGAAAGCGCTAATATCGCCATTGGCCCGGATACCGACCAGATATTCACCGGGAGCGGACAAGATATCCGTCAGATCATAGCTGCCCAACGCGGGATTCACGGAATCATCGCTAAAGATCGGTTCAAATCCTTCGAACAGGCTGGAAATATCGCCCATGATCTCTGCTTCCAGGAGATTGAAGGAACTGACATCCCAAACCATGATCGAATATCCGGTAATGCTGGGCTCAATGGGAAGCGTGGGTACAGCCCAACTCAGCACACCGCTGTTCAACGCCACATCTTCCGGCCCATTTGCTTTATAGAAGGTAAAGTTGGCCGGTTCGGAAGGCGCCGTGAACAAAGCCGTTTCAGCGGGATAGGCCCGCACATCGGCGGTATGGGTGCTTCCATCCAAGAACCCGTAATAACTCAGATAGAGACTCTCGTCACTTACATTTTCCGGACTGTCTCCGTCAATGCTTACGGAATAATGATCCCCTACACCGTCCCAAATGAGGAAATAAGGATCTTCATAGTGAGGATAAGGAGTCGATTCTTTCGCAAGTCGGATCTTTTCCGGCGTCGCCAGTTTGGTTACGGTTTGGGTCGCATAGTTTCTGGCATCCAAGTAGAGAGCGATCGCCCCGCCGTCTTCACTGGCGGTATTACCGGCATTGTCGATACCCGCAAGCGCCTTCACATCAATATCGAGAGACAAGTCGCCACCAAAGTCGAAGTTGACTTTCGGTTCCGTCAAGCTCACATCGGCTGCACCGTCAACACTGGCGAGGTATCCTTCCGCTCCGGTCAAAGCTTCCCAAGTAAGGTCATAGCCGCTGGCAGCTTCTTCCAAGGCGGTAAAGGTCACATCCCCAAGGCGGGTCAGCGTTACGGTCGTGGTGGTCGGCGTATATTTCCCTGTATTTGCCGCACTGGGATAAGCAGTGATTTCATAAACGAAGGGACCCGCACCGCTCAATCCATACAGGTTAATTCTGGCGATACCGCTAGCAATAGTCGCCGTGGTATCGGTTTCATTGTAGGTTACAACATAATGATCGACTTTTTCACCCACAGGCCACTTCAGATAATAATACTCATCGGTCGGCGCATTGGTATACAAAGTCGCTTCTTCAACAAAGGGCAAGGCTACAGTAGCAACCGTATAGGAATTCTCTACATCGGTCAAAACATAATCGGTGCCGATTTCATTGATCTTATTGATCGCCTGAACGCCGAACTTAAATGTCTCACCATAATTTTCCTCGATATTCAAAGCGACAAGGATTGCCGTCAGATCATAGGAGGTTTCATCGGTTTCGACAGGTGCGATTTCCGCGCCGGGGGTCAGGGGCTCATAAGCGCTGCCGTCTTCATTGAATACCGCAATGCGGTACGTCGCACCGGCAGGATCGGAAGCCGTCCAGCTCAAGCAGGCAGGATCTTCTTCCGTAGCTGCGGTAAGGAGGAGATCGGCAGGATCGGTATAGGCCGTCACATCCAAACTGCTGCTGGTCGGTGCATAACCGCTTCCCATGGCCGTATTTGCCGTTACGGTAACGATATTCTGTTCCGGTTCAGCAGAGCCGGGAACAAAATCAGCACTGGGGATCACAAGGTCATAAGAGAGCGTTCCCGCGACCGGATCCACAATATCAACCACTTCGTCGCCGCGCATTACGGTAAACCCGGTGATATGGGCCAAATCGGCGATATCCCAAGAGAAGGTTTCCGTATCGGGATCATAAACAAGGTTTTCCGGCGTAGCAACAGGCACACCGCCAAACCCTTCCCAAATGATAAAGGTATTCAAGGCCCAACCGGAAGGCAAGACGAGTCCTGCTCCATCCAAGGAGGAGCGGAGCCAAATACCCCATTGACCGTTTTTCAGGGTCTGCAAAAGCGGAACCAGGTCATACCCGGCAGCGTCCGCATTGGTGAGACCGACATTGGTCAAATGGGTCATCCCTTCCAAAGTCACCTTCATGTCATATTCACCGGCATAGTCCAAAGGCGCGGTCCAGGTCATCTGATAATTTTCATCATTGACCGCCACATCCATCGGAGCCAAAGCACGGGATACGGTTTCGACAACGGCATAAGAATCAACGATAAAGCTATCTTCACTCAAGGTGATCACACTGATATCGAGGCCTTCACCGTCAGCGATCCAGCTAGTGGGCAGATATAATAACCCGGTTCCTAATTCCTGGGCTTCCTGGCCATCAGGCTCGGCGAGATAATTCCCTGCCGCTGCACCGTCCCACTGGAGATATTGTCTCGGAACTACTTCCGAGGTTTCTCCTACCATGAAGTTGTCGGGAGCTGCCATACGGGAGATTTCTTGTGTTGCGGCCGCCGAATCAAGATAGAAGGTGCTCACACCGGCTTCCGGAGCTTTCACCGTTCCATAGGGCGTACCGAGAGCCGTCAACTGGACGTCTTCCGGCGTTACTTCCGGCGTTACGGCATGGCTCAAAACATCGGGCAACAAATCTTCATCCGCATCCGCATCAAGATAAGCATAACCCGTTGCATTGTCTACCGCGTTCCAATTGATTTGATAATCCCCTTCTTCACCGGTGATTCCCGTGAAGACCGGCGTTTCCAACCGTTCCAAAACTGCCGTGGTGGTAGAAGGACTGTTGACATCGGCGTCACTGGGATTGGCAACGATGGTAAAGGTATGGGGATCGACCAAAGTCGTCGAAGCAATACAATCGGTCACATCGATATAGGTCTTTCCGGTCGTTCCCGGGTTATATTCGCCGCCGGTGCACTGAATGGTATAGTCTTCCGCGCCGGGTACAGCATCCCAATGGAGTTGGATGGCTGCGCCGTCACTTACGGACACCAAACGAATATTGCTGAGCTGCGCTAACATATTCGCACCTTCGGGAACTTCATAATAGATGCTTTCGTCCATGGTGCTCCATTCGGAGTCAAAGGTGGTCACATCTTGGGCATTGTCATTATTCCCAATCGCCATTAAGGAGAAGGTATACACATTCCCGATATTGGCGGCAACGGTGACTTCGCTGATGAAGCTGGTCAAATCAACTTCCGCATCGGTACCGTTGAAGCTGATTGCAAAAGGATCTCCGTAAGGAACACCGTTTTCAAAGATCTGGAGCCCGTAATCATCCGCTGCAATCTCGGTAGGCTCGCTGATATTGAAGAGGAGAACCGCAGGATCTTCCGAATCAAATCCGACGATTTCCGGCGGAGCAAATACGGTAAATTCCTTCGTACCCGTGCTATCGGTATAACCGATGCAATACCCTTCATCACTCAAAGCCGCATTCGCGGTCACGGTTACGGTAGAGGTTTCTCCGGCAGGCAAAGCCTCGGCCAAATCAAAGGACATGGCCGCCATATCGTCACCGGTAATATCATCCGCTACCAGCAGACCGTTCACCGTGACATCATAACTCGCGATCATGTAATCGCTGGGCACCGTCCAGGAGATCGAAGGAACATCTTCCGGATCATAAGCGATATTTTCCGGCGTAGCCACAGGCAAGGTCCTGCTGGCAACATCCAAACGATAGGGATCGCTGACCGGGTTGCCGATAATGATAGAATCACTGGAACCCGTAGCGGTGATCACAATGGTATAAACGCCATCGGAGCCAAGCTCATAGATCACTTCGCCAAGATCAAAGCTACCGCCGACAACATCTTCGATCAGCCTTTTCCTGTCCGCTTTTACTGATCGAAATGGAATACAGCGTATCTTCCGGATTATTCCCCGTATACCAAGTCAAGAAGAAGGTCCCATCGGCGACATTGAGGTCTTGGGGAGCTTCAAGGCGATAAATCGTCTGGGAACCGGAATCCAAGCCAGCCAGAATACATTGCCTTCCGTAAATACCGGCCGTGCGGAAGCGCTGATCTGATTGGGCCCATATAGCAAATCGCCCACATTGAAGGGGATTTCACTGTCGGGAAGGTCCGCGTTCACAAAGACGGAAGTTGCGGTCGAACTGGTCGTGGTATGGCTGATGGTCGCAAAGTCTCCCAGTTTTTGTTCTTCATAGAGAACATCCCAATCCAGGAGATATTCACTGCTTTCCGCATCAACGGCAGTCACACGGAAATTATCCGGCGCGCCCAATTTACCCACGGACTGGATCGCCACGGGAGAATTGAGTTCATAAATGCCATCCGTCGTATTGAGGCCGCTGCCCAATGCTTTGGCGCCGAATACAACCGCGTTGGCGGGATCAACAAGGAATTGGGCTACATTAATGGTCCATTGATTATCAATTTCCGGAACATCCAGGAGCGTTACATTGGTAGGATTGCTCAAAGGCGCACGCGCGATTTCCAAAGCGGCAGCGGTGCTATGATCGATCACGATCGTAGGATCAAAGCCGGCTGCTTGGAAAATGCCGCGATATGTGGGAGAAGAGATCCGGCTTAGCGCGATCGAAACGGATAAGGAATCCGCCCATTCACTGTTCCCGGTATTAGCTTCCACGAAGAATTCGTAGTAACCGCTTTCTTCCACAT
The DNA here is from genome assembly GCA_040766525.1 of Clostridiales bacterium. Lineage (GTDB taxonomy): Bacteria > Bacillota > Dehalobacteriia > UBA7702 > UBA7702 > JAXGQJ01. The sequence goes on along the minus strand of JAXGQI010000013.1, from coordinate 45,873 downwards.
AATCTTTAAGATTGACGCCAATAGAACCGCTTTCTACAGTAGCGATATCCACGCGCCCTTCGGCGTCATTATAATAGACGGTATAGTTTTCAACTTCCGCTCCGTCGGGAGCAAGACCCAAGAGATCGGAATCCGTCCATCTGAGATAGAGATCATCGCCAACATCGAGGCCACCGGTCAAATACAATCCGGTGGGAGCGGGAAGCGATTGCGGGATAAGAATAATCTCACCGTCAATGATCTCATAAAGCTCTTCAGCGGGCATGACATCAACAAAGACTTTAGCGCCATTGTCAATCGTCATGAAATCGGGGAAGATATCACCGTAAATGCGCAAATTCCCATTGGCATACAGGTGAGCAATTGTTGCTTCCCCTTGCATCGTCAGATTCGACTGACCCGCATTAACAATAAAAGTTCCGACATGAGTATCGTCCAAACCCACATCGGCAACAGCATCTAAGGTAATCGAACCAAGATTTGCCGTATGGAAGACGATATCAGCCGGAGTCTCTACAGTCAGATCGGTAATATCGGCATAACTGTTCAGGTAGATACGTTTTTCCGCATTGATGGTTGCCTGCAAAATGCCGGGGCCGCTCACAAGCCATTCGGACATATACGTATCCGCGGCAATTGTCAGGCGCGCGACTTCCGTAGAACCGGAACCATAAAGCCAAGCGCCGTCATCCCCCTGGAACACATCAACAGCTTTCGTATCAATAAGATCGATTTCATGGGGAATCTCCCCAACAATATTCAACGGTGAAAGGATCACACAATCGTCAAATGATACGACGCCGCCTTCGCCGACCGCATCACCGATATTGATGCCGCCGGTGAAGATGATTTCCGTTTCCGTATCGTTCGGGGTGACGATATCAACTTCTTCTTTCACAACGGTTTCTTTAGCTAAAACTCTTTCGAGGATCGTAATGGCTTCCGCACGGGTCAAATTCCCTTGGGGCCGGATGGTATTATCGGGATATCCCTGGATATATTCTTTATTGTAAAGTAATCCCATCGCATCTTTTGCCCAATTATGAATGCTTGAATAGTCATCAAACTTCATAATCCCGGAAAGACCTTGATCCTCATCTTGCGGAACAATCCGACTTAAAAAAGCAGCCGCTTCTTCCCTGGTAATAGCATTATTCGGGCGGAAAGTGTTATCTTCATAGCCACTAATATAATAGCCATAAACAGCATTGCCCACTTCTCCGTAATACCAGGATGCTTCAGGAACATCAGTGTAGGTAAAAGGGGCTGTCCATTTCACTTCGAAAACACGGTTCACCATCGCGACAAATTCTGCTCTGGTGATATTGCCGTTCGGCTGAAATGAGCCGTCTGCATACCCCCTGACATAACCTGCGGCAGCGGCACTTTCAATGCTGCTTTCAGCCCAATGCCCGGAAATATCAGTGAAGGTGGCCGCAAAAGCTCCGGCACTCAATGACAAGACCAGGCATAAGACCAATGCCACAATCAGTCGATTTTTTTTCATGGCTCCTCTCCTTTTCTGCGTATTCTTTCACAACAACATTGTCTAGCATGTCAATTACAAAAACATTTACATATCAAACAGAATATATCAAAACACATTTTTCCCGCAGCAAACAGGGCAACAAATCTCTCCCTCCTTTCGTGCCGATCCTATCTACCGCACTTATTCCCTCCCAGAATTGCATCGTTACGGTAGGAGGAATAAAATGAATATTTATGTGTTAAATATTCTCGCCAAAAGGCTTTTTGCCAAATTAAATTCTATTGGGCTTTGGAAAAGGGAAAATACCTATTTTTTGCCAAATTTATCCACATTTATTATACCACACGAACACAAAAAATCAACCAAATTTAGGCAAACAAAAATACAAGTTTTTTGTGCTTGCCAACAATGCAAAACGCTTTTAACTGGAACGATACCTTGAAACTCCACAAAAATTCACTATTCAATCAGATTTTCAACAAAACTGGACAAAAATAAATTGTCACGGTAAAATAAGTTCTATATTATACTTTGCAAAAAATACAGCCAGACGGCTGTACCATCTCCGGAGCACAAGGACTCCGAAAGATTGGGAGGGAAAAAAGAAATGAAAATTTTAGCAATCCACTCCAGCCCTCGGAAGAAAAGCAATTCATCCTTTTTATTGAATACGATCACGGATGAATTGGCGCAAAATGGTCACAGTATAGAACATATCAATGTCGACAAAATGAAAATAGCACCCTGCCGTGGGTGCAAGGCATGCTTCACCAACAAAACGAATCCTGTGTCCAACGGGATGATATGGATCTGGTCAAAAAGGCCATCGCCGCAGCGGATTATATCTTCATGGCCACACCGCTTTACTGGTTCTATGTCAGTGCGCAGTTAAAGCTCGTTATTGACCGTTTTTATCCCGCGCCCTACGATATCTTTAAAGGTAAAACCATCCATCTGATCATGACCGGTCAGTTCAGCACGGACGATATCGGTTATCAAATCGTGAAGGACAGTTTTGCCTCCATTGTAAGTTATGTGGGAGCCGATTTTCGGTACCTCTTCGTCTCCGCTCATTGGGAAACCCATCCCGTCTGGGAAAACCAAGCAGCCATCGACGAAGCGAAAGAGATCGCCCGTCAGATCGACAGCCAAAGAAAATAATCGCCTACGCTTTCATATCAAATGGGAATAGTGTACAATATAACTATAAAATAGAGTAAAGGAGAATCGTTATGAAAAAGACATGGATTATCATAGCCGCCATCATCGTCGCCATCAATGTCATCGTCGGCGTCCTGCTCATTTTAAACAAAAGAAATTGCCCCTGTATGGAAAAAGCCAAAAACTTCGTACAAAATTGTCCCTGTATCGAAAAAACGAAAGACTTCTTCAGCGGAAAATTTGTTTGCAAGGTGAATGAAGATCCAGAGGCATAAAGTGAAGCATTTACCCGCACGACAAATTCGGCTCATCTATGAAGCGTTTTTTGCGCTTCTGGCCTTTACGGCGCTCTTTCTTTACTATTATTCCGTTCACGAACGGCTACCACAAACAAATATCGATATCGCCAAGACCGCAAATAAGCTGATTTGGCTGATTTTTACGGTAGATTATTTTGTGCGGTTCTTTATTGCCGGAAACAAAAAAAAATTTTTCAAAGAGAATCTATTCGAACTGATCGCGATCATTCCTTTAGGCGTTGGTTTTCGGGTGGCAAGGATCGCGGGGCTTTTTCGGGCTTTGCGCGTCACCGCATTTTTAGCGCGGTTTTTTCACAGGGTTCAAGGAATCTCTGCCGCCAACTATGCCCTCTACATCATTTCTTTTGCCTTTTCCCTGATCTTCCTCGCTGCGCTTCTCATCGCTCCGATCGAAGGAATGACTTTTTTTGAAGCTTTCTATTGGGCGGTCGTCACCGTTGCCACCGTAGGCTACGGTGATATTGTCCCCGTCACCATAATCGGTCGCTGTATTGCCATTGCCCTGATCTTGAGCGGTATCGGACTCATCAGCATCACCACCGGAGCCCTCACCTCTTTTCTGATCCACCGAAACCGGGAAAAACTGGGCCACAACAAGACCAATCCTCTCGTCGCTCATTACCAAAAAACGCTGGAACATTTCGAGACGATGAGCGATGAAGAGATCGACGACATGGCAAGAGTATTAAAGACCTTGAAACACAAAACCGATTAAAATGAGGAATCATCCAAATGCTCTTCCAATAAATAACGGGGAATACTCTGTCCCGTCGATTCCACCAAAACCACATCAAAACCGATTTTACGCACTTCCTGCCAAGGGATAATGACTTGCTCTTTACGACGGAGAAAGCCCATCCCCCCCAAATTAGGCATAATCAAGGCCCGGATACATCCCGTCCGGATATCGATCTCGATATCGGCGATCTCCCCCAAATAACGCCCATCGGCAATATTGATGATATCCTTATCCTCCATTTCCGATATACGAATCATAAAAACACCTCCACAGGAGAATATATGTTGCAGCTAAAGAAAAAATGTTGTATCATAATTCGAAAATAGTCATTGATGAGATAAAGGAGATAAAGAAATGAAAACTCTACCAAGAGTAGCAGCGATCCACGACATATCCGGCTACGGAAAATGTTCTCTTACTGTCGCAATTCCCATCTTATCGGCGGCAGGAATAGAAGTTTGCCCCCTTCCCACCGCGCTTTTGTCCACTAACACTTTGTTCGATGAATTTACCTTTCACGATTTCACACCCTATATGGATGAATATATCGCGCATTGGCATAAACTCGGGCTCAAATTTGATAGTGTCTACAGTGGATTCCTCGGTTCCGAGACGCAAATCCAAACCGTAATCGATTTTATCAATAATTTTGATAGCGGCGTCAGCATTATCGATCCGGTCATGGGCGACAATGGCCAGATCATCAAGACCTATACGGAGGGCATGTGCAATAAAATGAAGGATCTCGTCTCCATAGCCGACTTGGCCACGCCAAACATCACGGAGGCTTCCATCCTCACCGGACGGCCCTATAGCCCTGACGAACTGGGAGAAAAGGCCGCTAGAAACATGTGCGAAGAGATCATCGCATTGGGGACGAAAAGCGTTGTGCTCACCGGCGTTGTCCGCAAAGACAAACTGTTTAATTGCGGTATCGAAAACGGAAAAAATTATTTTGAGATGGAAATCGATCTGCTTCCTTTCCACATGCACGGCACAGGAGATGTCTTTACCAGCGTCTTAGCCGCAGGCCTCCTGCGAGGACATAGTTTATCTGCCAGCGTCCGGTCGGCAGCGGAATTTGTGCGGGATACGATGGAATACAGCAATGATGTGGAAGACGCCTTTGATCGCGGCGTCGCCTTTGAACCCTATGCCTGTCTACTGGGCACCGGAATTTATTTTCCGAAATAATCCCACAATCGCAAAAGTAAACAGCGATCCCGGCCCGCCTTTTCGGCGCGGCCGGGATTCTTTTATTCTATTTGCTCTCTTCGGCGTATGACCGATGCACTTTCCGTTCAAACTAGAGGAAATCGGATCGTCGATCTTCTCGCCGGGCAAAATTGATTTCGGCGCCTAGCGCAATCACTGCGAATGTAACTATCTCGCATCCCGGTCATGATCAACCATCCAACTGAAAGAGGTGATGATTTTGCGCAGTTTATGGTCTGCCACCTGGTCGCCGCCAAAACTTCCTTTCCTTGCCGGCGATGTTGATTGCGATATCTTGATCATCGGCGCCGGGCTCACCGGCGTCAACTGCGGTTATATTCTGCAAGAAACCGGCGCTAAAGTACTGATCATTGACGCCGGTGAGATCGGCGGCGGCATTACACAAGGCACCACCGGGAAAATAAGCCTGCAACACGGCTTTTTTTATGACCAACTTCAAAAAAAAGTCGGGGAAGAGCAAGCTTCGCAATACCTGGAGGCAAACCGAGCCGGACAAAATAAGTACCTCTCCATCATAGAAAAGGAGAACATCTCTTGCGATTTGGAAGAAAACCCGTCCTATCTCTATTCCCTTGACGACGCCGAAATCATTGAAGCGGAAATGCAAGCGTCGGAAAAACTTAGGCTTCCCGTCTCTTTTTTGTCTGAAACCCCTTTGCCGCTTCAGATCGCCGCCGCCGTGAAAATGGAAAATCAATTCACTTTCCATCCCTTGCGCTATCTCGGCGCATTGGCGGAAAAACTGACGATTTTCACCCATACCCGCGCCCTTTCCATCGAGGGGCACACCGTCAAAACCAATCGCGGCGCCATACGGGCGGAGCAGATCATTCTTGCCTGCCATTATCCTTTTATCACCGCCCCCGGCTATTATTTTTTGCGTATGTATCAAAGCAGAGCCTATGTCCTTACCTTTGCCAATATCCCCAATCTTCGGGGCATGTATATCGACAGCAATGAAACGGGGCTTTCCTTTCGGAATTGGAAAGATCTCGTCCTCCTCGCCGGTGAAGATCATCGCACCGGCAGCAATCACCAAGGCGGGCGCTACAACAAACTCCGCCGGGAAATGGCTGCGCTTTATCCGCAAGGAAAAGAAGTGTACGCCTGGTCGAACCAAGATAATGTACCAATCGATCGCATCCCATATATCGGCGCCTTCTCCGCAAAGACACCCCATGTCTTTGTTGCCACCGGATTTAATAAATGGGGCGTCACCAATTCAATGGGCGCCGGTCTGATCCTCTCCGATCTTTTACAAGGCCGCCCCAATCCCTGGGCAGAGGTTTTTTCTCCTCAACGCCATCCCGCCTTTTTCCCATTGCTGGAACATGGCCTTGCCAGTGCCGGCGGTCTTCTAAAGGAGTACCTCTATCTGCCGGTGCAACAAACGAAAATTCTGGCGCCGGGAAGAGGCGGAATCGTCGAATATAAAGGAGAAAAATATGGCGTTTATCGGGACGACGCAGGCAATCTCTACCCCGTCAAAGCAAAATGCCCTCATTTGGGCTGTCAATTGGAATGGAATCCCGATGAAAAAAGCTGGGATTGCCCTTGCCACGGCTCCCGCTTCGATTATCGAGGCAAACTTTTGAACAATCCGGCGCAAACAGGACTAAAACAAGATGATTGATTTTCATGGCCGCGGGAAAAAACCCCGCTATTTTGAAGGATGGTATTTTAAGCAGCATATCAACGGGCGAGTGCTGGCTTTGATCCCCGGCGTCTCCATCGATAAAGCTAAAGGAGAAGACCGCCTTTTACAAGTGATTGACGATATAGAAAGCCATTTTTCTGCCCTTCCCTACGAAGAATTCCATTGGGAAAAGGAACCATCTTCTTAGGGGAAAACCGGTTTTCGGAAAACAGCGTCACCCTGCAAATTCAAAGACCGGAACTGGAACCAGCGGTGCCTTGCACTTCGGTTATTTTTCGCCGTTGCGCCGTCCGATTATGGGCCCTTTTGCCCATATCCCAGGATGGAATGTTATCATGAGATTATCAGCATGAACCACACCCTTGCCGGGCAATTAACATAATGGCAAGATCTGGGATTTCGACGGCGCCAAAAAGGATATCGAAACGGACTGGGGCCGCTCTTTTCCCCTTTTATACCGTTGGCTACAGGCCAATAATTTCGGTTCAAGGAACATTTCCGTTATGGCGGCCAAATCGCCAACATTCCAACCACCACTTCACCGGCGTCATTGCAGCCCTTGCTCTGCACAAAAAATCTATACCTTTACAACATATCAGCGCGTACAAATTGAAAAAAATGCAAAAGACGGTATGATCCTCAGCCAAAAAAATCTGCGTTTAGAGGTCGATACAAACACGAATACCTTGAAACTCAAGGCTTCCCCAGGGAAGGCGCTGCCCATGGAGAGAACCATCCATGAGCGCATGACAAGATCAAACTGCACTTTTTGAAAATAACACCTCTGTTTTCGAAGGAAAATACGGCTGCCGGCTATGAATCCGTTTCTTCCCGGCATAGAATTTTTGTTGAAAAATACAAGATTTTAGGATATACTTTGTTTTTGTATGGCACAATAATAAGGAATGGATGGGAACGCCAAACGACTTATTCTGGTAATGCTGATCCTCTCGGCCCTTTTTCTATGCAGTTTTCCTGCCGCAGCAGCCATCATTCAATCGGAAGCCGCGATACTAATCGATGCCGACACCGGGCAGATCACTCTATGGAAAAAATATTAATAACTCCTACCAGCCCGGGAATCCTGACAAAGCTTCTCACCGCTTATGTTACCCTGGAAAACGGGGTGACAGAAAACACAGTCGTTTTGGAAAGCACCCTCGAAGGGCTTTCTTCCAGCAGCATGATCGAGCCAACCCGGGGAAAGAATCAGCCTAGATAATGCTCTTTACGCTGCGATCGTTGGAAACGCCAATGACGGAGCCAGTGTAATCGCCGAAAATATCGGCGGCGGTATTGAGAATTTTGTAGAAGAGATGAACCGCTACCGCGATCAATCTCGGGGCACTCGATTCAAACTTCGTCAATCCAACGGGGATCCAAGTTTCCAAGCAAACTACAACCGCCAAAGATATCGCCTGCATCCTGCAGGATGCGGTCAAAAATACCGATTTCCTGCGCTATTTGACCACGATCCGCTACGAAATCCCGGCAACCAATCTTTCCGTCGGTACCTACAAACTGGGAACCAGCCACAAAATCATTCGGGGCGCCATTGATTTTCCGTCCGTCATCAACCGGAATGCTGGCGCCACGGAAGATGGACACCATTGTTCCGTAAGTTATGCCGTTTCCGGGGAACGGAAATTTATTGTGGTCACGATAAGCAGCAGATACCGATACCATGTATGAAGATATTCAAAAAATCGTCAATCACGGCATCAACGATTGGAAAACGATTACGGTATCCGACCGGGATTTGAAAAATATCTTCCGAGCGTAACAAAACGAAAATCCATCGTTTGAAAATCCCGAACAATCTCGCTCCCAACCAATACCAGTTTCCGGCAACGATATACGGTCAGCATTGATGAAAATCAATACCGGCGGCGAAATCACATTAAGCCTCCATGATAATCCGGCGTATATTGGAAGTCGCTACAGTGAAATTCTTTGGGGCCGGATCCCAAGAGCGGGACAGTAGCCTTCCCCTGGAAGCTTGATTCTGAAAATTTTCGGCGGGATCATCGTAGGACTTATCTTACTCATTCTGATTGCTCGCTTTATCGTTCCGAAGACGGCAGAAAAGGAATCTCTTTAAGGGCAGAAACAGCGGAATCTTTGAGCCGGAACAAATTGCGATCCAGCAAAGCAAACGCAATCAAATGCCAAAAGCAAAATCCCCGGCAAAACCGAAAAAGAAAAAGCAATCGGGCATTCACAAGCGAATCCCGTAAAAACAAACGCAATCAAAACAACGAATAAGTACTGATCAATTCTGTGGATCATGGCATAAAGAACAAGCCTTGCAGCATATTGAAAGGTTGCAAGGCTTTCAATTCCCAAATCAGCGGAAAGGAAACACCATGAAGCTTATCTGGAGGAAAATATCAGGATGAAAACGAGATCAAAGAGGCTCCCACCCGTCAATGCCGTGCAATTGCATCCGAACCGGATACGCCCAACTCAGTCGGGCAGCGCTGCCTTTTCTGATCCCTCCATTTTGTTTATGGATTTTTGCCATTTGCATCAAGATCCTTCTTTGGAGCGAGTTTCCGACCATCTGTCATTTCCTGGGGCTTCCCCTTTCCCTCATCTTCTATCCCCACGAACTTCTCCATTGTACCCTCGCCTTTCCCAGAGGAGCGAAGGTGGAAATTTGGCACGCCTTAAATCAAGGCATCGCCTTCGTCTATTCAATGCTCCCATGACAGGCAGCGTTTTTATTTTTCTAAGTTTGCTCCCAATCTCGTCTTCGGGGTTTTGCCGGCTTGGAGTGTTCATCCGCCGGATACGACCTGGTCGGCATTGTCAGTGCCACTCGCTGTACCAAACCTCCTGATGGGGGCAGGCGATTATATGAATGCGTACAATGCCGCCAAACAAGTCCCCAAAGCAGCCCTCACCTGTCTTTACGGTTTTCATTCCTACTGGTATCTTCGAATGAATAAAAAGGACATAAAAACCCCGGCCGCTGGCTTCGAGGACGACCGGGGGTTGATCTGTTAACCTATATTCAATTCGAACCAGAAAGCGACGCCGTCATCTCGATTTTCCACACCGCAAACGGTATTATGCCTCGATAATCGTCTTTACGATCGTCAGGCCAATGCCAGTACCACCGAACGAACGCGTCCTGGCTTTATCGACCTTCAAAACGAGCCAAATCTTTCAAAATCCTCTTCCGGGATCAGGGCCTCGTTGAGCATAGATGCGAATTTTATCCTCGCCCCAAGTATTCCTGATAGATTCGGATAACGTCGCCGAGCTTGGTATGGTCAATCGCATTGGAAAGCAAGTTCAACAATACCTGACCCATTTTGTTCTTCATCCGCAAGCACCAAAGTTTTTTCCACCAAATTCTCAACGATAATCCTTATCCTTCAGTAACGGCTTCGCTCTAGTCAAAAGCGTAGCCACCAAGGGATGTGATCTCGATTTTTTCCATCTCGGGTTCACTTTCCCCAGCCGATCTGGGAAAGGTTTAAGATCTGTCGCACCAGCTTATTCATGCGTTCCGATTCTTCAATGATCGCCTGGCTGTAGAAGTCACGGTCTCCTTCGTTTCACCAATCCTTCTTTCAATCCTTCCGCATACCCCTGAATGATCGCAAGAGAGTTTGAGCTCATAGGAAACATTGGCAATCAAATTCTGGCGCATCATCGATCTGCCTTTCCTTCCGGATCTCTTCTCCGAGCTGGGCATTGGTCTGCTGTAATTCGCCGATGGTGTTTTTCAGCTGATCGGAAAGGATATTGATATTGGAGCCCAATTCTCCCAGTTCATCATCTTCCATCCCGGTATATTTTTTAGAAAAATCAAGGTCCACCATATGCTTCGTTACTTCATTAATCTCCAAAAGCGGCTTGATAAAACGACCGGAAATATAATAAGCAATAATTACCGAAAGCACCAGCGTGATCAAGCCGGCAATAAAGATGAAAAAGCGGCTGTATTCAATATTTGCCTCAATTGCGGGCAGTGACGTCCGCAAAATGATATAATTACCGCCCTCCAAAGCGCCGAAGAGATAAAGGAAATTGACGCCATCACTGCTTTCTTCCTGGATGGCGTGGAAATAACCTTCCTCCTCGATCCGATAGAGATTATCACTCAAGGTCTGTTTATAGATCGCAAGGCTCTCGGTCGTGGTATTGGCGTCGCTTCCCTGCCCCACACCGATGACCCTGCTCTCATAGTACAAACTAAAGTCCTCATTCAAAACAATGGTTTTCAACCCGAGGTGAGATTCCAGTTGGTTTAGATATTCCGTTGTAAGACTGCCGTCGTTGCGAATAATCGCATTGATGCTTTGATACGTTTTCGTGAGCAGATTCTTATTCTGGTAGACGGCATAATCTGCATAGAAAGCAAAATGCAATAAGCTCAATAGTCCGATAAAAAACACGACTATTGCGCTCATTGCTAAAAACATTTTTGTACGGATAGAACCGTTCATAAAAATCAACCTTTATTTATAGTTTCGTTAACCTTCAAAGCGGTAACCGTAACCGCGGACGGTTTCAATCAAATCACCTTTTACCCCGAGCTTAGCTCTCAGCTTCTTGATATGCGTATCTACCGTACGCAGATCACCGAAATAATCGTATCCCCACAGAGCGTTCAAGATTTGTTCTCTGCTTAAAGCCACCTTTTGATTGACAGCGAGGTAGACCAAGAGCTCATATTCCTTCGGACTCAAATCTAACCGTTCTCCCTCATATGTTACGATTCTGGCTACTTCATCAATCACCAAACCATCGAATTCCTTAATCGTATTGGGATCGGAATCCGGCTTTTGACGCAATAACAACTTGATCCTCGCCATCAACACGATCGGGCTGAAGGGCTTCGTAATATAATCATTGGCCCCAAGCTCCAAACCGAATACTTCATCACTGTCTTCCGCTCTGGCCGTCAGCATGATTACCGGTAAATTGGCGTCTTTCTTCCGGATATGCCTAAGTAAGCTCCAACCATCATAATAGGGCATCATCACGTCTAACAACACCATACTTAATTGGCCCATTTTTGTTTCCAGGATATCCATGGCTTCTTGCCCGTCGGCAGCCTCAATCACTTGATAGCCTTCTTTTGTCAAAAAATCCCGCACGAGACGACGCATTCTTTCCTCGTCTTCCGCAAGTAAAATATTCATCAAATCACCTCCCAGGAATCACTTTAACCACATTATGGAAAAGCAATATGAACAATCCGTGAACATTAGATGGTTTTTCAAGAGAGGTATCCGCTCTTTTTCTTAAAAGAGTCCCATAATGAACGCTGAAAGAGGTTGATATAATAAGGGAAAAAAGATTGCCGGCAGCATGTTTGCCACTTTAAAATGCTTGCCGATACCCAACATATTGAGAGAGATCGCAATCAGAAGCACACCGCCAATCGCCGTCATCTCCAAAACGACCGCTTCTTGCAGGAAAGGCGCAAGATACCCGGCAAAAAGGGTCAATCCTCCTTGGTATGCCCAAATCGACAAAGCGGAAAAGATTACGCCGACCCCATAACCCGCAGCGATGGTGATCGCTGCGATGCCATCGATCACCGACTTGGAGAGGATAATCGCAGGATTATGGTTGATTCCTGCTTCCAATGCCCCCATGATTGCCATGGAACCAACGCAAAACAGTAAGGAAGCCGCAACGAAACCCTCGGCAAATTGGCTATGCCCGCTCTTGTCCCGCACCAATTTCTCTTCCAGTTTTTTCCCCAATTGTTCCGTTTTGCCTTCAAGATCCAGGATTTCACCGATCAAGATCCCGAGGGCCAAGCAAATTACCATGCCCAAAACATCTGCGGTTTTTATGGCATTGATCACACCCAATACCAAAACGACAAATCCTAACCCCTGAAATACGGCTTCGGAGTACTTGCGATCAATTTTATCCCGAAAGATAACACCGATGGCCCCACCGACGATAACAATTAAACCGTTAAATAAAGTTGCAAACATAAGAAAGGTCCCTCTACTTTTTCGATAATGACAAAGCGTTTTCTGTCGCCCTTTGCAACTGCTCCACCAAGATTTTCCCTTTTCCATCTTCATCGAGATCCATCAAGATTTCCCGATTCCAATTGGAACGGATGCGCTGAATCTCCGGCAAAACACATAAGCTTTTTCCGTAAGGAATTACATTGAGCACCCGCCTGTCTTGTCCATTAACGGAACGAAAAATATACCCGTCTGCTTCCAAGCTTTTCATGATCCGCGTGATCGTGCTCTTATTCATGGCGAATTGGTTAGCGAGAGCCTCTTGGGATAAACCGGCATTCTCACAAATGTGGATGATCAAATCGAACTGGCCGCTTCCGATATTGAGTCCTTGCAGATGGCTGTTATAATACATCTGCGTGTGACGAAACAATATCGAGATATACTTGCCAAATTCGTTCATCTTCCGTTCCTTTCCGCTGTTTTCCCCTAGGTTATCTTCCATTATATATGGAAACCCGCCTTCAAGCAATGGGAAACCCGAACCATTCGATAAAAATATCCGTGTAGATCTCATGGACTAAGCCCTCTCGATAATCACACGGAGAAGGATTGACAAAAACCGCAAAATATCCTATCCTTTTATGGTAACCGTACCCGGGCAAAACGCTCCGGGGATTTTCCTTATATGCGCCAAATATGCAGGCAAAAGCGCTGTTACGGCCATCAAAGATTTGATTACTACCGCGTATGAACATCACGGAAAGGGCGTATGATCCGGAAGTTTTCGGAGCATACCAAGGAACACGATTTGAAAAAGCAGAAGCCATAAAAGCGGCTTTTCCCATACGATCCGGTCATGATGGGCTATGTTTCCATAGGCATCGCTTTCGGCATTCTGTTATCCAGTAAAGGTACCACTTCGGCTGGGCCTTTCTGATGAGTCTCACGATGTATGCGGATCAATGCAATTTGTCGCCATCAATCTGCTGATCCCGGGATATCAGCTTCTACAGATTGTCTTTCTCACTTTAATGGTCAATGCCCGCCATTTGTTTTACGGGCTTTCTCTGATCGATAAATTCCGCGATCTGGGGAGGAAAAAAGGTTATATGATCTTTGCCCTCACCGATGAAACCTATTCCCTGCTTTGCGCCAAAAATCCACCGAATGGGGTAGATCGCCAATGGTTCTATTTTTTCATTTGCCTTTTAGATCAATGCTATTGGATCTTAGGCTGCACAACCGGGGCGATTATCGGCTCTTTCTTGCGTTTCAACACCAAAGGCATTGATTTTGCGATGACGGCCCTCTTTGTCGTCATTTTCCTTGATCTTTGGCAAAGTACGAAGAACAATTTAACGGCTTTGATCGGTATCGCCGCCAGTGTTTTTGCCCTCCTCATTTTCGGAGCGGAGAATTTCCTTCTCCCCGCCATGGTTTTAATACTGATCTTCCTGACCCTGACCCGTAAAACCATGGAAAATAATCTGCCCAAAGGAGAAACTAAACAATGCTAGCACCCCAAGACGCTTTGCTTATCATTCTTGTAATTGCTCTCGTTACCTTATTGACCAGAGCGTTGCCATTTCTCCTTTTCCCGGCAGGGAAAAAGACGCCTGCCTATATCAGCTTTCTCGGCAAAGTGCTGCCATTGGCCATTATCGGAATGTTGGTCGTCTACTGTTTAAAATCAGTTTCCGTCACGACCTATCCCTTCGGGCTGCCGGAACTGATTGCAATTGCCGTCGTCGTCGCCATCCATCTTTGGAAAAAGAACAGCCTAATCAGCATTATCGGCGGAACCGTTCTCTATATGTTTTTGGTTCAAGTTGTGTTTGTATAAGGCGTATAGATAAAAAACCCGCACCATATAGTAGTGTAAACAATCATCAGGAAGGAAATGATACGATGTCAAGATTTCGGCATTTTATGAGAGGAAGATACGGCCCGGATCAACTGGGGATCGCCATGTTGGTCGCCGGCTTCATCATGAGCTTTTGCGGTCATCTGTTCCATTTTTTCTTCCTTTCCCTCATCGCTTACGGACTCTTTGGCTGGGTCTGTTTTCGGGCGCTCTCCCATAATTTCAGCAGCCGCAGTCGGGAGAATCAGATGTTTCTTTCCTATGCCCTTCCCTTTAAGCATAAAATGCAAAATTTCCTCAACCACATAAAAAATAAAAAGGATTACCGTTATTTTGCTTGCCCCCATTGTAAGCAAAAAGTGCGCATACCTCGAGGAAAAGGGAAGATCATGGTCCATTGCCCACGATGCAAGAATAGCTTTTACGAAAAAACCTAAGCCCGCTTCCGGCGAAGCTCTAGGCAAACAACCATAAGTATGATAAAATTTTACTAAATCCACACAAAAACAACAAAATCAGACACCAAATGTTGTTGTTAAGGATGAAAGAAAACAGATTATTTTCAAGGAGGGGAAACCATGAAAAAACAATTATCACTGCTGCTTCTGATTTTCCTACTGCTATTTACTTTTACCGCCTGCTCTTCCGGGGAAAGCGACGATGCGGATGTCACCATTGATGATACTGTCGATACGAGCTCCATGACCGCAGAAGAACTTTTACAAACCTCATCTGAAAAACTTGAAGCAATCGATAGCTACGAAATGGATCTCACGATGGATATGATCATGAGCGCCGCCGGCCAGGATATGACCATGCATATGGTATCGGATATGACCATCTTCAACGCACCGGTCAAAATGAAGATGATCATGACCACAGAAATGGAAATCGCAGGTCAGACCACTTCAACCCCTATGGAATTTTATATCGTTGAAGAAGATGAAAACTATGTGATGCATATGAGTTCCGGCGATACCTGGATAAAGCAAAGCATATCCAAAGATGAATTTGAACAATATGATAATACGGAAAACATGTTGCTCTATATGGATAGTGGAGTCGATATGGAAATCACCGGTACAGAAACGATCAACGGAGAAGAAGCGATCATAATCGAAGGCACGATCGATCTCAGCAAAATGGATGAAATCCTCGCCGCTACCGGCGCCTTGGACTCCCTTGGCACCGGCAGTGATATTGACACCTCCGGTTTAGATCTGGGCGTGATGCCGATCACCGTTTGGATCAGCGCTGAAACCGCTTATCCCCTGGGCTATCAAATGGATATGAGCGAACTGATGACCGGAATCATGGCTGCCCTGTATAGCAGTGAAGAAATGGCAGGCTTGGAATTAGACTTCAGCGTAGAAGAATACTTAATCGACTGCACCCTTGCGAATATCAATAATGCCACGGACTTCGATATCCCAGAATAAGTCCACTGTCGCAAATCTCCACACAAAATATGCGCCTCGATGGGTATTTCCATCGAGGCGTCAGATTGTTGACAAAGTCAACAGGATGAGGGACATAAGACAAAGGCCTAGGGCTAGGAAAAGCAAAGGCCCTGGACGCGCAGCGTATACGGACATACGTAAGCGGTCAGGGACTTTGTTTTGACAACGCTATCGGCTTTTGTCTGCGATCTCGCGCCTCGATGGGAATACCATCGAGGCGTTTTAATTTCTTGAAAAAACTTTTTCAACATATTTCGATTTTTTCGTCAAAGTATAGGCAATAACCCATTTTTATGCTAAACTTAACAAAAAGAAACCACAAAACAAACACAGAAAGGAAATAAAGATGAAAAAGTAAAGATAACGCTCCCTATCATCCTCATTGTTCTTATGGCCTTAGCCTTCAGTGGCTGCTTTTTGACGGATATTGAAATGGCCACCGCCACCGCAACGAAATCGTAGCCGCAACCGTCCTCAATCTCGCAAGCATCGATAGTGTTGAAAGCAGCTGTGTCTATGATCTTTCCATCACCGTAGACGGTGAAACGATCACCTGCAAAGATGAATATACTTCCGCTACTCTTTCCTCCCCGAAAATAACGAAAATGGAAGGGGCAACGACCTATAGTTATGCCGGAGAAACCGACAGCGAACCTTATCTCTTATATGCGGAAACAGACGATGACGATGCCACAACAGTCTACTACCAATATGATAACACCTGGACATCGGAAAGCGTCCCCAGTAATGCTCGGTATACCTATGATGACCGTTTGATACTTCTCTTTACTTTGGATGCCCTGAGCGACTGTGAAGTTGCAGGAACAGACACGGTGAACGGAGAGAAACCACCATGTTGAAAGGAACCGTTAGCGGTGAAGATCTTTCCGACATCATCTATGGGAGCGGAATCTTTGACTTTATCAGCACCACAGATACAGTTTACTATCTTGTTCCCGACATTGATGAAAACTTGGGCGCCGCCAATCTCACCATCTGGATCAGCAATGAAAGCGTTCTCCCAGTTCGCTATCAGATGGATCTTTCCCGGTCCTGCCGGAATTGTCCAGCCGTATTTTAAACAATATGGGGATTATCGATCCCTACTGGCCGATGGACTCGCTCATATTGATACTTATATCGATGATACCACATTCTCCAATTACGACAATGTCGCGACTTTTGAAATTCGCGGCAGCCAAAGGTAACTAACAATCGTTTCTAACGATATGCCCTGATATATATATACGGGGCATTTTCACTTTAATACTAAATATCCGGAAAGGAATTTATTATGCAATATCTACGAAAGATTCTCCTCGTTATCATCGTTCTTTTACTGGCTCTATATCTCGGCAGACACTTTCTGACAGGGATCGACATGTCCAAAGCCAGTGCCGATGAAATCATTGCCGTAACCCTGGAGAACAGTGAAAACATAACGAGCATTGATTCCTCCTCCGTCATGGATCTGTCCTTTACCGTTGATGACGAAACTGTCGCTTATCATGATCTTGACGAATCTACCACCTTTACCACCACCTTTACAACAAAATCGGAAGGCACCATTTCCGATATCTATGCCGATGAAACCATTACGGAACCGTATCTCGACTATGCAGATGAATCAGAAGAAATCATGAAAGTGTACTCCTTCATCGATGACGAATGGGTATCGGAATCCATTCCGGCAGACGCCCGCTATAGCTATAGCGTCGTTTCCGACATGCGCTTCATTCTCTATGCGATATCCGATCCCCAAATTGTGGGGACCGAAACAATCAATGGAGAGGAAACCACCAAATTGGAAGGAACTGTTAGCGGTGATTACCTGGCCGATACTGTTTATAACTGTGGTATTTTAGGCATATTCAATGATCCCAATATGATACTTTACCTTGTTCCGGGCATCGAGGAAGACTTGGGCGAAGCCAATCTCACCATTTGGATCAGCAATGACCAAGTGCTCCCTGTTCGTTATCAGTTGGATCTCTCCCCGATCTTGCCGGAATTGTCCAGTCGAATTTTAAGGAATATGGACGTCATAGATCCATATTGGTCAATGACTTCCCTTAGCGTCAATGACTATATCTATGATATTGTTTATTCCAATGTCAACCAAGGGACGCCTTTTACAATCCCCGCAGAGGCCAGAATCAACTAAATTCAAAAAACAGTCAATAAAAAAACCACAACCCAAGGTTGTGGTTTTTATTTGTTGCTCTATTTCTTAGAATAACTTCACAAAGCTGGCTTTGAAGATGCCGTCGATCGCCCGCAATTGATCGACTTGCGCTTCATCGATTTCTCCGTCAATGGAAAGAACCATCAAAGCCTTATCGCAAGAGCTGCCATATTGCATAGCAATGATATTGATGCCTTCATTCCCCAAAATAGTGCCGACTTTACCGATCATTCCGGGTTGATCGTCATTGAGCATGATCAGCATATTGCTGGTGGGGGAAATATCGAGAGGATAACCGTTGATTTCCACGATGCGAAGATTATCTTTCCCTGCAACCAAACCGGCAAAGCTGTGCTCTTTCCCATCCTGACTCAAGACTTTGACGCGCAGAATATTGTTATACTTGCCGGCAACATCCGGGGTAAGGATCGCGATTTCCACGCCCCGCTCTTCCGCAACGATGCCCGCATTCACATAATTCACCCGGCCCGTCATTACCGGTTCGAAAAGGCCTTTCAAAAGTGCCAGCACGATCGTATTGCTGTTATAGGAAGCGGCTTCGCCGCCGAATTGCACCTGCACTTGTTTAATCGGAGCCTTCGATAATCCATAGTAAAGATTCCCCAATCTTTCCGCAAGGTTGAGATAAGGGTACATACCGTCAAGATCATCCGTTCCCATCGAAGGAAGATTCACAGCATTGGGCACCATTCCGCCTGCCAAAGCGGCAAGCACTTCCCGGGCTACCGTAGCGCCAACATTGTCCTGTGCTTCAAAAGTATCAGCGCCCAAATGCGGCGTGAAAATGACTTTTTCACAATCGAGCAAAGGAGAAGTCAGGTTCGGCTCATCCTTCAAAACATCAATAGCCGCCGCCGCAACAATACCGGATTGAACAGCCTCATAGAGCGCTTCTTCATCAATAATGCCGCCACGGGCGCAATTGACAACCCGAAGGCCCTTTTTCGCCAAGGCCAATTCTCTTTTCCCGATCATGCCCATGGTTTCCTTGGTTTTGGGCGTATGAACGGTCAGCACATTCACTTCTTTCATCAGTTCGTCTAAGGTTTCTTTTTTCGTTACGCCAAAGCGTTCGAACCGTTCGTCGCTAATATAGGGATCATAAGCGATCACGCTCATGCCGAAAGCTTTGAGACGGAGGGCAACCAAGGAACCGATACGGCCCAGACCGACGATACCAAGGGTCTTATTCATCAATTCCATGCCTTTAAAGCGGGAACGATCCCATTCTTTACTTTTGATCATCGCATTGGCTTGAGGGATATTGCGGTTACACGATAACAATAAGGAGATCGTGTGCTCCGCGGTAGAAACCGTGTTGGCTTCCGGCGTATTGACAATAATAATGCCCCGTTTGGTGGCGCCGGCCATCTCGATATTGTCCACCCCGTTACCGGCCCGGCCTACGACCTTCAATTTCGTGGCCTTTTCATACAATTCCTCATTCACTTTCGTTGCGCTCCGCACAACCAAAGCGTCATATTCGCCAATGATCTCTAATATCTCTTCCCTTGTAATCGAGGGGCGAAAATCTACATCCAATCCCGCCTCGTTCAAGATATCGACACCTTTTTGGGCTATTTTTTCGGATACCAAAACCTTCATTGTTTTTTCCCTCCCATTGACTCATTCTTCAGCGAAAATTTAACTTTTATTATACTGCCTAAAGCTGGGAAAAGCAATACTTAATACCCCATTTCTTTCAATAGGCGGGACAAAACAGCAAAACGCTCGCCCAACAATTCCCCATCTTTCGCTAAAACATCGGCTAAAAGGCGGATATCTTCCCGGATTTTGGGGTTTTTCGCAAACGGCCACGGTCATTGCGTCCCCCTGTAAGCCGATACGGTCAATCGTGGGATGCTCCTTATCATAGAGAGCGGGATAACGATAGGCCTCCCGGAAAATGGGCGGCGGAACGGGCAAACTAAAATCGCCAAATCCAAAACACGGTGCAGCGGCAATTCCTCGGATTGGCGCGACCATTTTCCTCCGGTATGCCGCCATACTTTAGCGGAAATATCCACTTTCCCCCGGTCATTCCATTGGGCAAGACCAAGAGAAAGGCCCTTGGCTTCGGAATGATAGGCTGATCTGCCGTCGATATTTTCATAATTTTCACAAACGATCACCGGTTTGTGTTTTAAATCTTTGGGAATATCCATCACGTTTCTCCTTTTTACTAATTTACTGATTTACTAAATACTATCAGAAAACCGCGCTGCCGTCAAGGAGGAAAACCCCGCTCCCATCAGTCCACAGCAAAATCAATCTCCATCACAGAGGCCAAGCCACAATCACCCACAAAAAAGCACCCCGCCGATTCGGCTCAGTATCTCGTACTGTCCAGTCCTGCGGGGCGCGATCCATTTTTTCAAACAATAGAAAGACATTTTTTCGTATGGATGCGGCATCGTTCGGAAAGGATCGTAATTACAAATTGCCGCTCATTACGATGCGCCAATCGTCGCCTTCCTTTTCCTTGACCAAATACCAAACATTGTAATATGAAATTTCATTATAGAAGAAGGCATCGGTGGAATAATCCACCCGAAGGGTCACGGTGTCCGCATAATTTTCCCGGTTTTCTACCCCATCATCTTCGAAGTCAACGTCCCAAATCCGTTCTACATTGACCGCCCAAACACCGGCGTAACTTCCGCAAAGAATCCATTTGCGGAGGGATTTCCAACCACATTTTCTCCATCGTCTTGAAATCGCCTTTGTCCCAGGCATCGTAATAGTAGGCCATGGTCTCTTCCGGGTCCATCCCGGTGGTGATTTCTTGCTCTGCCATAAAATAGGCATCAAAATTATAGAAAAAGAATACCCCCGTCCCTAACGCCACGACCACGACCACAATCAAAATCGCCAGTAACCATTTTGTCCGTTTTTTCATTGGCCCTCTACTCGATCACCGGATAATCCCGCCTCGTTTGATTGAGTTCACCGCAAAATCATATTCGTTCGAACAGCACCATGCTTCTTGCATCATAACGCTATTTCCATTTTTGTCAAATATACGTGCTTAAAAGATACTTCCTCTTGGTGCCACTCCAACTCGCTAAACACCACAGTATTTGATCTGATGGAGCTTATATGAATCTACGATAATCGCAAAAAGCACCCCGCCGGCTCGGTTCAGTATCACATACTGCCCAACAGGCGGGGCGCGATTCAATTTTTCTTTAACGAGAGAAGCACCTCTTTAAATTATTTCATCATGATGGGAGCAGGTTTAGCCATTGCCGCGCTCGACAATGCGCCAATCGCTGTCTTCCGTTTCCTTGACCATGTACCAATTGGCACAATAAAAACTACTGAATTCGTAAACATCGCCATCCCAATAATAATCCGATGAAAGAGCCACATATGAAAAATCCACATGGAGCGTATAAACCTCATAGCACCCTTCCTGGCTATCTACTTCCACACGATCTTTTCGATCTTCATTCGTCCACATCTTACCTATTTTGGCCGAACGCACGCCCCAGGTATCCGGCCAAAGAGAATCAACTTTCGGCGGCAATTCCAGCCACATTTTTTCCATGGTCTTATAATCCCCTTTGCTCCAGGCAGCAACATAATAGGTCATGGTTTCTTCCGGGCTCATCCCCGTGGGGATCTCCTCTGCTTCCATAAATCTTCCGTCGATATTGTAATACTCGTCTAAATCCTAATAAAAGAATAAACCCAGACTTAAAGCCACAACCCCGATCACAACAACGATAGCAGCCAGCAACCATTTCGTCCGTTTCTTCATTGGCCCTCCTTATTCGACCACCGGATGATCCCGCCTCGTTTGATAGAGCTTCACCCCGAATCTTATCTCCACACCATGACATGCTTCTTGCATCATAACGCTATTTCTATTTTTTGTCAAATATGCGTGCTTGAAAGATACTACACTTTGGTATCGTCCACTTCCTTTCAATACCGCAAAATTTGAGTCCACGAAGCAAATTTACATTCGCAATAACCCGCAAAAAAGCACCCCGCCTTGTCGGTTCAGTATCACGTACTGCCCAACAGGCGGGGTGCTATTTATTTACTTGTGATATCAATACCGGATCAGCCAAAGCAGCTCACTGTCAACGGAAATTCATCTCGGCGATATGGAGAATATTGCGGCAGAAGAAGCCGACAACCGCCGATATCAAAATATTCCAGATTGAAACCAGCGCCAAGATTACGGAAAGATGGAAGCCCGGCAAAAACGAGTTCAGCAAAAATCCACCGGCAATCCCCGGCGCCGATAAAGCAGCCAGTAAAATAAAATAGACAGGATCGTCACGGCTTTTGACTGGATGTGGCCAAAAACACGCTCCATCAAAACATTGCCGGCAATAAACAAAACGCCGAAACTGAAACGGCCAATGATGGCTCCCAGGACTTCCCCCACCGTCGCATGGACGATCAAACCCGCCGGGATAAAGATCAAAACCGCTTCCAAAAACATCTTCACGATTTGATCCCCGCAGATCATGCACAATTTTTTAAAGGGCTTCTCCGGCAAAAGAAATACATAGTGGACCAAAAGCTCCCGCAACCAACGGCCGGTAGCCACAGAGAAGACCTGCATATACACAGCGAAGGCAAATACCGGCAGGATCCCGTAATTGCGCATAAAAAAGGAGAAACCAACCGTGACCGCCACCCATATCCAAGTGGTACGGTCCACCAGGAGCACACGGACACGCCGATTCTCCAGCCGATGTTTGAAAAAGAATACGGAAGCGCCCCAGCCCTTGCCCAGGCCGGTTTTCCCTACCTTTACCTTTACATTGGCAGCGCCCATCTCCGGCATTTTACCTTCTTTAGCGCCGGAAATGGCATTGAAGGAAATCTCCGTCGCCAAAAGCACATCTTCATAATAATCCGCCCGCATCCGCAAAATCAAAATGACAAATAAAAGGATGTAAACGGCAACAGCGCCCAAGCCCGACAAAACGATCGTCCAATCCGCAGCGTAGCATCCCCGAATCAAAGCGGTAAACCAACCGGAAACCGGCAAATAGGAGAACATCGGCGCATTGACCGCCGCCACCACAGTAGCCAAACTCATGCCCTTCGATAGGAAGGAAAGTGGCAGCGATAGCAGAACAACAAGATAAAAACCGTAAAAGATCCCACGGACGATCCGCTTCCTTTTCTCATCGCCGCTGGTAAAAGCATAGATTGCCATTGCCGTTACCTGGCCGCAAAAAATAACGCCGCAATAACCAAAAAAGATCGCCATTAAAAACGGAAAAGAGATCCCGTAGGCATTATGGAGCCACGCATACTGGAAGAATAAAAAGATCCCGACCAAAAGGGTGGAGACCACTTGTTTCAGCAATCCGTACAGTAAAATCCGTTTTGAAGAAATCGGCGCGGAAAAGAGGATATTGACATCCGCCATGGAATAAAAGCTCGCCCCGGTCATAAAACCGTTTTTGGCCGCAATAAAAAACATCAAGGTAAACAGCGCCAAAACCATCGCGAACAATTCCGCAATATCCCTGGCATTGCCCACATCCCGCTTGCCGCTAACAATCACAAGAATAATCATTGCAATGATAAAAAGGAACAGGATCAGCTTAGCGGGGTTCTTTACCATGTTTTTTAAGGCATTTTTATAGCCGGTCAAAAGCAGATAGCCCATTCCCCTCATTTTGCCGTTTCCTTTCTGTCGGTGATCGCAAAAAACAGCTCTTCCAAACTCTGTTTGGCCAGTTCTTCCCCTTGATGATAACGGGTCGCGGCAAAAGTTCCGTCCACCATGATATGGGCGACGTCCCAATAATCCTCCACGCTGTCGATCATATGCGTGCTGATCAAAATGGCAGCCCCCGCCGCTTTTAATTCCCGAAAGATTTCCTTTAAGGTCTTGATCGCATGGGGATCAAGGCCGACCATCGGTTCATCAAAAACGATCACCTTGGGTTTGGGAAGCAAGGCACAGCAGATACTCACCTTTTGCTGCATCCCTTTGGATAATTCTTTTCCCAGCTTATCCTTTTTGTCCTCTAATTCAAAACGAGCGAACAAATCATTAGCCCATTCTTGCCAATTGTCCAGCCGATAGGCTCTACCGATGAACTCCATATGCTCCCAAGGCGTCAACAGGTCATAGATTGCCGGCATTTCCGGCACATACCCGATTAAAGCTTTCGCCTCTAAACTCTTATTTTCATGACCGCAAATGGTGATTTGCCCGCTGTACCGCAACAAGCCGGTGATACATTTGATCAAGGTGGATTTACCGGCGCCGTTCGGCCCCAATAAAATCGCGATCTGCCCCCCTTCCACCGTAAAGCTGATATCTTTATTGGCTTCATATTTACCGTATTTCTTTGTAACTTGGGCAACCTCGATCAAAATAACAGCACTCCTTCCCATTGCCATAGCGGCAGTATTTACCAAAAAGCCATATTTCATGATAACCGGCAAACGATCATCTTCTACATCTATTAACTGAATTGGCTCAAATATAGTTCCGCATAAACGCCGCCTTTTGCCAATAAGTCGTGATGATTGCCGTGTTCCACAATATCCCCTTCTTGCATCACCAGGATCAAATCAGCGTCACGAATCGTGGAAAGACGGTGGGCAATAATAAAACTGGTACGCCCTTCCATCAGATGATCCATCGCTCTCTGGATCAACAATTCCGTACGTGTGTCTACGGAACTGGTCGCCTCATCGAGAATCAAAATCTTGGGATCCGCCAAAATCACGCGAGAAATCGTCAAAAGCTGTTTTTGCCCTTGGGAGACATTGCTCGCCTCTTCATTCAAAATCATATCATATCCTTCAGGCATCGTGCGGATAAAGTGATCCACTTGGGCAGCTTTGGCCGCTTTGAGGACCGCTTCGTCATCCGCGTCAAGCCTGCCGTAACGGATATTCTCCCGTACCGTGTCATGATAAACCCAAGTATCCTGCAAAACCATGCCGAAAATTTTCCGCAGATCATTACGGGTAAAATCGCGGCTATCCACGCCATCCACATAAATCGCACCGGCCTGGAGCTCATAAAAGCGCATCAGGAGTTTAACGATCGTCGTTTTCCCCGCTCCCGTAGGGCCGACGATGGCCACTTTCTGTCCCGGCTTGATCCGAGCGGAAAAATCTTTAATGATCAATTCATTGGGGTCATAGCCAAAGGCCACCCGGTCAAATACGATCTCACCTTTGATCCCTTCCACAGAAACAGGCGTAGCCGTTTCTTCCACCTCTTCTTCTTCGCTAAGGAAGGTAAAAACCCTCTCTGCCGCAGAAGCAGTCTGCTGCAACACATTGGAAATATTGGCAATTTGGGAAATCGGTTGTGTAAACTGGCGCACATACTGGGTAAATGCCTGGATATTCCCGACCGTCATTTTCCCGTTCACCGCTAAATACCCGCCGAGGATACAGATCGCCACGAAACCGATATTGCCGATAAAGTGCATCACCGGCATCATCATCCCGGAAGCAAACTGGCTCTTCCAGGCACTTCTATATAAGGTCTGGTTATATTCGTCAAAAGTCTCCATCGCATCTTCTTCGCCGTTGAAGGCTTGCACGAGAAGATGGTTGCCGTACATTTCTTCGATATGTCCATTGATGTGGCCGAGATAATCCTGCTGCTGGTTAAAGTGTTTTTGGCTCTTCTTCACGATCAAGGTTACGATCACGCCCGCTAAAGGAAGGATCAACAAAGCCGTCAACGTCATCAACAACCTGATGGAAAGCATCATGATCAAGATCCCCAAAAGCGTGGCGATTGCGGTGATGATCTGGCTCAAGCTCTGATTCAAACTCTGGCTGATGGTATCCACATCATTGGTGATATGGGAGAGGACCTCGCCATAACTCTTCTTATCGAAGTATTTTAAGGGTAGGCGCTGGATTTTCGCCCCGATCTCCCGGCGCATCTCATAAGTCACCTTCATGGAAATCCCGGTCATAATATATCCCTGGATATAACCGAAGGCAACGCTGGCCCCATACAAACCTAAAAGGATTAAGAGGATATTGGCAACATAAGTAAAATCGATGGAGCCACTGCCATTGATCATCGCCATTACGCCCTCAAAGATTCGGGTCGTCGCCAAACCAAGGATTTTCGGCCCCAAGATCGAAAATCCGGCGGAAGCAATGGTAAACACAATCGCAACAATCATCAGTAACCGGTAACGGCGCAAAAGCCGCCCCAACTTCTTAAACGCACCTTTGAAATCCTTGGGCTTGTCGTGAGAAAGCATCAAATGCCGGCCTCCGCCACCACCGGGGGAAAATCCGGGCTGCGGTCTTTTCTGTTCATTCTTACTCATACGCTTTCCTCCTGCGGCATCTGGGATAATGCGATCTCCCGATAAATCTCACAACAATCGAGGAGCTCTTCATGTTTGCCGATCCCTACGATCTCGCCCTCATCCATCACAATAATCTGCTCCGCCCGAAGGATACTGCTGACTCTCTGGGCCACAACGATCATGGTGCGGTCGCCGATCTCTTCGTGTAAATCCTTCCGCAAGGCACTGTCGGTCTTAAAATCCAGGGCGGAAAAACTGTCGTCAAAAAGATAGATCTTCGCCTTTTTCATCAATGCCCTGGCAATAGATAAGCGCTGTTTTTGCCCGCCGCTGACATTGGCTCCTCCCTGAGCAATAAGACTGTCAAAACCCTCTTCCTTCTCCTGGATAATTTCTTCTGCCTGGGCGATCTTCACCACACGGCGCATTTCCTCTTCTCCGGCTTCAGGGCTCCCGTAGGCAATATTCTCCCTTATGGTGCCGGAAAGCAAAACCCCCTTTTGGGGCACATAACCCATCTGCTGCCGCAAATCTTTACGCAACATTTGGCGGATATCAATACCGTTGATGCAAATCGCGCCCGCCGTTACATCATAAAAGCGCAACAGCAGTTGGAGTATCGTACTTTTGCCGGAACCCGTCGGGCCGATGATCGCCGTCGTCTCCCCGGGATGGGCCGTAAAAGTAATATGGCGCAGGGCATCCTCTTTCGCCCCGGCATAGCGGAAGGATACATCGCGAAACTCCACTTCCCCGCTGCCACCGGGAAAAGCAACCGGTTCCGCAGGATCGGTAATGGACGGTTTCGTCGATAAAACCTCCCAAATCCGCCCGCCGGAAACAGAAGCTCGCGGCACCATAATAAACAACATGGAAAGGAAAAGGAACGACATAATGATCTGCATTGTATACTGCATGAAGGCCATCATATCACCAACCTGAATCGAGCAGCGATCTGCTTCGCCCCAAACCAGATAATCAACAGCGAGGCGACATTCATGATAAACATCATCGTAGGCATCATAAAGATCATCACACGGCCGATAGAGATTGACCTTCATTAAATCAGAATTGGCCTCATCATATCTCTTCGCTTCAAATTCTTGATTCCAAAGGCACGGATCACCATTAAACCGGTCAAATTCTCACGAGAAACAAGATTCAGGCGGTCTGTGAGCTTTTGCAAGATCTTAAACCGGGGCATCGCAAGGCTGAAAACGATCAAAATCAAAGTTAAGAGCATCACCACCGCCAGAGCAATGATCCAGCTCATGGAAGTGCTGGTGCGCACCGCCATCGATATGCCCCCCACCGCCATGATCGGCGCATAGAAGAACATCCGCATCCCCATCGTGATCAAAATAAAGATCTGATTCACATCGTTGGTCGTCCGCGTAATTAGAGAAGCGGTGGAAAAATGGTCGAATTCCTGATTGGAAAAGGTCGACACCTTTTTAAATAAATCACCCCGAAGATTCGCCGCTACACCCGCCGCGATTCGGGAAGCCAACAACCCGACAAGTACCGAAGCCGTCCCCGCCACAAAGGAAAGGCACAGCATAATCCAACCGGTATGCAAAATATACCGCTGTTGGAATTCGGCGAGATCGATCCCCAAATCCTGGTAAAAATTACCGGTCAGCACGATTGCCAGTTCATCCCGAAGAACATTCTCTTCCCCCAGTCCTTCGGCAGCGCTAAGGGTATCGTCATCAATGCTTCCAACATAGGCAAAGTGCGGCAAAGTCCGTTCCGGCACTGTTGCCCCCGAAGGATGCACTGCCGCCCCCCATCTGTTCCGAAAGCCCCAGAAAGTGGAAATTGCCGCAAGATAGGCTGCATCGGCTCCTTCTCCCGGAGTCTCAAAACATAGATATTTTTCTCAGCCAAAGCAGGATACTGCTGCAGATAGTCTGTCGCTTGTGAACTCCACAGATTTCAGCAAACGGTAGCCGACTGAAAGTCAGCCGCCGGCTCTCACAATAAAGAACCGTCAAAAGGACTTGATAGTCTTCTTCCAGGAGCGCCTCGGGCGCCCCCCTCTTCTCCACCCCCTGTTGCTGAATCACATTGACGATATTCGCCATCCTCATGGGGCAAGTTTAAATCGGAAAATGCCTGGATGAATAAGAGCGTGATCCCGATCAAAACCAAATGGAGAAAGGGTTTTAAGTATTTTGCCAATTTGATCATGTCAGTCTTCCTCCCCTTTCTTTTGCGGCCACTTCTTCGCCCATGAGTAAAATTCTTCCAATATTGGATAATTGTGCCGTCTTCTCCACGCCGAAGATTCTTCCAAATCCCGGGAAATCCGGTTCATGCGCCAGTCGGCAGAGGCCAAAAACTCTTTACCTTCTTTTGTTACGGTCACACAAACAACGCGGCGGTCGGTATCATCGATTTTCAATTCACCAACTCCCGCTTTTCAAATTGCTGACCATTTGAGAAATACACGGGATACTTCCCCCATCCTGCGGCTCGGTGCGTGACCCGAACGCCGTTTGCGTTTTCCTCTTCAGCCGCACACCGGTCAATCGTGCACCCAGCAAAAAAAGGCTCAGGATAGAACGCCCTCGGGTAAAAGCACAAGATGCCCAAACAGCAGGCGAACAAAGGGTCCATCAAAGGAATGCCGCTTTTTCCGTCTATCATTCAATCACCTCAAAAATTTGATCACTAAATATTTAATATCACTCCGCTATTATAGTGTTCTGCACCCAAAAGTCAATGGATTTTTTTGTGAAAAAATAGGCCGGCACTTCATGCCGGCCTCCCATTTTCGAAAACTATCCAATTTATGCAAATTACTTTCAAATCTCCAACAACACCCATTCATCCAAAAAGCTGATCGTGTTCTTCCTTGGCACGCTCCAACCGAAAACAGATTTCGCTGAAGCTTTTCATAATCTGCTTGGTTTGTTCATCCTGCATTTGCAGCCACGGGGACGCAATCTCGCTTCCACCTCGTCGATCCGCCCGCTCTATAGTGCTCCGCTTGGCGCGCATCTCCGCTTCCAGCCTTTTTGCTCTTTGCTTTTATAAGCCGTGGTTTCCTTGGGCTTATCGTCGTTCTCGCTTTTGGATCTCTTTATCCTTTGCTTTCAAATCCCGGCTCGCTAGGACATAATCCACTCATATCGCCCTTCATATAAGCGGACATGATCCTGCTTGTTCGAAATCTTCGTCAGGATCCGGTTTAAAAGCGGTCGTGGGAAACAAGGAGCACCGTGCCTCGCGCTACGCCATCAACGCCTCTCAATACTTCTCTCGCCGCCAGATCCAGATGATTGGTCGGTTCATCCAGGAGGAGCACATTGGCTCTTGAAACCAAAATGGCGAAACTCAGCTTTGCTCTTTCCACGCCGCTCAAGTTCCCTACCGTTTATACACTTCTTCCCCCCGGAGCAGGACACGGCCAAGAGCAGTGCGCACCTCTCTTTCCGTCATCTTAAAATCATGCTGCCACAATTCTTCGATCACGGTATTTTCCGGATTGAGGGTCGCTCCTTCCTGATCATAATATCCCAAAACCACCTGATCACCCCAGTGGATCGCCGAATTTTTCGCTTGGCGCAGGGTTTTCAAAAGCGTGCTTTTCCCTACACCATTGGGGCCAATGATCCCCAGCTTCTCCCCGCGCTGTAAAGAAAGATTGAAATCACGAAACAGGAGAAAATTTTCTTCTCCCACAGTTAAATCAAGACCCGCAATATTGAGCACCGCCTTAACCGGTTCCCGATCATAGGGGAAGCGGATTTTCGCCCGTTTCTGCTCAATGTACGGACGCTCCTTCACGTCCATCCGTGCCAAAGCCTTTTCCCGCCCCCGCGCCGATTTCGCTGTGGAGGCCCGGGCCCGGTTTTTTTCGATATACTCTTTCATGGCAGCAATCTTTTCCTGCTCTTTTGCGAATTCCCGCTGTTCTGCGAGAACTCGTTCCGTTTTCATAGCGGCAAATTTGGTATTATTACCGCGATAGGAAGTGAGGCGTCCATTTTCCAAATCCCAAATCTTTTCTGCGGTTTGATCGAGAAAATAACGGTCATGGGAGACCACAAGGAGAGCCCCTTTATAACTTTTCAGGAACTCTTCCAGCCATAGAATGCGTTTAAAATCAAGATGATTCGTCGGTTCGTCCAAAATCAAAAGATCCGGCGCTTCTAAAAGCTGTTTTGCCAGTGCAAGCCGGGTCTTTTCTCCTCCGCTCAAAGAAGAGATCGGGAAGCCCCAATCCTTATCCGCGAAGCCCATCCCGTTTAACACCTTACGGATCTTTACATCGATCTGATATCCTTCCCGCTGCTCAAAATCGGTTTGGAGCCTGGCATATTCCCGGGCCGCGCCTTCTTCGTCCATGGATTCCCTTAAAAGCGCTATGCGTTTTTCCATCAAGAGCAAATCATGAAAGATCGACCGCATTTCTTCTTCGATGGTATTCTCGCTTTCCAAACCGCTGTCTTGCCGAAGAAAACCGATTCTTTTGCCGCTGCTCACATGGATATTGCCCCCGTCTAAGGGTTCCAGGCCTGCAATCAACCGCAAAAGCGTGCTTTTACCGGCGCCGTTCACGCCAACAAAGCCGATCCGCTCCCGGTCTTCCACCGTGGCACAAATATCGTGCAGGAGTTCAACGCCATTATATATTTTCACCGCATGATCGATGGATACTATCATTTCATTCACCTCAAACGCAGTTATTATACCATAAGATCACCTCTTTGTCTTTCTGCTGATAAAAAAGAAAAGGATTCTATCAAAGGATTTACGCCCTGTTTGACAGATTCTACGAGGAGCCGCTATTCCTGCAATGGTCAAAATAATCGATTAAAGCAAAAAAACCGCAGGATGCTATGGCGTTTTGGCGCACTTAGCGGTCTGCGGTTTTGCTCAAACTGAGCGATAGATTATAAAGGGGATTCTTCGCCTTGGCAATCACATCAATTAAAGTCGATGCGCTCACCGGTAACATAATAATAAAGCCATTCCATGATGTTCGTCGTATGGTCGCCAATCCGCTCAATATGCTGGGAAATAAACATGAAATGGATCGCCTGCTTAATATTGCGCTGATCCTCGGCAATATAAGTAAAAAGCTCACGCAAGATCTGATTGTGGAGGGCGTCTAACTGATCGTCGGCAGCGGCGATTTCTTTTAGATTTGTCACATCCTTTTTCATGTAGAGGTTCAGCGTCTTATCGATCATCATCAGTGCAATCTCCGCCATTCTGGGGAGATCCACCAATTTTTTCATATAGACTTCCCCTTGTAAAACGATGGCAACTTTGGCAATCTTGCAAGCATAATCCCCCATGCGTTCCAAATCGCTGGCCACATGATTGGCGGCAAAGATCAAACGCAAATCCGTAGCCAAGGGTTGCTGTGTCGCAACAAGATGGATGCACTGGTTTTCGATATCCTCTTTCAATTGATCCAATTGATCATCTTTCCGCAATACCGCTTCCGCCAAAACGCCGTCTTGTTTTAAAAGGCAAAGCATCGCGTTTTCCAATTGCCCTTCCACCAAAATACCTAGGCTGAAAACGGCTTCTTGCAGTTGTTCCAATTCTTCTTCAAATTTTTGCCTTGTCATTTTCCGTTCTCCTTTTTTATTAACCGAAACGACCGGTGATATAATCTTCCGTCTTCGGATTTTGCGGGGTATGGAATATCGTATCCGTATCGCCTTCTTCCACCAAATCGCCCATAAGGAAAAAGGCGGTCCGATCCGAAACACGGCCGGCCTGTTGCATATTATGGGTAACAATCACGATCGTATAGCGTTCTTTCAATTCGGTGATCAGTTCTTCGATCCGGCCGGTAGAAATCGGGTCCAAAGCGGAAGTCGGTTCATCCATCAGCACAACCTCCGGTTTCACCGCTAAAACACGGGCGATACAGAGCCGCTGCTGCTGCCCACCGGAAAGGCTCAAAGCGCTTTTATGCAAGCGATCTTTCACTTCGTCATAAAGCGCCGCCTGCTTTAAACTCTCAACCACGATCTCTTCCAAGGCGTCTTTCTTTTTTTCCCCATGGACTCTGGGGCCATAGGCAACATTGTCAAACACCGTCATCGGGAAGGGATTCGGCTTTTGGAAAACCATCCCGACCCTGCGGCGAAGATCGATCACATCCAAATCACCGTGATAGATGTCTTCCCCGTCGATACGCACTTCACCGTCGATACGGCTGCCGGGGATCAGATCGTTCATCCGGTTTAAGGTTTTCAAAAAGGTGCTCTTCCCGCAGCCGGAAGGGCCGATCAAGGCCATAATGGAATTTGCGGGTACTTCAAGGTTGATATTTTTTAAAGCCTGGAAATTGCCATAATACATATCCAGATGATTGACTTCGATTTTCATTTTATCCTCCATTTTGACTCAACTCCCCCTCCTTTTCCGCACGAGAAACACCGCGCTCAGATTTAGAATCAAAACAACAAAGATCAACACTGCCGAAGTGGCATAAACTTGGTCAAAACCGATCCCATCATGGGCCATAATATAGACATGGAGGGACAAAGAGCGGGCCGAATCCATGATCGAACCTGCCATCCTGTCCGCCGAACCTAAGGTAAAGAGCAAGGCCGCCGTCTCCCCAACCACACGCCCGATGGAAAGTACAACCCCGGATAAAATGCCCGGCGTAGCCGAAGGCAAAACGACTTTTCGGATCGTCTGCCAACGGCTGGCACCCAGTGCAAGGCTGCCTTCACGGTAGATCTGAGGCACGGCGAGGATCGCTTCTTCCGCCGTACGTACGATCAAAGGCAAGACGACGATGGCTGCCGTTAAAGCGCCGTTTAAGAGCGACCACCCTAAACCCAATACTTTCCCGAAAAAGATGAAACCAAAAAGCCCGAAAATAATGGAAGGGATCGCGGCTAAGTTTTCCGTCGTCTGGCGAATCAATCGCACCCAAAAACCTTGCTTGGCATATTCCGTCAAGTAGATCGCCGCTCCGATTCCGATTGGAGTTACAAAAAGCAGCGTCAACCCGACCAGGAATACGGTATTGACGATCATCGGGAGAATACCCCCCTCCGTACCGTTGCCTTCGGGAGCGCTGGTCAAGAACTCCCAGTCGATATGAGGAAGGCCTTTGATGAAAATATAGAGAATGATCGTAAGGATCACGATCATGGTTAAAGCAGCAGCGCCATAGAGGAAAGCGAAGGCGATTCGCTGATTTCGCCGCATTTTTTTGGCATTGCTCATTTCTTCACCGCCTTTCTTGCGACCAACTGCACACCGAGATTGATCAACATAATAAAGACGAATAAGATTGCGCCGGTGGCAAACAATGCCGAATAGTGAAGGGAACCCGGCTGCACATAGCCCATTTCCATAATAATATTGACCGTAAGCGTCCTGGCCGGCCCCAAAATACTATCGGGGATAATCGGGATATTCCCGGCTACCAGAATCACGGCCATCGTCTCTCCCACCGCTCTGCCGATTGATAAAGCAATCGCCGTTAAGAGTCCGGAGCGGGAAGCGGGGACGAGAACCCCTATAATGGTTTGCCAATGGGACGCGCCCAAAGCCAAACTCCCCTCTTTATATTCCGGTGGCACCGCCCGCAGAGACACTTCATAAACCGAGATCATCGTCGGCAAGATCATGATCGCCAAAATGATACCGGCCGCTAAAATACTAAGCCCCGTTCCTCCCAGTTTTTGGACGGCAGGCACAATGAGAACGAGACCGAAAAATCCATAAACAACGGAAGGAACCGCAGCCAGCATCTCCACCGCCCGGCGTAATAGTACGGCGAATTTACCTCTCGCCAATTCGGCAAGGAAAATCGCAGTCCCAATCCCAATAGGAAGGCCGATCAAAAGCGCCAAACCGGTGATGGATAAGGAACCCAAAATCATCGGCAAAAGCCCAAAGAGCGGATTCGTTGCCGTCGGCGTCCATTGTTTACCGGTCATAAGCTCCCAAATGCCGATTTCCCTTAGGGCAGGCCAAGCATTATAAAAGATCATGACGGTAATCAATCCCACTGCCAGCACGGAAATGCTGGCAGTGAGAAAGAACAGGCCACGGTAAAAACCTTCACTTTTATTTTTACTCATCAATATCTTTTTCATTTTATCGTCCTATTTACAAAATATAGAAGCAATCATCAAAGCGCGTTAAACGATAAACCCATTTTCTTCTAGATAGGCACGGGCATCAGCGTCGGTGATGACCCAGTTGATAAATTCGCTTACCTTGCCTTCAGGGGCATTGAGCGTCAAGAGCAAGAAGGGACGGGAGATCACATAAGTTCCGGCTTCAATGTTTTCCGTACTGGCAGCAACGCCGTCGATGGACATGGTTTTGACATTGTAATTTTCAACCAGACCCAAAGAGAGGTAACCGATAGCATACGGGTCATTTTGCACCCCTTGGCCCAACTGACCGTTGGAGTTCTGTACAGCAGCACAAATCGTTTCATCGATCACAATCTGTTCGCCATTGGCGTCTTCCCCTAAAACTAATTCTTCAAAGGCGCCCCGGGTGCCGGAAGTAGATTCTCTGGTATAGAGATTGATTGTGGCGTCATCGCCGCCAAGTTCACTCCAATTCGTGATTTCACCCATATAGATGGCGCGCAATTCGTCCATGGAAATATCCTCCACCGGATTGGCGCTGTTGACCACCACAGCAATTCCGTCTATGCAAAGCTGGTATTCTTCCATCGGCTTTTCTTCATCCTTCAATTCCCTGGAAGACATGCCGATGTCGGCGCTGCCATCTTGTACCGATTTGATGCCCTGGCCGGAACCAACTTGTTCAACGGTGAAGGTAATGCTGCCGTCAACATTGTCATTGTACATTTTGGTAAGCGCGTCGATATGGGGACCAACGGAAGTAGAACCGACGATGGTGATTTTCACCGCCTCGGTATTTTCCCCTTCGTCCTCATTGAGTGCCGCCGCAAGCAGTAAAAGCACGCCTACACTCAAAAGCAGAACCAAAGCCATTAAGATTTTTACCATTTTCATCTTTTTCATTTTTTATCCTCCTAATAATCTTTCATTCCAAGAATATCATGGTATAATTAAGAAAATATTATCCCTATGTTAACTTGGATTATCTCCATGTTAAGATTGTGTAAAATCAGGCGTCGCCGAGGAAACGGTGATATGATATAGAGCAAAGAGATGGTTTTGGAGGAAAAGAAAATGAAAAAAGAAATCATGACAGGGGGAAAATACCCCATTTATATTGGCAAGGGTCTATTAGAGGAAGCTCCCAGCCTTTTAGAAGCCTATAAAAACCGGCGCATCGCAATCGTAGCCGACGGCGCCACCGGCCCGCTGTACGGAGAAAAGCTGGGTTATCATCTTCGAGACGCCGGGTTTGAATGCCATCTCATCATCCTTCCCCGCGGAGAAAAGACCAAATGTGAAGAAATGCTCTTTAAACTTTACGACGCTTTTTCTCGGCTGGGGAATGAACCGCAGCGACGCCGTAATTGCTTTAGGAGGCGGTGTGATTGGCGATCTTACCGGTTATGCGGCCGCCAGTTTTATGCGGGGTCTGCCCTTCATCCAAATGCCGACAACCCTTTTATCCCAAGTCGACAGTGCCGTCGGCGGCAAAGTGGCCATCAATCTGCCTCAGGGGAAAAATCTGGTCGGTGCATTTTACATGCCGCAAATGGTCATTTGCGATACCGCCACCCTCTCCACTTTGGAACCGCGGGAAGTCAATGCCGGCTGGGCGGAAGTGATCAAATACGGCCTCATTCATGACAGGGACTTCTTTTATAATCTGAAAGACGGCAACGATGATCTGCCGGGAATCATCCGGCGTTGTTTGGAGATCAAAACCTATTTTGTCGAATCAGACCCGGAAGATCTCGGGAACCGCATGAATCTGAATTTCGGCCACACCTTGGGCC
Organism: Clostridiales bacterium; assembly: GCA_040766525.1. GTDB lineage: Bacteria > Bacillota > Dehalobacteriia > UBA7702 > UBA7702 > JAXGQJ01. The sequence continues at coordinate 9,613 of JAXGQI010000013.1, read as the reverse complement.
ATGCATTGGAAGCAGCGGGAGAATACGGCAGCTTGCTCCATGGAGAAGGCGTCTCCATTGGCATGGTAGAGGCGGCCCGCTGGGGAGAAATGCTGAAAATCACCCCGAAGGGAATCCGCCGGGAAATCGAGGAAATACTCGCCGCCCATGATCTGCCGATCAAAGCTGCTTATACCTCCAAAGTGGAAGAAGCTTTCGCCAGGGACAAAAAAGGCATGGGCGATAAAATCAATCTCGTTTTATTAGAAGAAATCGGCAAAACCCGGATTTATCCGATCACTGTGGAGGAATTGATCGGCCTATATCGCGGAGGGGCTAAGATATGAGGAATATTTACCTTATCGGCATGCCCGGCGCAGGGAAAACCAGTATCGGGCGGCTTTTAGCCAAAGAAATACAGCGCCGTTTTGTCGATACCGATCGTCTGATCACCAAAAAGGCCGGGCAAAGCATCCAGGAAATCTTCCAGGAAAAAGGGGAAGCGGCTTTCCGCCAATTGGAGCATGAGGTTTTAGCAGACCTTGCCAAACGGAGGAACCGTGTCGTCGCCACCGGCGGCGGGATCATTTTAAACGAAGATAATATCCGCTTAATGCAAAAAAGCGGCCGCGTGGTGTGGCTTAAACGACCGCCGGAAGTCATCATTCAAAATCCGCGCATTAAAAAACGCCCCCTTTTGGCGGCGGAACCCAATCGTATTTTCACCTTATATAAGGAAAGGGAAGCCCTTTATCAAAAGGCCTCCCAAATTGAGATCGAGAATTTAGAAAATAAAGAAGAAACCGTGCAAGCCATCTTATCCGCGCTGAAATATCGGAGAAGGGCATAATTTATAGACGGACATATCCTTTTTCCTTTTCTAAAGCAGAAAAAATTGCTGCCGTTTCTTTTTCACCTGGCATCACGCCCCAAAAATAATAAAAAGTCAAGATCGCCTGATGGACAAGCATCCCCAGGCCATTGATGGGACCTAGACCACATGTTTTGGCAGCCGCCAACAATTGGGTTTCTGCCGGATGGTAAATGAGGTCTGCAACCATCGCATCCCTCGGCAAAAAACGAAGGAAAGAAAAATCGTCAAAATCCCCGGTAACACCGTGCATTCCCTGGGGCGTCGTATTGATCAGCAAGTCACATTCCGCAAGGGACGGCCAATCTCCCCAAGGCTTGGCCTCCGCCACAGCACCGACGGATTGGGCCAGCGTTTCTCCTCTTTTTAGATTGCGGTTCATAATCGTGATTTTGGCTGCGCCTTCTTCGGCCAAGGCATGGGCCACGGCACGGCCTGCGCCGCCGGCACCGAGAAGCACCACCCGTTTCCCTGCCGGAGAAAAACCGGCGTCTGCCAGAGAACGGAGAAAGCCCAACCCATCAGCAGAGTATCCATGCCAACCTTGGTCCGTAACCACAACCGTATTCACAGAAGCAATTTTTGCCGCCGCAGGATCGATTTCAGCCAAAAGTGGGATAATCTCCTCTTTATGGGGCATGGTCAGATTCCACCCCGCTAAGCCAATACAGCTTTGCAGGAAAGGCAAGCGGTCGATCTCTCCGGCCCGCAAATGACAGGGCATATATAATCCGTTGTACCCCGCCATCCCAATCAGGCGGTTATGAATAAACGGTGAGAGACTATGGCTTACAGGATCACCGATAATGGCAAAAGATTCGTATCCCCATTGATTTCAAACATCGCACTTTCCTTCGCTCGTCCTTATCATAGGGACAGTATAGCATGGAACAATAGTGAGGTCAAAATGAAAGATATTTTAGTAATCAACGGTCCGAACCTGAATTTTCTTGGTATTCGGAAACATCGATCTATGGTAAACAAACCTTGCGAGATTTGGAAGCTCTGCTGGAAAAAGCAGCGGAGGAGCGTGGGTGTCAGATCAGCTTTTTCCAATCAAACCATGAAGGCGCTTTGATTGATAAACTCCAAGCTGCTTATGGGGTCACAGACGGAGTCCTCATCAATCCGGGAGCATTATCCCATTACAGTTATGCTCTCTTCGATGCGTTAACATCGGTGCAAATCCCTATGTGGAAGTCCATATCAGCGCCATCGAAGAAAGGGAAAGTTTCCGCCACCATTCCGTCACCGCCGCCGGAAGCAAAAGCGGTAATCAGCGGCAAAGGCTTCCCGGCTATATCGAAGGCCTCGATATCCTGTTAAATCTATGATATTTTAGCCGCCATCCCCATATACTCCCGTTAAGGGGGGATGGTAATGCTTGCGGAAATACTGCGCCTACTGGAAAAGCATTTTTCCGACTACCCGCATGCGATCGGAGAAAATACCCGTTTTAGAAAAGATTTAAAGGCAGATTCTCTGGATCTGCTGGAAATTCTCTGCGATATCGAGCGGGAATTTCACCAATTTATCACCGAAGAAGAATTGGCTCTTGCCGTCACCGTGGCGGAGTTGGAACAACTTATCGTTGAAAGTAAAGGAAGAGAGCACGATCCCCATGAAACAACCGTTAGAGAATAGGAAAAATATCGCGATTATCGGCGGCGGCGCCAGCGGCATGGCGGCAGCGATTGCTGCGGCCCGAACCTGCCGCGAACTGGGATTTTTCGCCGAGATCTCCCTTTTTGAACTTCAGGAAAGGCTCGGCAAAAAACTGTTATCCACCGGCAACGGTCGCTGCAATCTCGGTAATTTAGACTCTGATCTTCTCCACTATCACGGGGAAAATCCTCACTTTGTTACAGACGCCTTTCAACAGTTTGATGTAGAAAACAATATGGGCTTTTTCCAGAGCCTCGGCGTTATGTGCAGGGAAGAAGAAAATAAGCTCTACCCCTACAGTAATCAAGCCTCCTCGGTTTTGGATGCTTTACGCCTCATGATCGGCCATCTCAATGTCGATCTCCATTGCGGCTGCAAAGTTTTCGGAGCAGAGAAAAGAGCAGGCCGTTTTCTGCTGCAAACGAAAGCGGGCGATCACTTTGCGGACAAGCTCATCATCACCGCCGGCGGTTTAGCCGCCCCGGATCTTGGCGGCACGAAAAGCGGCTACCAAATTCTGGAAAACTTCGGCCACCGCATAACGGCGCTCTTCCCCTCTCTCGTACAAATCAAAATCGACCATCCTCTCCCCAAAGCACTCAAGGGGATCAAAATAAAAGGCAATGCCGCCTTATATCAAGGCGATCAATGTCTGCAAATGGAATCCGGTGAAATCCTATTCACGGAATACGGCCTTTCCGGCCCGCCGATCCTGCAATTATCGCGGAAAGTCGGGGAACATCCGGGTGAATCTCTTACAATCACTTTGGATTTTCTCCCGGATTTTACTTTGACGGCGGTAGAAGATCTTTTGGCCGAACGCCAAAAGGATATTGGCTATCTGACATTGGAACACTTCCTCAATGGCCTGATCAATAAAAAAACCGGGCAATTATTGATCAAACATGCGTTAAAGCAAAATCTCAGCCACAGTAGCGCGTCTTTAACCAAGGACGAACGCCATACCATCTCCCTTGCCCTCAAAGCCTTCCCTCTGCCGGTCCACTCCACCCTGAGTTGGAAAAACAGCCAAGCCACGGCAGGCGGCGCTTCCACTGCGGATTTCGATCCTAAAACTCTCCGAGACCGCACGTCCCCTACCTGGCTACAGCGCCGGAGAAGTGCTGGATATCGACGGAGACTGCGGCGGATTTAATCTCCAATGGGCCTGGTCCTCCGGGCGGCTGGCAGGGATGGCCGCGGCAACGGCATTAAAGAATGAGGAAAAACAATGATCAGATTAGAAGGGGTTCCAATCCCCCTGGATTATACGGAAAAGGATGTTTTAGCGGCGGCAGCAAAAAAAGTCGGCGTTAAAACCGAGGAAATCACTACGGTTCAAATCAGAAGAAAAGCGGTGGACGCACGAAAAAAGGAGAATATCCACTATGTTCTCCATTTGGATATTGCGGTAAAAAAGGGGGAAAACCGCCTCCTGCAAAAAAACCGCAAAGGGGTAAAGAAAAGTGTGGATATCCCCTATCAGCTCCCGCCGATCGCCTATAGAGGCAAATGCCACCCCGTCGTCATCGGCACAGGCCCCGCCGGGCTTTTTGCCGCCCTGATTTTAGCGGAAGCGGGGCTCAAACCCATCATCTTTGAACGCGGCAAAAAAGCGGAAGAACGGGCGAAAGACATCGCCGCTTTTTGGCAAGGAGGGCCCCTCCTACTTGACAGTAATGTCCAGTTCGGAGAAGGTGGAGCCGGCACTTTTTCCGACGGCAAACTAAATACCGGCACCAGCGACCCGCGGCATCGCCGCATTCTCCAAGATTTCATCTTAGCCGGAGCGCCGGAAGAAATCGGTTATCTGGCCAAGCCCCATATCGGTTCCGACAATCTTCCCCATGTCGTCGCCAATCTTCGGCGGCGCATTGAAGCTTTGGGGGGCGTCTTTCACTTTGAAAGCTGCCTCACCGATCTTACCCTCGCCAATGGGAAACTCAGCGCCATCACCGTCGCCACCCCAAAAGGGGAAGAGCGCTTTGCCGCCGACCGCATGATCTTGGCGGCGGGACACAGCGCCCGGGATATTTTTTCCTTATTGGCAGAAAAGGGCTGCCAACTGGAACAAAAACCCTTTTCCCTGGGGCTACGGATCGAACATCACCAAACCTGGCTTGATGAAGTGCAATACGGAGCGGCTCAAAAGCACCTCCCCCCCGCCGATTATAAACTGGCAGTCCATCTCAGTTCCGGGGAAAGCGCCTATACCTTCTGTATGTGTCCCGGCGGCCTCGTTGTCGCCGCCGCTTCGGAATCTGGCGGCCTCGTCACCAACGGCATGAGCAATTTCGCCAGAAATGGGGAAAATGCCAACAGCGCCCTTTTGGTAGCGGTCAACACCTTCCCCAATGCGGACCCTTTGGCGGGGATCGCCCTGCAAAAACAGTTAGAAAGAGCGGCCTTCATCGCCGGGGGCGAAAATTATCATGCCCCGGCCCAAAGGTTAGAAGACTTTTTTCTCATCGTCCCTACAAAGAATGGGGGGAAGTGAACCCTCCTACCGCCCCGGCGTGACCCCTTGCAATCTGTGGGATCTTTTCCGTGTCGATCGGGGACGCCATCGCAAACGCCCTCACGGAAATGGATCGACGCATACCGGGCTTCGCCGCCGCCGACGCTGTCTTAACAGCGCCGGAAACCGGAGTTCCTCCCGGTTCGCATCTGCCGAGACGATCATTATGAAAGCAGCCTCGGCGGAATTTTCCCGGTTGGAGAAGGCGCAGGCTATGCCGGCGGCATCCTTTCCGCCGCCGCCGACGGTATCCGTGGCGCAGAGCAAGTTTTACAAAGATAATATTTATATAAAATATATAATTAAAGCCGAACAGCTTTCTCCCCCAAAAAGGAGAACCGTGTTCGGCTTTTTATTTTTGTCCATTTTAGAATCTGGAACAGCTATTTCTCGAAACTTCCCGTTATTTTTCAATGCCCTTCCGCGCTTTGATTTGGCGGTCAAAGGGATGCTTGATTTTCTTGATCTCCGATACATAATCCGCTAACCGAATCAACTCATCGGGCGCATTCCTTCCCGTAAGAACAACCTCTAAGTTTTCCGGTTTCTTTTCCAAAAATCGGTAAAGCAAGTCTTGATCCAGATAACCATGATTATAAGCGCCAATCGCCTCATCCAGCAAGAGCAGGTCATATTGATCGGCCAGCTCTAAAGCGGAGGCTAAAAGCCGGTTATTGACCGCCGTCAATCGCTTTTTGCCCTCTTCATCCAAACGGAAGGAAAACCCGATTTTCTCCTCGGAACGGAGGACCTTTAAACGCGGAAACGCGGCAAGAGCAAAAAGCTCTCCCGTATCCGCTGATTTCATAAACTGCACCAGGAGAACGGAAGCCTCCCGCCCCAAAGCCCGGGTCACCAGGCCCATGGCAGCAGTGGTCTTGCCTTTCCCATCCCCGGTATAGATATGGATTAAACCGAATTGATCCATCTTAACCCCTCCATTGGCAGTTATCTTTAATCGCCTTCCGTGCGGCGGCAATCGTCAAAGGCAATCCCTCCAAAGGGAAACCGTCTTCCTTTGCCAAAATCTCCATCAAATGTGCGATCCTGGGCAAGCGCAAATGTTTCTCCCGCAAGATCTCTGTTTGGGAAAAGACTGCTTCAGGACTCCCGGCCAAGATCATTTCCCCCTGATCCAAAAGATAGATCTGATCGCAATAAAGAGGGATCATATCGATATCATGGGTGGCGATGGCTAAAGTCAATCCGTTTTCCTTTTGGATCTCCTGCAATAAACGCATCAAATCGCTGACCCCACCGGGATCCAATCCGGCGGTAGGCTCATCAAGGATCAAGATTTCCGGGTTCATCACCAAGGCCGGCAATCGCCACCCGCTTTTTTTGCCCAAAGCTTAAAGCATGGGTGGGTTTTTCCTGTAAATGGCTGATCTTGGTCTGTTCCATCGCCGCCTCAACCCGTCTTTTTCACCTCATCTAAGGGAAGTTTCATATTCATCGCGCCAAAGGAAATATCCTGATAAACATTGGCGGAAAAGATCTGGTCATCGGGATCTTGAAACACAAAAGCCAGTTTAGAACGAAGCGCCGTCAAACTCTTCTTATCATAGGAGAGCGTTGCCCGTTATAGAGAACCTCCCCGGCGGAAGGCCGCAAAATTCCGTTCAAATTCAGGAAAAGGCTGCTTTTTCCCGCACCATTGCTGCCCAAAATCGCCGTCGTCTTGCCTTTTTCCAGAGAAAAGTCCACGCCTTTCAGGGCTTTAGTGCCATCTTCGTAGGAAAAGCACAGTTTTTTTGTTTCCAGTATTTTCATAATGAAATAAATCCTTTTCCAAAATCAGCAGGAGCCAAAAAATCACCGTATAGATATAGTACGCCTGTTTTTCCACATAGGAAACCGGGCAAAAAACCAGCTCCCCATCGTAATTACGAGACTCCTGCGCAACCATGATCCGCTCGCCCCGGGCAAAAGAAATACTGAAGAGCCGGGCAATCAAGAGCGCAAGGCTGTGAAAGGAAGTCCGATAATCCCCATACCCCAAACGGCATTTTTGTGCGATGTGAATTTGCTCCGCATTTTCGATCATCAAAGTGGTAAAACGGTAGATAAGCACCATTAGTTCCAGGATAAACCCGGGAACATGCCATTTCCGCATCACTTCAACAATATCATTGAGCGGGGTATTGATAATGAGGAAATAGAGGGCCGATACTGAAGCCAGCGATTTCCTAAGATCCCCAAAGCCAGACTTAAACTGGCAGCAGAAATCCCCAGATTCCAAAAGCCAAAGCCCACAAGGAGTTTTTCCCCTGATCCACCATAATGGTGAGAACACCGACGATGATAAAAAACATGGGGATCGACAAAAGGATCAAATACCGCCGCAAATTCACTTTACCCCACAATAAGCTCAAAAGAACCATCAAAGAAAACACGATGGCAGAGATTAGGATCCGGTTTAAGGCGATCGTTAAAACGATCGTTCCCAAGGAAAAAAAGAGTTTAAAACCGGGATCCAGCTTCCGTAAGGGGGATTGATATGGAATATCGTCAAGATGAAGTATGCTCATTCTTCTTTTTTGCCTTCTTCTTCATATTCCCGATGAAATAGCCCAATAAACCTGCGCCGATTGCCGTTTGCAAGGAAAATAGGGTGACTTCCATCTGGTCGCTGCCCGGTTCAAAGATCGAATTGAACCAAGGTTCATAGTTTTCATCGATTTCTGTGATCGCATCCATCCCCTGATCATCTGTACCGGAATATTCACCCTGATAGGCCAGGAAAGGAACAAAAATCAGCGCGACACAGATCATGACCGCAACAATATTCATCACCAAAGTCCGTTTGCCGGAGACCGTTTTGCCCATTTCGAAGTTTAAAGAGGCCATTTCATCCGGGGCATTTTTCAAAACGATATTGAAAACCACCACGGTGAGCAAACCTTCCACAATCGCCAAAGGGATCTGGGTCACAGCAAATATGCCCATAAATTTCATGATAGAAAACATGAGGCCCGCTTCGGCCGGAAAAGCCAAACCCAATTGGATCGAAGTCACAACATAGGTAAAAAGATCGCCCAAAGCAGCGCCGAAGAATACGGCCACGCTATTGGAAGCTTTCATCGCCTTCAAACCCCGATAGATGAAATAAGCAACAAAAGGACCGGCAATCCCCATCGAAAACAGGTTAGCGCCTAAAGTCGTCAGACCGCCATGGGCCAAGAGCAAAGCCTGAAAAAGCAAAACGATCAGTGCAATAATGACCATGGGCCAGGGGCCAAAGAGAATAGCGCCGAGGCCGATCCCGGTCGCATGGGAAGAACTCCCCGCAACCGACGGCAGCTTTAAGGAGGAAAGCACAAAGGCAAAGGCCCCTGCCATGGCCAAGATGATTTTCAATTTCGGGCGTTCCGCCATTGCCTTTTTTATGCTCACGCCACTAATGATAATGAAGGGCAAGGCAACCACAGACCAGATGATCGACCACTTGCCTGGCAAAAAGCCTTCCGCGATATGCATCGCAAAAAGATCCGTAGGATAAAGCATCAACAAAAATGCGGTCACGATGAGGACAGGTAAGGTTTTTTTCATCTAATTGCCTCCAAATATCTTTTCTCAAGGATTTTCACAATTAGCGGGTCGTCTTTCAGCGGCGCCAATAAGGTCAACTGCAAGCGAGGATCAGCCGCCATATATTCTTTAAACATATTGGGGATATCCTCTTTCAAATGGATCCCCGGATAGAGGAAAAGCGGCAAAGCATAGATTTCAAAAATATCTTCCGCTTTGAATTCCTCTAAAATCACCGGTATGCCCGGTTCGCACAACTCCATATGCGCGGCCTTCACATTCTCATAGCCAAGTGCTTTAAATTGCTCCACAATAGAATTAAACACCTCTTGGGCATCATTGGAGCGGCTGCCATGGCCTAAAATCAAAATTCCCTTTTTCATTCCTTCTCCTTTCGGTGCGTTTTGGGCAAACCCCAAAATCGTGGTTATCCTTCGCTCCCAAGGCGGTAGCCATGGGTAAAATGCTTATCATACAATTTTGAGAGCTCATAGGTATCTCCCAAAAAGCCGCCGACCATCACAAGAGCGGTCTTCCCAATCTTTTCTTCTTTTACTTTTGCGGCGATATCGGCTAAAGTCCCGATCACAGTTTTTTCCTCCGGCCAGGTCGCTTTATACACAACGGCCACCGGCGTATCGAGAGCATAGCCTTCCGCCAAGAGCTTCACCAGATCCTCGATCATATGGATACTTAAAAAGATGACCATGGTGGCATTGATTTTCGCAAGATGCTCGATCTTTTCCCGTTCCGGGACCGGCGTGCGGCCTTCCATCCGGGTAAGGATAATCGTTTGCGTGACCCCGGGCAAAACCAATTCTTGGCGAATCGCCGCGGCGGCCCCGGCAAAGGAGCTGACCCCCGGGATTACTTGATACGGGATCGAAAGGGCTTCTAAACGATCCATTTGCTCCCGAATTGCGCCGTAAATCGAGGGGTCTCCCGTATGGAGGCGGACAATCTTTTTGCCTTCCACATATCCTGTTTTGATAATCTCGATTACTTCATCCAAGTTTAATCCTGCGCTGGCATAGATTTTGGCATTGGGT
>JAXGQI010000012.1:0-55610 GCA_040766525.1 Clostridiales bacterium | reverse complement strand
CGGTAGCAACCACCGCCACCTCATCGGAACCAATCTCTTCAAGCATATGGGCAAGGATCCCATCCACTTGTCCGGCAAAACCGTAATAAAAACCGGATTGCAAACTATGCACCGTATTTTTCCCGATCACTTGCGGCGGACGCACATAATCCACCTTTGAGAGTTTGGCCGCGCGCTGGAATAAGGCCTCCATTGAAGTCCCAATACCGGGAATAATGACGCCGCCTTCATATTCTCCTTTCCCGTTGACATAGTCAAAGGTGGTAGCGGTGCCAAAATCCACGACGATCACCGGGCCGCCGTAACGCATGTAGGCAGCCAAGCTATTGGCAATGCGGTCGGCCCCCACTTCCTGGGGATTATCAAAATGCAATGGCAGACCCGTCTTGACGTTGTAATTAACGATCAAAGGCTTAATGGAAAAGTATTTCTTGGACATGATATAGAGGGCGTCCGTCAACGTCGGCACGACGGAACCGACAATGATGCGTTCAATCCGTTCCGGCGCAATCTTGGCGCTTTGCAGCAGATTGAGAACGATTAAACCGATCTCGTCCTCTGTTTTTTCCCGGTCGGTGGCGATACGCCAATGGCAGAGGATCTCATCCCCTTCCATAATTCCTAAAACCAGATGAGTATTGCCCACATCAATGGCTAATAGCATACTGACACTTCCTTATCTTGGATGATTCTTATTATACCGAATTATCCCTGTTTTACCAATCCTAAATGACAAAAAAACCGCTAAAAATATTTTAAGCGCTTCTCCGGGCAAAAAAGGGATCACGCCTGCCAGTAGCGCAGGCCAAAGCGAAAGCCCCAAAACCAGCTTCAACTGCAAAGTACCGAGAACAAAAATCAATAGAAAGCCGGGAAGAACCGCAATAAGATAGGATACGATCTTTTCCCGGTTCAATCTCGTGATCAAAAAACCGGAGATATAGGCCGCGATGGGAAACGCCAATAAGAAACCGCCTTTCGGCCCCAAAATCACGCCGATACCGCCTTCTCCTCCGGCAAACACCGGCAAACCCACCGCTCCCAAGGCGAGATAAAGCAAAACCGCCAAAGCGCCCATCGGGCCACCCAAAAGCAAAGCGATTAAATAAATGCCAAAAGTCTGCAAGGTGATGGGCGCGGGACTCACCGGGACATTGAAAACGATCTGGGAAAGGATCGCTAAAATCGCGGCGAAAATCGCCACCAAAATCATATTTCGCAATTTCTCATGCTGTTCGGTCATTATTCATTCTCCTTCAAACGCAAACTCACATCTCCGGCGATCAAGGGAACTTGCACTTTATCCTCCCTTTCCACCAAGAGGCTGCCGTCGGGCAGCAAACCTAAGGGCGTACCTTCAAAATCCCCATCATAGGATGAAATCCTGACTTTGCGGTGCAGGATCACCGCGTAGGACTCCCATTCTCGCCGCAGATTTTCAAAACCGTCGCGGTAATACTCCTCATAAGTCGTTTCCAAAGCAGCCAGCAAAACGGGGAATAATGCATTCCGCACACATTTCCCCCCCATGATCTCCTCTAATGAGACCGCAATATCGGCAATCTCATCCGCAATAGCATCGCGGTTACAATTGATGCCGATACCGATGGCAACATATTCGATCCCATCGAGTTCCGCCTTCATTTCCGCCAAAATCCCCACCAGTTTTCTGCCTTGCCAAAAAATATCATTGGGCCACTTGATCCCCAGCTGCTTCCCGGTATAGTTTTTCAGACCGCGAATCAACCCGACAGCCGTCACCAGCGTAAGGAGTGGCGCCTGGGCCGGAAGCAAATGGGGACGCAAAACATAGCTAAACCATAAGCCGCCGGAACCGGAATGCCAATAGCGCCCTTTGCGGCCTTTCCCCTTCTCTTGCCGCTCCGCAATCACCAAAGCCCCATTGGGAGCGCCTTCCTCCGCCCAACGGCGGGCATCCTGATTGGTGGAAACGGTTTCCGGCAGATAGCGGTATTCCTTCCCCAGCCATTTGCTGTTTAAGCGTGGCCCGATCTCCCAAGGATAGGGCTTATCCGCCTCGGAAATCAGACGATAACCACAACGGCTTTTACTGTCGATTTCATAGCCGTCTTCCGTTAATTTCGCCAGCCATTTCCAAACCGCCGTACGGGAAATTCCGAGTTTACCTCCGATTTCCTCTCCGGAGACATAGTCCCCTGTTTCCCGTAAGAGCGCCAAAATCTTTTCCCGCACAATCGTCAACCCCCATTCCGTTAATGGATAACAATAAACCCATTTTCTCTTAAAACGGCCTTTTGTCAATCCTTATTTTTGTTACCATTGTGCCGAAGCAATTATATCGCCATAAAATCAACATAAAACAAGAAAAAAGAACAGGGAAAACAGGAACGCCTATAGAATAGGAGAAGTGAAAAACACAATGAAGGAGTAATGACCATGAAAACAATCAATTTTGCTGTTTCCGCTCTCACATTCATCCTCGGCCTGGTTTTACTTTTCTATTTATATCAAATCGATTATTTTCGCTTTATCGGCTCCGATACTGCTCTTAAGGGTACATACGGACTGCTGATGGTTGTTTCCGCTCTCATTGCCGGAACGATCGGCATCGTTAATCGCCGTTTTGAAGGGAAAAAAGGAACCGCCCTTTACTATATTTCACTCATTTTCTTTTTCGGAGCGATGTTCTGCGGGGTGATGGAGACAAACTGGGGAAATGTAGATTTATTATATTGGTTTATCGTAGCTGCGGCGCTTGATTCTATCTATTTTTGGACCGGAAGCAAATTAATCTTTCAACCACAAAACGATACCCAATCCCAGGCGGAAGAAGACTAATCAGATAACGATCAATTCCCAACAAAAAAGCCGGCTTTGCACCCAAAAAGTGCAACTGCCGGTTTTCTTTATTCAGCATCGATTTTCAGCGATTACCGCTTATCCTACCTTACTTTTCACGATCAAGGCCATCCCGGCGAGAAGTAGGAGCAAACCCACAATGCGTTCCCAACTGATCGGCACAATATCGACAGCAAAAAGGCCATAATGATCGATAATGGTCGACATCACCATCTGGCCGACCAGCGCCGTCATCAGCGCCACCAGGACGCCGAGTTTCGGCGTCACAACGATCAGGGAAACTACCACGAACACACCGAGAATCCCACCGGTTAATTGCCATTTGGGCGCTTGCGCAAATGCCCAAAACTGGCCGTTGCCAAATACGATCACAAGGATCAAAAGGGCAAGTGTGCCCGAAGAAAATGAGACGAGGCCCGCTTCCAAGGACCCGATCCGTTTTCCCAAAGCCGCATTGATCGGCAATTGCAAACTCATGGCTACACCGCTGAACACCGTCAGTAATAAATACAAAAATTTATCCATTTTCTCTCCCGTTATCGCAATCCCTTTTTCTGCTTACCTTTCAGCCTGACCATGAAAAACAACGCCGGCAGAGTTTTGCTTTGGCTAGAGGAAATCCGTTCTCAAAATCCTCCCTACCCCCATTATCTGCTCTCTTAGATATAGATTACCATATTTTCTCCCTTTGTCAATCAAGGAAAAAGACGCTGCGGTCATAACTGCCCGCGCGCCTTCCGCTCCCTTCGTATCCGATCAATTCTTCTGTATCAAGTTTTTATGCCTTTCCTAACTTCATCGTTTTACGGCTCCATTAAACCGTATTTTTTCTTGATCCGGTCGAGCTTCTCATTCATGGGCTTCGCAAGGAGCGCCAAAAAAGTGGCCGTCGCCGTCGCATGGACCAGGTTAACCGGGAACCCGGAAACAAAAACCGCAAAAAACATCTTGGGGGTTTGCTCCATTGCCATCGTAAAGAAAGCGCATAGATCCAACAGCGGCCCGCAAACCAGCAAAGCGACGGCAGCGCCGAAGATGCAAAGGGGAATGCGTTTTTTCGTAAGGAGCTTCTTACGGAAGAGAATCCCGGCAATATAGCCGCAAATCCCATAGGAGAACATCTGCCATGGTGTCCAAGGACCTTGCCCAAAAAGAAAATTAGAAACAAAGCCGGACAAGGCGCCGACAAGGAAGCCTGCTTCCGGCCCCAAAGAAACCCCGGTAATAATCACGATCGCCACCAGGGGTTTAAAAAAGGGCAGCCCCGCAAAAGCGGCACGGCCCACGGCGGCAATGGCGGACATAACCGCAATCAAAATCATCTCCCGCGCTTCCGGTTTACGGCTTTCAAAAACCATAAAGAAAGGCAGCATCGTTTCAAAAACGATCAAGAGGCTGATAACATAATACTTGCGATCGCCTAAAAAAAGGATACCGAACGCAATGGTGGCCGGAATCACCAACAAGATCAAAACCGTCGCCATCATCGTTCTCTTTTTCATTTTCGTCGTCAAAAGGATGAGACCGCAAAGCAAGAAACCTGCGATCAGCACAATTGCTCCATTACCGTAAATCAAAACGAAATCCTGCTCCAAACCGGCAAGGAAAAGATATTGCAGATAAAAATAGATCCCGATACAAAAACCAAGGCCAATAAAGGAAGATATCATGACCGCAAGAAAGTGATTGCCCCGATAACGGGTAACCATCACAACCCAGGAAAAGGCAAGGATGCCCATGATTGTCCAAGCCATCATGCGCGCCAACAGTACCATGTTGCGCATCGTATCCGGAAGCGCTTTCACCATATCCAAACGCCAAAGCCTGGTGGCGATCTGCCAAAGGCTCAGCGTTTCACTGAGATCGCCATATCCCATGGTAAGGAAGGGCATAGCGCAGCAAACCAGCATAATCGCAAGCAAGGTTTTACTAATATCTCTGATGCGAGCCGTGGCCGCATCCATCGGCGGCGCGCCCAGTTTTACGATGATTTTTTCTGTAAGGTTCTGTTGCATAATTCAATCACATCCTCATTGGTAACGGCATTGGCAAAATAGTGGCGGGAAAGCCGGTTTGCTGCCGTGGTATAGAAACTGTTGCCGGAGAAAAACCGGCGCGGCGTATCCGTGGTGACAATCGCACCGTCAAAAAACATGGAACAGCACTCCGCATAACGGGCGCAAAATTCGATATCATGGGATACCATCAAAATGGTGACGCCGCTAGCGGTGAGCTTTTTTAAAATCTCCGCCAATTTTATCTTAAAGAAATTATCGATTCCCTTTGTCGGCTCATCTAAAAGGAGCATCTTCGGTTCCAATAAAAGCACTTTTGCCAGGGCCGCCCGCTGTTTTTCCCCGCCGGAAAGATCATAGGGATGCTGTGCCAAAAGATGATCGATCTCCACCAATTCCGCCATGGCGCGGATGCGCTCCATCTTTTCCTCCTTGGTCAATTCCGTACCGTTTAAAGCCTCCATCAGGTCAAGATCGACACGGTTCTTCACAAAGAGCGCTTGGGGATCTTGGGGCAAGGAGGCTAAGTTCTTTTCAAACAGGCTGTTGCCCTTATATTTCGCAATTTCCTGATCCTGCAACCATACTTTCCCGCGGTAGGGCTTTAATATGCCGGTAAGAATCTTCAACGTGGTACTTTTACCGGTACCGTTCCCCCCGACAATAGCGGAAATCTTTCCCCGCGGGATTTTTAAGGATACGCCTTTCAGCACATCCCGAGGTCCTTATCGTATTTAAACCAGACGTCTTTCATCCGGATCACGGCGTCAAAAGCAGACGGAAGTGGCGCTTCCGCGATTTCCTGTTCGCCGATCTCTTTGCCAGCAAAGAGATCCGTCATCCATTTGCGCCCATCCCGTACCGTCAGAGGGCAGGAGAATCCGCATCGACTTCGGCATAAATGCGGATCGGCGCGGGCATCGCCACGAACATATCATGATTTTCCGCTTTCAACTGCACACCGACGGTTTGCGGTTCTCCATCGGCAATGATCTCGCCTTTGTCCATCACGACAACGCGATCGGCATAGGGAAACACATCCTCCAAACGATGTTCCGTGATGATGATCGTCGTCCCCAATTCCTGGTTGATTTTGCGAATCGTATTTAAAATCGTTGGCAGCAATGGATCCAACTGTGAAGTCGGCTCATCTAAGATCAAGACATTCGGTTGCATCGCCATAATGGAGGCCAAGTTCAAAAGCTGTTTTTGCCTGCCGGACAATTCCCTCCACTTTTTTTATGGAACCAAGTTTGATCCCGAACATGAGGCCATTTGCCACGCGCGCAGCTGAATGGTATCCGTCTCTTCCCCCAGGCTTTCCAAACCAAACGCCAATTCATGCCAAACTTTATCGGTTACGATCTGATTGTCCGGATCCTGCAATACATAGCCGATTTGCCCCGCTTGATCCCGTAACGCCATTTGAACCAGAGGCGCGCCAAAAAATTTGATCTCCTCTACGCTCCCCGTATGGCGTCAAAACCGTTTTTAAATGCCGGAGCAATGTACTCTTGCCGCAGCCAGATTTCCCGCAAAATGGCAACATATTCACCCGGCTCTATCCTCGCTTAATAGCTTTTAACGCCGCTTTCTCCATATCCGGATAAGAAAAGTCAGTCCGTTGATTTCATAACAGTGCATTCTATCGTCCTCATTTGCAGCAGTCTATTTTGGGATTCTTATTTTTCTATCGACTTACCGTCTCTCGAAATTTTCTCGCTCATAGGATACCGAGGCACGATCAAATGATTTCCACTTGATCCTGATGGGCCGCTTCTCGTTCCTCTTCGGAGATGCTGTGGCGCTGGAAGTACCATTTGATATCGGATACGATAATGGTGATTAGCGGCAAAACATAAAAGACCGTAAAAATATAGCTCACCACAGCAAAAAACCGTATGTTCATTGACCTTAATCGCGGGATAATACACGACAAAGATCTTCCCCATTCCGATGGCGATAAAGCCATGGAGGCCAAGAATGATGATCCCCAAGCATCATCCGATCCCTGGCGTCGAAATGGAAAATGGAAAAATCCGGTACGCCCCGGTAACCGTACCTTCTGGATTGCATGGAATCGGCAGTTTCGATCCCATCTTCCAATGCCCAAGGTTACCGCGGGGATCGATAGGATTTTAATGCCGTTTTTCGCTTTATCCAGCAGATTGCCGTTGGTCATATCCCGCCCGATGCAACGCTGGGCCATCGAGATCTTCTTGATCTGCGCCTTATATTTCGGCACAAAGCGCAAAATCATCGAAAGCACCAGGGAAAGGCGGGGGATGACCTTGCCGAACAAATAGATAAATTTATCCGAGGTCATAATCGCATTGTAGCAAGAAAACCAGTTCATCACGGCAATAAACATCGTAGCGGCAACGATCCCGTAGACAATGGCTTCAGAAAGTCCAGGATTCCCGTTCACATAAACAAGAATCGTTACGCCGGCATGGTTGAAAACGGGATTGATCACAACCATGAGAATAAAAAGGGGCAGCATTCCCAAGAGGTTAAACTTCACGGCCCCGCCCCGATTCAAATAAACGGCATAGGAAATCGCCGCCACAATGCTGATGACAAGGAAAACCGGCTGCAAAACGAACATCGTAAGCACCAGTACAATGGCAAAATAGAGAAAATTGATCAAAGGATGGTAGGTAGAAAAAGTATCCGCATGTACTTTCATCGCCATTAGCCGATCCAATCCTGGCCCAAATCACGGCCGAGATCACAGGTATAATGAAATTCAATCACATCGCCGGGCTGCAGCGCATAACGGCTGACGCCATAATTCGGATACCAGTCATTGACACAATACATCCATCCCGATAATTCACCGCAATCAAACTCATAAAGATTGTGAATCCCCTCAATATAGTGGGAATTGTAGATCGGCGTCCAAGAAAATTCCATATGGATGCGCTTTTTTTGACATTCTCTCTGCAATACATCGAAAACAGATTCCCCTTTATAGAAGGTAACCGTTTGCCGCGCGTAGATCACACCATTGGCGGGCAGCACATCTTCTTTATCCGTATTAAAATCATCCATATTGTCAAAAATGGTGGAGCATTCAATATAAAGGGTACACGAATAGGCGGTGCCTTTATCTACTTTCGCATTTTCCGGCTCAACCGGCGTCGGCATCCCTTCCGGGATCGGATCGGTCTGATACTGGTCTTTACCGGTATCCGGATCGTAAACCTGGGTATTCTGGGCATTCAGATATTTTTCATATTCTTCCTCGGTATTATCCTCGCCATAGTTTTCATCAACATAATCCGCGTCGATATATTCCTCTTCCGTTTCATTGGCGGCTACCTCAGTCGCATCGTCAGCCACCTCATCCGGGGTTTCGATGGTACAACCGGAAACAAAGCAAGTGAAAGCAACCAAACATAGGATCAACAGCACCCAAACAAACATATTTTTTTTCATCGTTCACCCTCCATAAACCTGGTTTCATTTCCTTTTACCCACGGCGTCTCCCCGGCGATTCGCAAGCTATAGGTTCTTTGCGGCCTTCGTCTTTCTTCTCCGCAAAACATCAACAACGATCACCCCGATCATCATGGCTAAAATGATCGCGGCACAAATCACAACATAAAGGGGAATGACGAACTCTCCGTCTGCTTCTTCCTGCTCTATACTTTCCACACCGGTGTTGTCGGCCTCATCCGCTAACAAAGATTTGGATTTTGCCCGCTCAGCAATAAAGTAGTCGGAACAATGGTCCAAAATAAAACGGGTCTCGCCATCCGCAATCGTGATCTTCTGCCGGTATTCCGCTTTCATCTCCACATCATTGTAATAAAATAACAGGGTTTGCTGATCCGGCAAATCCAAGCCAAAAAATTCGATCATTGCCTGACCGGGCATCTCCCCCTCATGTTCAAAATGGATGATCAGAGGTTCTCCGCCAACTGGAGGATAAACTCCTCCTCTTCGAAGTAAAGGATAAATTGGTATTAAAGTCCATGGGTTTACGATATCCTGCCCGTTAAAAGTGATTTTGTAGCGAATGCCATCCTCCGTTTTGGCTTCAAGCTCTAAATTCACATTTTCTCCTTGAATGCTCTCAAAAACAGATTTCGGCACCACACCGCCCTCAAAGTCGGCCGCACTATAAGCGGCGACCAACTTGGAGACCTGTTTTTGGGAGAAAAGTAATCGCCGCCCACATTGGTTTCAAAGGATACGGGGCCCCCATTTCCACCTTTTTCAGGAAGGAAAATCGTCCTTATTTTTGTCATAATGATAGAGCATATAGACGCCGGAACCGCCCAAATTGACGGTAACCGTCGCCTTGCCCGGGAAAGTACCGGTATGAGGGAAATTCAAATAAATCGCATTTTTGGCCCGCAAGTCGATACGCTCCTTACTTGCCGGCGTAGTCAAAATCCGCGTCAAAGTCCATCGGGTTTGAAATCTCCATACCGTAAAAGGTAATCGAATACGGATAGCGTCCATTAATGGTTCCCGCATCGTATATTTATTTTCCGTTCCGGCCAAGAGCATAAAGACTTTTAATGATGATATTCTTTTTCAAACCCGTGATAATTTTCTGGGAAAGTAATAAATCTTCCCCATGCGTCAGCTTCCCTGCTCCGCAACGGAAAGGGCCTGATATTGCTTGATCAAATCCGCCACCAAATCTGCATCGGCCAAGGTCACATCGAGGGGCAAAGCGCCTGCTTTAATGGCATCATCTAATGCCTTGATCTTTGCATCATCGCCGGATGGGTCTTCAACCTGAGGCGGCAGAGGCGTCTTAGTACTCATATCAAAGAAAGAGGAATATTCTTCCTGAAAGCGGTATGATGCGACCAAAGCACAAAAACAAGCATCCAGCCGCATAATCCGCTCCCGCGCCTTGCCACAGTTCAAAAGCACCGTCTTGTGCAGAATAATAGAGATAAAGCCCATCCGGAATCGTTTTGCCGTTTTTGATAAAACGCTGATCGGTCAAAGGATCGATATGGAGCGTATAGAGGGCCATCAAGACTTGGGCGGTACTGACAGAGTTTTTTACCCCACCGGAACTAAAGTCACCGTTTTCCCCTTGAGCTTCAGATAATGCCGTTAAAGCTCTCTCCACCACCGGGGCCACGTCCGCTCTTTCCTCATAGGGTGCAAGGGCAGTGAGCACAAGGGCGGTGACGTCCGCATTCATTTGGCTCCCAGCCAAAGCGAAGCCGCCGTTTTCCAATTCCGCCCCAAGTAAAACCTGAAGCAAATCCTCTCGATCAAAGGCGGCCGTTTCCGGCACAGGAAAGGGCTTACTGTCCAAGACGAGAAGACCATAGGCCGCACCCGTGATCCCTCCGCCCCAAGGGCTCCCCAAAATACAATCATAAACACCGTCCGCAATCAGATTAATGGATGTGCCGTCGGCATTTTCCCCAAATGCCGTGGGATCGCCCCCCAACGACAAGACGGTGAGCGCAATACGCTGATAATCCACCGCAGTTTCCGTATCTAATCTGCCGTATTCCGTATATTGAGCAGAAACCGTTTCCTCTAATCGATCCAGGTAAAGAGCAACATCATCGGCACTGAACCCAAAGCGCCCCACCGCCATCCCATACCAATCACCGTTTTCCGTACCGGCATTGTCCAAAACCGCAGAGGAAAATAAGGACCCATTCTCATCCATTGTCCAGTTCATGATATTATATAGGGCAAGGATGAGATCGTCGGTCAAATTATCGACGACATAGGCATCCGCAGCCGTTGCGCTTTCCGTATTCCCCACCGCCGTATCTTTGTTGATAATAAAGTGGGCGGAGTCCAGCGTTGCCTGGGATATAACGGTATCTTCCCGTTGGGGCAAAACGGTGATTTGCGGCGCCGAGGCCAACTCCTCTGTTTGGGCCGTATTAATCTCCGCCATTGTATCGCTGCTCTTGGCAAACATCAATGGGGTAAGACTAAAAGCCGTGAACAAAACTATCACGGCAATGAAGAACAACCCCATTCTCTTTTTGTTCATAGAGTAAACCCCCTTTTTCAGGGTAGGGGACAGCGGAGACGAAAGATGCCTCCACTGCCCCATTCTTTATCTGTTATTTTAAATTCAATAAATAATGGATGATCTTTGCAACTTCTTCCCGTTTGGCGGTACCGGTAGGATCAAAACAATTGTTACCTTTGCCTGAAATGATCCCGGCTTCTCTCATACTGTAGACCGCAGCTTTGGCATAAGTGGCAATTTGGGCATCATCGGCAAATGCTTCACTTGCCGTACCGTCCGGCAAATCAATACCGGCACTGTCGGCATATCTGGCGATGATCACCGCCATATCCTGCCGGGTGATATCATCTTTGGGCCCAAATTTATCTCCGTAACCGAAGACGATTTCATTTTCAACCGCCCAGGCCACATGGGAAGCGTAATATGCGGATTCAACAACGTCGATGAAATCGCTGGCGGCGGGATGATCACTGTCGGAATCTTCGATCCCTTCATAACGCCCCAGTACCGTTACAAAATCACAACGCTTAATGGTTTTGCCTATGCCAAAGGTCGAGGCGGAATCCCCGTTCATGATCCCTGCTGCCATCATCCAATCCACATCACCATAATACCAAGCGCCTGCTTTGGCATCCGTCATCTTATCAATGGGAGAATTCTCAATGGTGATTGTGGCGTCCGGGGCAAACCGTACCAGAAGGGGCAATTCTTTCCCATCCACCACATGGGTAGCATCCGTTTTTTCGATCGCTATTTCATAATCACCTTTCGGCAGACAAACCGTAAATTGGCCATCTTCATCCGTAAGATAGTCTTCACCGTCAATCGTTACCGTAGCATCGGCAATGGGGAGCGTATCCGTAACCGGCGGGCTTTGATACCAATCTACGGATTCATAAGTAACGGTGATTTGATTACTGCCATCCGTATTCGCTTCGATCTCCAATAACGGATAGGCGATGTCCATGGGGCCATAGTAAAGCTCAATCACTTCACCGCCGGTAAGATCATAATCAAACATACCAACCATCGGATAAAGCCCGTCTACCCGATATTGCCAACCATCATAATTGACCCCAAAGGTACCTTCCGCTTCTCCGTTAATCGAAGGAAATATTCGTATACATCATTTTTCTCATATGGATCTCATTTCCCGTTAAGGTGCTTTCTACTAAATCGCCGACGGTTTCTTCCTCATCAACAGCGATTCTTTTCTCATAAAGGACCGTATCGGCAATGCCTTCAATACGAAGGGACACCGTAGACCCCGAAAATCATACAAGCTGCTTTGTTCGTCTTTAAAGCGATCAAAGGCAATCAGCGCATAACGGCATTGATCTGTCGCCATGGCATTGCTGGAAATGTCTTCACCTTCCGTAAGCACATGAGCAAAACCGCCGTCCGCCGCATTATAATAACGCGCCAAACCATCAATGAGAGTATTGCCGTCTTTTATAAAACGGTTATCGGTTAAGGGATCGATACCCAAAGCACATACGGCTACCAGAACTTGCGCTGTACTTTCGGCGTTGACGGTTCCCCAGCTATTATAATCGCCATCGTCTTCTTGTAAGTTGGAAAGGATCGTAAGGCTACGGTCTACCGCCGCGGTCACATCCGCATCGCTGCCATAATAAGGCGCTAAAGATTGCAATGCCATGGCGGTAATATCCGGATCCGGTATCGTACCGGTTAAAGCAAAGCCGCCGCCGCTAATTTCCTGGCTCAAGATATAGTCGATAATGGTTTCCCGATCAAAACTAGCGCCTTCCGGCGTTTCATACTGATTGGTGTCCAAAACAATCAAACCCCAGATCGCACCGTTAATCCCCTGTTTCCAAAGATTACCGACCGCACAATCATAGACGCCGTCGGCAATCAGGTTGATTGGGTTTCCACTCGCGTCTTCACCAAAAGCGGTAGGATCGCCTCCCAATGCCAACACCGCTAAAGTGACATGATGCCATTCCGTGGCTTTATTACTGTCAAGGCCGCCGTCATTCAAATATTTCGTAGAGACATAGGTTTCCAAAGCGCCCAGATACCCCTGATAGTTATCCTCATAACCATAGCGTCCCACGCCGAAGGCCAGCCAATCGCCAAAGGTGCTTCCTACCGTACCACTGTTCAACAAGGTTTCATTGAACACCAAGCTCTCTCCTTGTTTGGCCCATTCAATGGTGTTTTCAATCGCATTTTCATAGTCAGTCGTTAAATCGCCCACAGGTTGTAAATCAACGGCCGCAACGGGAAAAGCAAACGCACCGATCAACATCACAATAAGCATCAATGCCAAAAAAGTCTTTTTCATCACATATCCTCCTAAAAATCACATGGATTTGGGTTTGCCGAGTTCAACCTGTGGCTCCCCGACATACTGCAAGTATCTACTCGTGAAAATATAGTTATATTCGCCCTTTCGGGTGTTGCACACCGGGCCGCCAAACGACGGTTTCGTGCATAAACCATAGGATGAAGACCCAATGTGCAAATTGTTTGGCAATAAAAAAACGCGCATGGATAACCAAAAGAAGCGTACTGGGTACGATCTCCTTAAAGTCATCACCTCATGCACGTCGGTGATGTTCCTATTGAGTTCAATTCGCTGATCCAAAAAAAACACAGCCCCATAGACGATGTCCATGGGAACTGCCCTTTTTTCCTTGAACGCACATAAATCCTCGTCTTCTGGCTTAGCTTCCAAGGGGATCCCCCTCACGCTCACCCGCCTTCCCATGGAAATTCTCATTCCCCCAGTGGCATCATAGGCTCGCTCAGCATTACAGCAATAGGGTAGCTCGGGATTTGCACCCGATTTCGTTAGTTTATGTGTTACTTTATTGGATTATATTGGCATAATTTTGATTGGTATCTGTATTATATCATACGTGTGAAAAATATGTTTATCCAAACTTGCTAACTTTGCCAAAACACATGAGGTTCCTTGCTTGATTTCTTGATGGCAACAAATAATTCCACAATCGCTTCTCCATTATGAACGCCGCCTTCATCAGCGTAATATTCAAAGGCAATATGATCTTGATCGAAATCATAGCCGCTGCCATCCGCCCATTCCTCATAAATATATTTCCAAGCACAATTGATCGTCCGGCGAAATTCCGTTTTACCCTTGGCAATATCTACCGGAACGGTAGCAAAGACCACATAAGTAGCCGCCGGCAATTCTATTTTCGTCATCCCCTTGGGGGTATAAGAAAAATCCTCCACAATAGGGCCGAAGAAATAGGTCATATTGCCGTTTTCTTCAGGCCGTAGCCACATCCCGATTTCTCCTCTTCCCACCCGGGCCAGGTTCCGATATTCATGATGATCCGCAATGTTAAAATCCGCACCCCACCAATGGGAAGCGTCGTCATATGGATTCCACTCTCTACCGTCTCGAGGAGGCAAACTATACCCTATCGCCTTAATCGGCGCTCTTTCCACAATTTTCGGTTTCATTGGGATGCCACCGTCCCTTTTTTTAAATTGGGTGGCGCTCATCCCAAATTCCTTTTTAAAGGCTTTGGCAAAACCGGCATGGGTGCAATATCCCATCTTCTTGGCGATCTTGGCGATGCTTTCTCCATCGCCAAGATTTTTAGCCGCTGCCGCCATCCGCCGTTTCCTTAAATATTCTGCAACCGGAATTCCATTACACTTTTCAAATACATGACAAAAATAGTAAAAAGAGTACCCTGCCATCTCAGCCAAGCTTTGCGGCGTTATTTCTTCATCAAAATGATGATCAATATAATCAAGGCACCATTCCATCATTTTTTTATGGTTCATTTAGATCTACCTCTCCAAATTGAATCGCTATGATCCCCTACTTTTTCGCCATAAACAAAGCATTATAATTCAATGCCCCGCCGCGCAATGACGCCTTGGGCATAATAATGCTTTTCCTCCTGCATCTCTGTGACCAAATCAGCAGCATCCCGTATTTCCGCCGGGGCGTAACGCCCCGTAAGGATCAGCTCGGTTCCTTGGGGCCGAGAGCGGATCAAAGATAAAATCTGTTCCGTCGTAATCAGTTTAAAAAAAGCGGCGACATTGATCTCATCTAAAATTACGACATCATACTTTTCAGAGACCAAAACTTCTTTCACTTTTTCATAACCACTCATGGCGGCAGAGTTGTCCTCCGCGCCCACCTCGCCTCTGAGGAGGCAACCACGCCCGGTTCCATATTGTTCCACCGTTACCTCCGGGAAACGCTCCCGTAAACAGCGAATCACATTATATTCCATATCCTTGATAAATTGCCCTAAATAAACGTTCATCCCCTCCGTTACAGCACGCATGATAATGCCGAGACTCGCCGTGGTTTTTCCCTTGCCATTACCCGTATACACCTGTACATATCCTTGTTTCATGTGGTTCCCTCCTAAATTCATCAAATATACTGTGACGCCTTTCACCTATTACCTTGTTCTCCCATATGGGAACGGCAACCGCCCCAATCGCCTGAGGGGCGACCTTCCGGTCAAAGCGAATTCCACGCAGCGGCGCGCCATATCCATCATATGATCCGCCTCGAATCATCAATAAAAGTGCTCTACTCCCTAAATGAGAGTAGAGCACTTTTCTAAAAGCAGAAAAAGCGGTACTTCATTGCGCGGAAGTCCACAATCCTATCATAGGCCAAAAGTATCCTGACTCAGCTTCATTGCGCACCCCCCCTTCCCTTTCAGTGGCTTATGGGGTTTGCTCTGCTTCACAGTGGCGCGACCGTTCGGGATTTTCACCCGATTCCTTATCGGCTCTATGATCGATATTGAATTGCAAATTTATCGTAACATATGCCGAAAAATATTACAAGTAGGTAATTTTGCTACCATAAAACATTTTCTTTTCCCGTAAAGCAACGGCATAAACCTAATGGACGGTCCTCAATACAAAAAAGAGAAGAAGCAGACTTTCGTCTGCCTCCTCCCTTTGTGGTTACTTTTTGGATTTGGTTTTTGGTTTGCTTTTATTCAAACTCTTTAAATAACTTTTCAAATTCCTCGATCGGATCAAGCACATGGTAAACATGCTGATCTTCCGGGAAACGCCCAGTGATGACGTCATCGATATATTCCTTAAAGGCGTCAATTTCTACTTGGGCAACATCGGCATATTTCTTGACGAATTTCGGGGTGAAAGCCTGGAACATGCCAAGCAAGTCGCCGCAAATCATCAATTGGCCGTCAGCTGCACCGGCGCCGATACTGTAAACAGGAATCGAGAGTTTGTTCTGGATGAACTTGGTCAATTCCGGCGGCACCGCTTCCAGCAAGAGGGCATAAGCACCGGCTTTTTCGACTGCTAAGGCGTCTTCGATCACAAGACGGGCATTTTTCACATCCCGCCCTTGGGCTTTAAAACCACCCAATTGGCCGGAGCTTTGGGGTGTGAGGCCCAAATGACCGATAACGGGAATCCCTGCATCGGTGATCGCACGGATCCTGGGAGCAACCCGTATGCCACCCTCCAATTTAATGCAGTCTACAGCAGCCTCTTTAATAAAGCGGCCGGCATTTTCAACTGCCAAAGCATCAGAAACCTGATAGGACATGAAGGGCATATCCCCGACAATCCAGGTATTCGGTGCTCCACGGCGTACAGCCTGGCAATGGGAGATACAATCTGCCATCGTTACAGGATTTGTACCTTCATAACCCAAAACCACCATGCCCAAAGAGTCACCAACGAGGATCATATCAATCCCGGCTTTTTCAGCAAAGGTTGCTGTGGGGAAATCATAGGCAGTAACCCAAGTTACTTGTTCGCCCTTTTTCTTCATCTCATAAAAGTCGAGAATGTTCTTTTTTTTCTTCATTTGTGCACCTCACATTGTTTTGCGCAAATACTTTTTATCCGCGATATTTTTTTATGAATTTTCTTTCCAACCAAGTCGGACGCACTTCCACTTCATTGGGATCATCCGGTGCGTCAGCAACCGCATCTTCATACACATACTGCCCATTGGCATCTTTCGGACGTTTGCTCATATAGCGAATGAAACCGCCCAGCATAAACAAGCCAACAAAGAGGATGGGGAAACCGGCAAAGGTTTTCACCATCTTAATCCCGTCGATACCACCGGTCAAGGTGAACACGAGGGAAGCCAAGCCCATGGTGATGCCCCAGAACACTTTGAGGGAAACAGGAGCTTCTTTAACATCCTGGTTTTCTTTCAAGGACATCGTGGAAATGGTGGAAGTCATGGAGTCCGCCAAGGTCACGAAGGACAAAGCAATCGTGATAATCATGATGGGTTTAATAATCTGAGCCAAAGGCACGAGATCAAAAGCGGAGAAGGTCAAGGCTTCCGCACCCTGCTGGGTGTAAACGCTGAAGATATCGATCCCTTCGAACAATTGCGCATGGAGTACAACGCCGCCGAAAACGGAGAACCAAATAAAGGCAAAGGCAGCCGGCAAGAGCCAGTTAACGATGACAAATTGACGAATCGTGCGGCCATAGCCCAAGCGAACACAGAACAAACCAACGATGGGACCAAAGGAAAGCCAGTCAACCCACCAGTACATATCCCACCATTGCGGCCATAATTCGCTGTCCGCAAAAGGCGCTGTGTAGGTCATCCCTTCCATGAAATGCGTGAAATAGGAGCCCGTAGATTGGGTGAAGAGATTAAAGATATACGTAGTCGGTCCAAATACGAGTACAAACAACATTAAGCCGATGAAAATCCAGGCGTTTTTGTCGCTCAACCAAGCAATCCCTTTTTTCAAACCGGAAGTACTGGAAATCGTATACCCGATGACGATCGCCAAAGCGATTCCGGAATAGACGACTGCACTGGGAGCAATCCCGAACACCATGTTGAGACCGCTGGCCAACTGGAGCAGCCCATAACCCAAGGAACCGGCAACACCGCCGGTAATGGCGAAAACGGTAAGCGTATCAATGAAACCGGCAAATTTACCTTTCGCCGCTTTTTCTCCTAACATCGGGACAAACCGGAGCTGACATTAAACGGCTTTTTCATATTGTAGTATGCATAGGCGATAATAACGCCGAAGGTTACATAAATCGCATACGGAGTGAAAGACCAATGGAGGAAGGAAGTACGCATTGCCCACATAACGGCATCATTGCTTTCCGGGTCCAAACCAAGTCCGGGAGCAGGCTGCATCGTAAAGAGCAACGGTTCCACCGAACCCCAGAAAACGATCCCGGTACCGATCCCGGCACAGAGAGCAATGGCGAACCAACGCCAATAGGTCATTTTAGGCTTCGCATTGGGGCCCCCCAACTTGATTTTGCCGACAGGGTGGAAAATCAAAACGACCATAAAACCGACCATGATGATCATCCCAATGCTGACCATCCAGCCACAAGAAGACATCAATGCTATAAACCAAGCATACAAAACATTCAGGAAACTATCGGGACTTACAATTCCGACAATAATAAGGGCAATAAAAATTGTGCAGGGT
Organism: Clostridiales bacterium; assembly: GCA_040766525.1. Lineage (GTDB taxonomy): Bacteria > Bacillota > Dehalobacteriia > UBA7702 > UBA7702 > JAXGQJ01. The sequence goes on along the minus strand of JAXGQI010000012.1, from coordinate 37,326 downwards.
ATCAACAGTACCCCTAAGCGCAAATTCTTTATCATTCTACCAATCCTTTCTTTACATAAAGACTTTGGCGGTCAATCCCCCTTCTGTCACTTCACGATATGATTACACATGACCATAATAATCCCTGTGATTCACTACGCTATATGCATAGTCCAAAATTGTGCCCCAGCTAAAAACGGGCAAATCCAATTCTCTTTGGATCGCGCGAGCAAAGGGCTGCATTCCAGTACATTCTAACATGATTGCCCCGATTTGGGGATTCTTTTCCACAAAAGCGCGGGCACAATTTACCATCTGCTGTTCCGTTTTATCATAATAAGCTTCCGGTCTTTCCGGCCGTTTTAACGGATTCCACAGATTGTCAAATTCAGTGACATTGTATTCATCTTGCGCACCGGCAATCAAAATATTCGGTCCGGGTTGCACGCCGACATTTTCCAAATGCTTATCACTCAGAAACTGTCTTTGGGCGCAGATGATACCAACACTTTTTTTCGGGCCAATGACTTGTTGAATAAAGGGGATTTGCAATAAACTAGACATAAATACGGGAACATCAACCGCTCCGGCGACATCTTTTTGGAAGAATGCGAAATAGCCGCATTCCGCCGCAATGGCGCGGCAACCTAAACGCTCCAGCTTTTTGGCAGCACGAATTACCGCCTCCCGGCATTGTGCCGGATCATTGTCATAAACCAAGGTTTTGTTGGTCACGCCTTCCGCGATCTCATACTGGATCGGATACGGAAAGGCGCTGGCATTGCGAACATCACCGGGGAAACCGGGATAAGCGTCATTTAAAAGTATAATACCAATGCCCATTCCATAGCAAACATGATCCTTCCTCGCCTGGATATGGTTGATTTGCATATCGCGGTTTCGGCACATCATTTAACTCTTCCTTTTCAAATTATAGTCCGAATTTTTCTCCCATTTGGTAAGTGGATTTCCAGCCGATCGTTATCTAAAGACGCTCCCTCGCCTTCGATGATCGACAATGCCTTCTTTCGATCTTTGCCGCAACGTCGCTTTCGTCAAGGTTCTTCGCGTACAGAAAAATAACTCTGGTACCAAACTTTTGAAATTCATCAGGGTATGCATATATTCGTCATATATTCGCCGCCATGACCGACTTCTTCAATCACATCCATGGCAAAATCTTCTTCTTCTACGCCCACTCCGGAAGAATAATGCGAATACGCTTCAATGATTTCATTGGCCAAAACAACCACCTGGCTGACACTGTTGCAATGATCCATAACGCCGACATCATGAATGATGGCTTACTGGTTATAAAGTAGAAAAGATCTCATAGGATATTTCCGAAACAGCCTGGTTATCAATGGTTTTGGCATCGGTGCAACCTGCGGTACCATAGAAAGGCAACCCATAGGAAGCAACCAAATCGGCATGAGCGGCAATCCCAAGATGGAATTCCGGCGCAGCATAACTTCCGATCGTCGTCTTCATATCGAAAACAGAAGGCATCGCACCATAGATGAAAGGCGCGCCTTCCGAAACCAATTGGGTCAAAACAAGGCCGGTCAAAGCTTCTGCATTACATTGGGTATAGGTTGCGGCTCTTTTCATCGGGGATGTGCCACCCATCATGCAGTACGGCATATATACGAAGGGAATCCGATTTTCAGCGCTGGTAATGATTTTTTCCGTACTTTCCAAGGGATGCGTCAAAGGCGGAATCGGCTCGCAATAATTGGAAAATAAACGGTTTTTCCTGCAGCCTTGTCTAAGCCACCGGCAAAGTCTGCGGCAATATCGATGCAATCTTGCAAAGATTCAACATCGTTGCTGGAAAAGTTGGATCGTTTTTTCAAAATGTTTCAACGTTTCAATAAAGGTACTCTGGGTTTGTACTCTGGGATCAACATCCTTCGTCATCCCAACGGAAAGAACAAAATAAATATGTTCCATCGCATTGGCGATTTTTGGCACAGGAAGCGATATCGCTCCGGGTTGAAATTCCGCGCTCTGCCGGTTTTGGGATCGACATATTCAAGCTGATCCGAATGGGTACCAAAAGTAACCGGATTCTTTCATCGATATGGCGATCACTTCTGCCGTCGCGATTATACAGATTAAGAGTTTTGGCGCTTTGTTGATCGCCCATTCCGTAAGTCTTTCCGAATATAGACGATGCTGTTTTGGTCCACGGTGGTTCCGGCTTTTTGAACAGTTCCAAAGCCCGCTCCCCGGTAACCTGCATGCCGAATTTTTCCACGATTTCGATGCCTATTATGATCTTTTCGATTTTTTCGGTGTTCAATACATTGAACTCGATATTTCTTTTGATTTTGTTTTATTCATGCCCCATTCTCCTTAACAGATGGGCATATGCTTCCCTTCATCTGCTGTCTTCATTGACAAAATATCGCTTTTCTCTTGTCTTTACTTCGTTTTGCCTTCTGCGGTAAGTTCGCTTCTTCCTTCGTCATATCGCCAAGGCCGAGATATTCCAAAAAGTATAACCATCTTGTAGAAACTTGGGTTCCAAGATGGCGCAAGCCAAATTGATCATGGAATCGACTACCGGAGTTTTTACGCCGAATTTCTTCCCAAGTTCATGATAGAGGTGGCAACCAACGGGGATATCTTCGGTGATGTAACGGTTTTCCATGGTGAATGGGCCGGTACCGTATTGGATATAGTCTTGTTGATCGAAGGAATGATATAATCTTGCCCATGTATTCCTGACCCAAAACATTTTCTTGGAGAAGAAGTCAGCTCTTTCATAGGCTGGATGCCAACGCCGATGGCATCCGCCAAAGCGCATTCTTCTTTATAGAAGGTGTACCGTACTTGAGAAATGGAGGCACAGGCATGGGAATAGATGCTGTAATCGTATTTGTTTTCCCCATAGATTACGCCCCAGTTTTCCATGGTGCTAACCTCAAGATCGTGCCGGGGCAATGGAGAACAGGGCGATACTGCTGAAACCGATGTCAAGAACGGTATCGCCGGCTACTGCGCCTTCGCCCTTGGTTACTGCATCCATGGAAGGAAATTCGCGGATTCAATGAAATCAGCGGTATCGCAAGCGGGCATTGCTGCGCCTCTTAAGGTGATGGCGCGATAATAAACACGATCTTCGGCAAAAATAACGCCGCCTTTGATTTCTACACGGCTGCTGCGGCGGAAGGAGCCCAACCACCAACGATAATCTTCTTGGTGCAACCGGCTTCACGCATCATTTTCCGCAATAAGAGGGTGCCGTAATTGTCAGGGAAAATGTGGACGACTTGGCCGTCTTCCAATACAGGAATCAATTGTTCAAAGAAGGGACGGTGACCAAGAGTAGTGGTAGCTACAACGATGATGCCGGCGCCTTTTACTGCAGCAGCAACATCGGTGGTAACCATATCCATTTCAGCCTGGCCATGGCGTTCAAAGCCATAAAGATTCAACTGATCGCCAAAAAATTTGATGCCTTTTTCGGCAATACCGAATAAAGTTTTTTCAGCAAAAGCAGGCAATTCACAAATGCGAACTTTTGCACCGCCCAAAGCACAGTCAGCAGCAATTGCTTTACCGACCCCGCCTGCGCCCAACACCACGATCGGTTTTTCTTTCAGATAGTCAAATTTGCTCATTGATTTTCTTTCCTCCTAAGTTGTAATGAGAGATGAGTGAGTATTTGTTCGTTCTTCATCCCTATAAAAAGCAAAAGGCGTGCCAAAATTTCTTTTTTTTATTTTTTTCCATCTACTTTCCCAAACTTAAAATCAAAATGCCTGTTCAGGGCGTTATAAATAAAAATATCCGCCAGTTTTTCTTTTTGAAATAAAAAAAGTTTTTATTTTACGGTAAAAAACTATCTTTTCTTCCACCTGATTCCGTGTTAAAATAGAAAAAAAATTCTTGATGAAAAGAATTTTTGCGCCAATTATTTTTTCACGCAAAATTTTATTGCCGGGTTTTTGCGCAAAATGATCAACATCCAATGGCAAAGGAAAGGAAAATCGCTATGGAAACTCTGCCCATCATCGGCAATGATAACGCTTTAGCTAAAATGTTGGATGTACTCGACATTTGCATCCAAGCCGTTGACGCCGACGGCAATACCACCTACTATTCCCGAGGCGTAGAAATTATGGAAGGCCTAAAAAGGGAAGATGTGCTGGGAAAGAATCTCGCCGACATCTATCAGGGGGAACGGGATCACAGCATCGGCATTAAAAACAGTATCATGATGAAGGTATTGGAAAGTAAAGAGCCCGCAGTCGGCCAATACATGGTTTACTATATTGGGGACATGCGTTTTAATGTCGTTTCCGATGTTTATCCCATCTTTGAAGGGGACACCTTTATGGGCGCTATCGCCCTGTTTCGCAATGTTGTCAAAGCAAAAGAAGTTGCCCACAATATCATCGAGCTGGAGAAAGACTTGCTCTTGAGCAATGACCCGACGGCAAATTCCCTTTTTGGTTTAGACAATATCATCCATGGCTGCAAGAAGATGGGGGATCTGATCCGAATGGCAAAAAAAATGGCCTCCACCTATATGCCCGTCATGATCGAAGGGAAAACCGGCACCGGTAAAGAACTCTTCGCCCAGGGCATCCATCGGCAAAGCCCTTTTGCCAACGGACCTTTCGTTGCCATCAACTGCGCTGCACTCCCTGAAAATTTGATCGAGAGCTCCCTTTTTGGCACGAGCAAAGGGGCCTTCACCGGAGCGGTGGAAAAACCGGGCCTGCTGGAAGAGGCGGAAAACGGCACGATCTTTTTAGATGAAATCAATTCCATGCCCATTCACCTCCAAAGCAAACTCCTGCGTGTTTTGCAAACCAAGCGCTTTATGCGCCTAGGCAGCAATAAAGAGGTCGCATTCAATGCCCGGATTATCAGCGCCATCAATGTTGACCCCCGGGAAGCGGTCCAAAACAACCAGCTGAGGGCAGATATCTACTATCGACTGGGCACTTTAACCCTATCGCTACCGCCCCTCAAAGAGCGGCTGGAATGCATCCCCTTATTAGCGAAGCACTTTATCGAAAAAGCCGACGAAACTTTGGGGAAACAAATCCACGGCATAGCTGATGATGTTATGCAGGTGTTTTATAATTATGACTGGCCCGGCAACATTCGGGAAATGGAGCATGTCATCGCCTATGCGATCGCATTATCCGATTACAAACAAACCGAGATTACTTTCGACCTCCTTCCCGGCAGTTTAAAAAAGAAATATCAAATGCCGATCCTCCCCGAACAGGAACCTTCCCTCATGGCGGAAACATCGGATACTCTGCAAGAATACCTGCACAATTGCGAAGCCAATTTGATCATGGAAAAAAGCCGCCAATACAATGGCAATATCACAAAAATGGCGACAGCCCTCGGTATTTCCCGGCAGAATTTACAATACCGCGTGCGCCGCTTGCATCTCAACCTTACGGAAAACAGGGCAAAAGAGGAGAGCCATCCCATGTAATGGCTTCATCAACAATAGAATTAATAAAGCCTTGCCGGAATATGGCAAGGCTTTAGACTGTCAATAAAGGGCTTATAGCTGTGTTCCAGTAAAACCGCAGACCGCTTATGTACGTCTATGTACACATCGCTTCCTGCGGTTTTTCTGCGCCTTGCTCTAAGCCCTTTCTTGCTAGCCTCTAGTTTTGCAAGCAAACGAGGCTTATTCTTGTAGGCGATTATCAAAAAAAATACAAGGCCCCTGAGCACACAATGGGTATGGACAACCATTACGGCCAGGGGCTTTGCTTGATAAGGCAATTAACATTGGGCTCAAATCTCAATCCCAGCGCAAATAGGACCGGTTTTGAGATTTGAACCCATAGAGTGAGGGGACATTAACGGCAGGCAGCATCGATCTGATTCCCATCGATACCGAGGGCAAGAAGGGCTTTCACCATTTCCGCTTCCATCGTCCGAGACAAAGCCGGATGGCGATGCTCATCGAGCATAGAGCCAAGTTTATCTGCGATTCTTCCCTTGTAGATCTCCCCTTCTGCCCCAATAAAGCTACCGGATAAGTTGATCGCTGGGAAGAAGGTCTCGCTGCGCAAATGCGCAAATGTATGGGGAGAACTCATGAATTCGCCGCCGATACCGGCCTCTTTGATGGCGTCATAAGCTAAAGTATCTTCGTTAACGGCTACACCACGGAGAAAACGCCGTGCCATACCGATAATTTCCGTATCAACGATGAATTTTTCATAAGAAAAGCTCTGGTAGCTGTCGACAATCCCGCTGCTTTGGAAGATCATATTCATTTTGGCCTGGGCCGTACCGAGCAAGGTCAGCATACTTTCATAACCGGCTGGCCGTCAATGTTTTGGCCTCGGTCAGGCTGCCGCCGCCACGGCAGGGCAAATCAAAATATTTTGCCAGCTTAGCGCCATACTGATAGCACAGGGCGCCTTCCGGAGAACCAATGGTGATACTGCCGGTTTTCATATTGGCATTGGTCGTTTGACTACCATACACCACAGGCGTTCCGGGACGAATCATCTGCGCTACAGCGATCCCCGCCAAAATCTCCGCATTCGTCAAAGCCAAAGTTCCCGCCAGCGTGATGGGGGAAGTTGTCCCGGCCATTCCCGCCGCTGCGATGACGACCGGCTGTCCGATTTTCCGCAAAAACAGCCATGTTTCCAGCATTTTTTTATCATACTGCAAAGGCGTATTGGAATTGATATCGTGATCAAATGCGGCGCTGCTGAAGGCATCCTGCCACCAAAAGGAATCGCTGCAATTTCCATCAGCCGTTCCATCTCTTCCCGCGTACCGGTACAGGCAACCTGGACTTTATCCGAATGGTACATGGATGCAAACAATGCCAACGATTGATAATCATTGGGGCCGTCCTTGGGTACAAGGAGGCCGCCATTGATCGCATATTCATCACACATCTGATAAAGTTTGACGATCTTACAATAGTCCTCCATTAAACCGGGACGCCGCCGTCCCTCCAAATCGGCAATCGTTGAAGGGCCCGAACAGGGGCAAAACCAAACATTGTCACCGCCGACCTCCATTTTATATTGGGGATTGCGGCCTTCGAGAACAAAGCTTTTCGGCACCTGATCGATCCAATAAAAAAGTTCCTCTTTACGAAAGAATACGCGGTCTCTTCACAATGCAAACCATGTTTCTTGACGATTTCCAGCACATCAGGACAATGCAACACGATGCCGATCTCCGCCAAAATTTTCATGGAGGTCTCTTTTGAATTTGCCTGATCGTATCTTTTTCCTTTTTCCATTTTTTGTCACTCCTTATTTTTGTTCTGGATTCTCTCGCAATAATTACAAGCAAAAAACTATACCAAAAATTTTGGCGCCCTGAGTCGGTTTTCTCAATAACACTTTTTCAGAAAAACACGGGATTTTCCGCAAAAACGGCCTTTTTTCAAAAAAATACCTTCCTGCTGTTTCAGCCGATCTTCCGGCCAACAAAGGAGTATCTATTGCCGTCAACAGCGCATCGAACCGGATTTATTCGGTAGCGGTCTTCTGTGGTTGTATCATCCGTAGAAGTATCTTCCGTTTTCTGTATCGGCGTCACTTTCATCCCGTCCGCTTCTTCATCAAACTGCTCAACGACCGCTTCACTTTGTTTGGTCGCTAAAAATCCTTGAGAGCGGAATCCCGTTCTTCTGCCAAATTCTCTCTTTGATCGCCAGTAAAAGCGCATCCATATCGCTGCTGTCCTGTTTTGCCGTTAGCAAAATGATATGATAGCCAAAACCTGTTTTAACCGGTTCTGCCGTATAATCCACATTTTCCAACTCAAAAAGCGGCGGCGGCAAATTCTTCCACATAACCGCTGTTTTCTTTGGTAAACGCCAGTTCCCAAGGCCCCGCCATTGACAGCGCTCCCGGTGTCGTCAGAAGTTTCGACGGCGCAAGCTCGGCAAAATCAGCCCCGTCATCCAATTGGCTGATGATATCTTCCGCTTCGGCTTGGCGGCCCATTCTTCATCAGTATAGATCGTATAACCATCTTCATCCGTTTCCGGCGTCTCCGATGCGGATACCGGCGCAATCAAAAATATGGGATACTTCTCTGGTATTCCAACTATTCGGATCTTCATCATAGATGGCTTCAGCTTCTTCATCGGTCAAGGTGGATTCCGGCACCTTTTTTTCCGTAATTCTTTCTACCGCCAGCGTCAAAAAAGCATCATTATAGATAAACTCTTCATCAATTCCGACGCTGTCAAACAAATCAAGACCTGTATCCACATCACCGTAATTTGCAATCAATTGCTCTTCAAAATAGGCTTGTGCTTCTTTCTTGGTAGGCGTGACTCCTAATTCATCAGCCGCCTGCAAGACAATCTCCTGATAGACCAGGCCTTCAATGACATATTCCTTCAACTGTATCAATTCTTCATCGGAGAGGTCAACACCATTTGCGGCAGAGATCGCCACGATATTGTCAAGATAATCATAATAAGCATCCTCGCTGATCTCCACGCCATTGACCGTAGCGATTGGATTACTGCCGCAGCCCGCCAAGGATAGGACTAAAACTAAAACTAAAATTAAACCGCATAACTTTTTCATGCCCCTTTTCATTTCCACCTTTCTCAAATATTGCTTACTTAAAATAATATTAAACATCGAGACTCTTTTCCCTCTTCAATATTTCATCAAAAACCTGAATTAAATATTTTAAGGATTTGGTCCCGGTAAGCCCGTCTGCATTGACCTGCATCACAAGGTTTCCATCGGCTTTAAAAGAAAAACGCCGCCCAAATTTCTTCACCATATGGGCCAAGGACTCCCCTTTTACCTTATTAGAGCCTCTAAATGTGACGATATAGTTACCATTTTGTTGCGTTATGGTGCCTATTCCCAGTCTTTCTGCCGCGATTTTTAAGCGGCTGATCAAAAAGAGGTTATAGACGCTGTCCGGAACGGAACCGAAACGGTCTTCCATCTCCGCCATCAATGCATTGATTTCCTTCCCCCTCTTCAATTCGGCGATCCGTTTATAGAGAGAGATCTTGATGTCATTGTCCTCAATATAATCTTCCGGCAGATACGCAGAAACGGAAAGATCAATCGCCAAAGATTCTTCTTTTTCCTCCACCGTTTCTCCCTGTAGTTTTTTGACCTCCTCTTCAATTAACTGGCAATACATATCAAAACCGACAGAAAGCATATGCCCATGCTGTTCCGCCCCCAGAATATTTCCGGCTCCCCGGATTTCCATATCCCGCATCGCGATTTTGAAACCGGCTCCCAATTCGGTATAATCCCGGATCGCCGCCAATCTCTTCCGGGTAGCCAGCGTCAAAATCTTTTCCTTCCCATAAAGGAAGTAAGCGTAGGCCTGCTTTTTACTGCGGCCGACACGGCCCCGCAACTGGTAAAGCTGGGCCAAACCCAAATAATCGGCATCATGGACGATCAGTGTATTGACATTCGGAAAATCGAGGCCGGATTCCACGATCGTCGTGCAGACAAGGATATCCGCCTTACCCTGCATAAAATCCAGCATGACCTGCTCCAACTGGGCTTCCGGCATTTGACCATGCCCTACCAGGATCGTTGCTTCCGGCGCTAAAGCCCGCACGCGGTTCGCCACCGCTTCGATATTCTCCACCCGATTATGGACGAAATAAACTTGGCCGCCCCGATCCAATTCACGGCGCAACGCCTCCCGAATCACCCGCTCCTGATAGGCCAACACATAGGTCTGTATCGGCTGACGAAAAGCGGGGGGTGTTTCTATGATACTGATATCCCGAACCCCCAAAAGGGACATATGCAGGGTGCGGGGAATCGGCGTGGCCGACATCGCCAACACATCGATATTGCCTTTCAGCTGTTTGATCTTCTCCTTGTGGGCAACGCCAAAACGCTGCTCCTCATCGATGATCAAAAGACCGAGATCCTTATATTTGACCCGCTCCCCAAAAAGCATATGGGTACCGATAACAATATCAACAAGTCCCAAACGCAGATGATCAATCGTTTCCCGAATTTCCTTTTTCGCTTTAAAGCGGCTTAACACGCCAATACGAATCCCAAACTTTTCCAAACGCTCCCGAAATGTCGTCTCATGCTGTTGCGCCAAAATCGTGGTGGGAACGAGGATCGCCACTTGCTTACCGTCGATGACCGCTTTAAAGGCCGCCCGCAAAGCCACTTCCGTTTTCCCGTAACCCACATCCCCGCAAAGGAGGCGGTCCATCGGCTTTGCTTTTTCCATATCCGCCTTGACATCGGCGATAGCGTCAATTTGATCCGGCGTCTCTTCATAGGGGAAATCCGCTTCCATTTCCCGCTGCCAATGGCCATCAGGAGCAAAGGCGTGGCCGCTCTGGGCTGCCCTTTCCGCATAAAGCCGCAACAACTCGCCGGCCATTTCTTTGACAGATCCCCGTACGCGCTCTTTAGTTTTATACCAATCCTTGCCCCCCAGTTTATTGACTTTGGGCGGCACATCCGGAGAACCGATATATTTTTGCAGCAAATCCAATTGATCGGTAGGGATATAGAGTTTATCCGCTCCGGCATAACGAATATGGAGATAGTCTTTTTGCACATCGCCCACGGTCAGCCGTTGGATCCCCATATACTGGCCAATCCCATGGCTTTGGTGAACCACATAGTCCCCTTCTTTGAGCTCAACAAAAGTTGAGATGCGCCTCGACTTATCGGTCTTCTTGTGGGTTTCCATATGGGGACTGTAGCCGAAAAGATCCTTCTCCCCCAGGAGGAGCAAATCCCGATCACCCAAAATAAAGCTTTTCCCTAAATGGAAGGGTCTCACCGCAAAATTGGTCAGATTCCATTCCTGCGCAAGTCCCATAAATTTGGCATGGGCATTTTCGCTACCGGCGGCAAAAATGATGCGGACTTCTTTCCCCAGTTGATCCATTTCCTCCGCTCTTTCCTCTTGCCCTTTGGCAAAAGAAAATGCTTGGATGGGTAAGGAGCCCGCCTTGGCAAAACCGGAAGGCAAGAAGGAAAAAGTCAATGGCCGTCTCTCGATCAGCAGCGGCCAAATCTGGGTCTCTGCGCGGAAATTCTCACCAAAAGAAGGCAAGACTTCCCCTTCCGCCAGCAATTCCTCATAAAAATCGCAAAAATCTTTGCCGCTGCTTTCCAGTTTGTGGCAAATATCCCCCGGTTCATCCAAAATAACCAGCCCCTGAGACGGTAAAAAATCGTCGATATAACCGGGTTCTTCATAAAAATAGGGTAAGAATTGTTCAAGATTGTCCAACCAAAGATTTTGCCGCAGAGCTTCCATCAAATGGTTGAATTTATCGTGGCAATTCTTTTTTGCTTGACCCTTTAAACTTTTTACCGTTTTTTCGACATCCTCTTCGATACGCAAAAATGCCGCTTCCCCATCGCCGGCAGGAAGGAAAAATTCCCGCGCGGGCCCGATGGTAACGGCATCAAAACTCGCAAGTGAAAGTTGCGTATCCGGCTGAAAACTGCGGATCGACTCGATCTCATCATCAAAAAAATCCAAGCGCAAAGGATGGGCTTCCGCGGGAGGAAAAACATCGACGATGCTGCCCCGCAAACTAAAGGTTGCCGGGTCTTCCGTGAGCACCGACCGTTCATAACCCAAACGAGCGAGGGTATTGCCCAATTCCTCAAGATCGACTCGATCGCCGACACGAAAGGATAGCTGCCCCGCTTGCCAAGCGGATGGAGGCAAAATCCGCTGGGTCAAACTTTCCGCTGCTACCACGGCCAAAAAAGGGCTTTCCCCCATCAGCCCCTCCAACACACGAATTCTTTCTTTTGATAATTCCCGGCCCCGAACCGCCGCTTCATAGGGCAGCAGGTCCTTTAAAGGATAATAACCCAGCATCTCCTGGGGGAGATAGCCACGGGCTTCCTTATAAAGAGCCTTGGCCCGGTCCTCACTGGCAGCAATATAAAGAAGCTTGCGCCCTTCTTCACACACCAAAGCCGCGCCCAAAAGCAGCCGCGCTCCATCAGGCAAACCCAGCCATTCCCGACCTTCTCTTTGTTGCCAGTTTTGCAAAAGCTGTTCATATTGCGGCAAAACCTGCCGCAGAAAATCATATGTACCCAATTATTTGCCATCCTTTTATGGGATATATCTTATTTTACGCCGGTTTTAGGTTTCCATTCCCTCATCTTCCCTGGGAACCGCATCCTTTTTCGGGGTTTGATTATAGAGATTCATCGTCTCTTCCACTCCATGAGAAACCCAATGGAGTGCGGCTTCAGCACTGCGTTCAAATACCGGCAAAAACGCCTCCCACTCTTCTTCTTCAAAATGCCCCAGAACATAATCGATGACGCCGTCTTTGCGGGGATGGTTGATCCCCAGTTTCAAACGGGGAAAATCCTCACCGCCCAAGGACGCAATGATCGATTTTAAACCATTATGCCCCCCGCTGGAACCTTTGGCCCGGATCTTCATCCGCCCTTGGGGCAAATCAAGATCATCGGCAATGACGAGAATATCCTCATTGTCAATTTTAAAATAGTTTGCAATTTCCCCCACGGCCCGACCACTTAAATTCATATAGGTTTGGGGCTTTAGCAAAAATAGTTTCTCACCCTGATAAAAAGTCTCACCATAGAGACCGAAAAAACCCTTCTTATCCATATCGATCCCCAATTTGTCCCCGATCAGATCGGCGACAATGAAACCGATATTATGACGGGTCGTTTCATATTTGGGCCCGGGATTGCCAAGGCCAACGATTACTTTCACATCGATCCCACCTTTGGAAAATATTTTATCATAATCATGAAGAAAAAAACATAGGATGGAAACAAGAAAGTGAGGTGCCAAAATGGAAATTGCCAGCAGAGATTTGATCGGCTTGCCCGTTTTCAGCCTTGAAGAAGGCGAAAAGCTGGGACAAGTAAAGGAATTGATCTTAGACCCGAAAAAAAAGGCCGTCGCGGCCTTGACCGTCGGGCAAAAGAAAATGTTTCAAGAAGAAAAGGTGATCCCCTTTCACAAAATCGAACATATCGGACCGGAAGCTTTACTGATATCCACCACCGCCAATCTGGAAAAAAAGGCCAATCTACCCCAAATGATCAAATTGATCAACCGCCCCATGGCGATCATCGGCAACCGCATTATGACCCAAGAAGGAACCACCCTGGGGAAAGTCCGGGAATACTATGCCGATATTGAAACCGGCGCTCTCACCAATTTGGAAATGGGGAACCATTTTTTGGATAGCATGCTCAAAGGAAGGGCCTTTCTGCCCGCAAATCAAATCGTGGTTTTTGGAGCGGACGTCATCATCGTAGCAGAAGAGGAAGTGTCAATGAAGAGCGATAAAAACTATGGCACTACGGTAAAAGCCGGGATGAACAAGGCGTTTACTTCGATTAAAAGCAAATCGAAGGATATCAAAATCAATTTCAGCAAAAAAGATAAAGCAAAAACAGAAAGTGTCGTCTTCCCCGCTGTTAATGAAGAAACCGCTGCCGTGGAAGAAGCACAAATAAAAACCGTCCCGGCCACGGAACCCGATATCCCCGCGGCCAGAACGGAAATCGTTTATCAAAAATCAGATTCAGTCGAATAAGCGGCTCACCGAAAGATTCTCATTGATCGAGCGAATCGATTCACCCAAGAGAGAAGCAACCGATAATACCTTAATCTTACTGCAATTGGCCACATCTTCCCTGGTTTGCGGAATCGTATTGGTGACGACGACTTCTTTAATGCAGGAATTCTGTAACCGTTCAACCGCGGGACCGCTAAAGAGCGCATGGCTGCAACATACATGAACTTCCTTTGCGCCTTTTTCCAGTAAGGCTTCGGCGCCCAAGGTGATCGTGCCGCCGGAATCAATAATATCGTCCGCCATGATGACGGTGCGGTTTTTGACCTTACCGATGATATTCATGATCTCCGCTTCTCCCGGTTCCGGCCGCCTTTTATCGACAATGGCAATACCGCAATTCAAACGGTCCGCCAGGCCACGGGCACGGGCTACACCGCCGATGTCCGGCGATACAACAACGATCTCACTATCAAATTCCTTTTCCAGATAATACTTGGCCAAAATCGGACTAGCAGAGAGGTGATCTACAGGGATATCAAAAAATCCCTGAATCGCAGCGGCATGAAGATCCATCGTTATCAAGCGATCCGCACCGGCGGCCGTAATCAGGTTGGCCACCAATTTTGCCGAGATGGGATCTCTCGCTTTCGATTTCCGCTCCTGGCGGGCATAGCCATAATATGGCAGCACCGCATTGATCCGTTTTGCCGAAGCCCTTCTCAAGGCGTCGATCGTGATCAAAAGTTCCATCAGATTGTCGTTCACCGGCGGGCATGTCGGCTGGATCACAAAGACATCGCAGCCACGCACGCTCTCTTCGATCAGAACATTGGTCTCCCCGTCTTTGAATCTCTTCGCCATGGAAACGCCCAAATCCATCTTGAGATGGTCCGCTACTTCTTTTGCCAGCCCCTCGTTGGAGCTACCGGCAAAGAGTTTCAAGGTCATTTCACGCATTGCTAATCCCCCATATTTTTTTAAAAAAATACTAATATCGATTAAATTAGCGTTCCTAGGTGATTTATCCTTCGGAAAAATCTTGTTTGAAGGCAAAACTATTGCCTTTTTTTAATTTCCCGGAATTTTTTCGCCCAAAACTCACGATTTTCCTGTTTTCCCCGGCCAATCCCCAAAGCGTCTTCAGGGACATCCTTGGTAATCACGCTTCCCGCGGCGATGATCGCGCCTTTGCCAACGGTCACCGGAGCGACCAGGCTGGTATTGCTACCGATAAAGGCATGATCTTCAATCACCGTTTGGTATTTATGAAAACCGTCATAATTGCAGGTAATGGTGCCGCAACCCACATTGACGCCGCTGCCGATCATGGTATCCCCGACATAGGCATGGTGGGGCACTTTGGAACCCACGCCGACTTCCGTCTTTTTCAATTCCACAAAATCTCCGACCTTCACATTGTCGGCAAGTACCGTTCCGGGGCGAAGATACGCAAAAGGACCGATAGTACAAGTCTGCCCCATTTGGGCCTCAAATACCACGCTTTGCCGAATCCGGGTTTGATCGCCAATACTGCAATCCGCCAAATCCACCATGGGGCCGATATGACATTCTTTGCCGATCTTCGTACCGCCGCGAATCACCGTCTGGGGCTCGATCACGGTATCGGCGCCGATCTCAGCGTCCATCGCAATCCAAACGCTGTCGGGATCGATCAAAGTAACCCCATCCAGCATCAAAGCTTCTTTCTTCCTTTGGCCCAAAGCCTTTTCGGCTTTGGCCAACTGACAGCGGTCATTGATCCCGGCGATTTCGCCGTGATCCGGCACTTGCCATCCGTAAACGGCGAGACCGGCTGCGACAAAAAACGCCAAAACATCGGTGAGATAATATTCGCCCTGATGATTATCATTTTTCAGTTCGGATAACGCCTCCCGTAAATGGGAAAGAGAAAAACAATATACGCCGCTGTTGATCTCCCGCACCTTTTTTTCTACGGCGTCGGCATCCCGTTGTTCTACGATCTTCCGGATACCGCCCTCTTCATCCCGGATGATGCGGCCATAACCGGTGGGATCCTCCACTTCGGCGGTCATAACGGTGCAGATCGCTTTTTTCTCATGGTGATATTGGATCAATTCTTCCAGTGTTGCCTCTCGTAAAAGAGGCGTATCGCCGCAAAGAACGATGACCGTCCCTTCTTCTTTCGGCAAATAGGGCATCGCCTGCAAAACACCATGACCTGTCCCCAGCTGTTCCTTTTGCAATACAAAACGGGTCATAGAAGCAAAACGTTCTTGAACGGCCTCTGCCCCGTGACCCACTACCGTGTAAATTTCAGCGTCCAGGGGAGCAACTGTCTCCAAAACATATTGCAGCATCGGCTTTCCCGCAATTTCATGCAATACTTTCGGCTTTTCCGATTTCATCCGGGTCCCTTTCCCGGCCGCTAAAACAATGGCATAACGATTTAACAAGATGACACCTCCACAAGAATAACAAACAAAGAAGCATCTATGTTCACCATAGCATGCTCCATTGTCTTTTTTTCTAAATATTCATTTCCCCCAATTTTGCCGTTCACACGGACATTGCCGCGATTTCGGGGTCCTCTTCCAAGGCTTCCCGATACTTTTCCAATACCCTTGCTTGCAAGATATCTCTTGCCTCCTGGGAAATGGGATGTGCGATATCCCTAAATTCACCTGTCGGCATTTTTCTGCTGGGCATGGCGACGAACAGTCCATTTTGCCCATCAACAACTTTGACATCGTGGATCACAAGGGAATCGTCAATCGTAACGGAAACAATTGCTTTCATCTTACCTTCGGCGAGTATTTTTCTCACTCTTACATCTGTAATATTCACGGCGACCCCTCCAAATGAAGTATAACTTTGCATACGCACTAATTGTTATATTAATTCTACGCAAAACTTTGACTTCCTGCACAAGTTATAAAAAAACATGAAAAAATTGCGTTTTTGTTTGTTTTTTTGCGCTTTTGGAAAGGAACTGAAGGCTCAGATAAAATCAGGGGCATTTTTTAATGCGTTCATCATGCTATGTTCCGCATTTTCAATATGTTCTTTGGCCAAAACCGCCGCAAGATCCGGATTGCGGTCGTAGATCGCCTCTACCAAACGCTTGTGTTCCGCCACCGCGACCTGGAGCCGGCCGGGGGAAGAAAGGGACGCCGTCCGCAAACGCTGGATCGGTTCTTGTAAATGGTTCAAAATCTGCATCAACCGTTCATTGCGGCTGGCCTTATAAATCGTGGCATGGAGCGCCGTATCGGTTTCCACCCATTTGTGCCGACTTTCTTCCCGGGTGGAATCGGTCATGATAAACAGCTGCCGTTCCAACTCATCCAATTCCTTATCGGTAATTCGCTCCGCAGCAAGGCTGCAAGCTAAAGATTCCAAGGAGGCGCGAATCTCAAAGACATCGGCAATATCTTTTAAGGTAACACCGGCAACATAGGCGCCTTTTCTCGGCACCATAATCACATAACCTTCCTGTTCCAAAAAACGGATGGCCTCCCGTACCGGCGTACGGCTAACCCCTAGCTCATCTGCAACCTGGACTTCCATGAGCCGATCGCCCGGCTTAAAGTGGCCGGACAAAATCGCTTCCCGAAGCGCCTCAAAGACCACTTGCCTCAAGGGCTGGTATGGTTCCAGCTTTACCGGCAGTAATTTCTCTTTCATGATAAACACCCTTCTCCGCAGTGGACAATGACCAAATTCTTCCAAGTTCTTTGGGCATCGTCGCAACACATCTTTCCGCTTGTTCTTCATCGGAAATTAAAGCAACTATCGTAGGGCCGCTGCCGCTCATCAGCGGCGACAAACCTTCAGACAGGAACCAATCATTGATCCTCTCCAAACCGGGATAGAGATGGAACGCCACCCTTTGGAGATCATTATGTAAATGACTTTTGAGCCAGCCCCAATCCCCCAAGCGTGCCTTTGCCGCAAAAATGCGCGCATTCACTTCTTCCTTTAAGGAAAGGCTATCAAAGGCGGCAAAAATCTCTTTTGTGGAAACGGGGAAACCAGGATTGACCAAAAGCAAACGCTGCCGGGGCAAAGGCGGCAAAACCGCAACTTTTTCCCCTGTCCCTTCCACCAAGGCAGTACCGCCAATTATACAAAAAGGCATATCGGAACCGATCTTTCTGGCTAAAGCATAGTTCTCTTTCAGATCGAGAGAAAATTCATCCGCAACCGCATGGAAAATAGCGGCACCATTCCCGGTTCCACCCGCCAATCCGGCGCCGATAGGCAGATGTTTCTCCACCTTGACGGCGATTTCCCCCGGCAGGTCATAGGTCTCTTTTAGCAATCGCCAGCTTTTGGTGATGATATTATCTTCTACCGGGCCGGTTTCGCCTCCCGATACCGCAAGAGAAAACGCCTCTTTACCAAAGCTGATCTCGATCCGGTCCAAAAAAGCGATTGATTGCATGATGCTGGTCAGCCCGTGATAACCACTGGCCTCCCGCGCACCGATAGACAGAAAAAGATTGATCTTCCCTGCCGAAAAATAGGTGGGCATTAGAAAGTTACCTTCCCTAAATGCTTTTTCAATCGTTCCGCCGCTTCCCGTACCCGATCTTCACTGATGGTCAGGGAAAGACGGAAATACCCTTCGCCATTGGGGCCGTAGCCGCTGCCGGGCGTAATCACGATACCGGCTTTTTCTAAAACATATTCGGCAAAGGAAGCCGAAGTAAAGCCTTTCGGCACCGGGGCCCAAATATAGAACGTAGCCTTCGGGGCCTGCAAATTCCAACCCAATTCATTAAAGGTATCGACGACTAAATCACGGCGGGCCTGATAGGTCTCCCGCAAAGCGGCCAAACTCGACTGGTCACTTTCCAAACCGGCCATCGCCGCATATTGCACCGCTTGGAAATCCCCGGAATCCACATTGCTTTTATAGCGTGCCAAGGTTTGAATCACTTCGCTGTTGCCAACGGCGAAACCTACGCGCCACCCGGTCATATTGAAGGGCTTGGATACGGAATTAAATTCGATCCCCACTTCCTTTGCCCCTTCGACCTGAGAAAGCTGGGCGGTACATAACCATCATAGGATACCTCGGAATAGGCATTGTCATGGCAGACCAAAAGATCATGCTTTTTGGCAAAAACAACCACTTTCTTGAAAAATCGAGATCGGCACAAGCGCCGGTGGGGTTATTGGGATACCCGATCCAAAGGATCTTAGCTTTATCGGCAATCTCATCGGGAATCGCATCCAAATCCGGAAGGAACCCGTTTTCTTCTTTCAAAGGCATAAAATAGGAGGTCCCCCCGGCGAGCAATGTTCCGATACTGTAAACCGGATAGCCGGGGTCCGGAACGAGGTTGATATCGCCCGGGTCCACATAACAATAGTTGATATTGGCGATCCCTTCTTTGGAGCCGATCAGATTAACGACTTCCGTTTTGGGATCGAGCGTAACGCCGAAACGCCGTTGATACCAATTCGCCACCGCTTCCCGGAAGGAAAGCATCCCGGCAGAAGAGGGATATTGATGGTTGACCGGATTCTTCAATTCCTCAATGGCTTTTTCAATAATAAAATCAGGCGTAGGTTGATCCGGATCACCGATACCGAAACTGATGACATCGATCCCTTTTTCCCTACATTCCTGTATTTTCTTTTCGATTCCCGCAAAAAGATAAGGGGGAATATCCTGGATTCTCTGGCTTTTCTTCATATACGCATTTACATCCTTCTTCTTCATAATAGTACTGGCTTTCAGCCATTTTCGGCGGGCTCTGTCATCCAAATATGACCGTCCTCCCGATAATCATATTCCAAATCACCGCCCAAAAGCCGGACGGTGACCGTACGATCAGTCAAACCGAGTTCAACGGCTGCCACCACAACAGCGGCACCGCCGGTGCCACAAGCCAAAGTTTCTCCGCAGCCCCGCTCAAAAACCCGCATCTTTACCGTATGGCGGTCGATCAGTTCCACGAATTCCACATTGGTATGCTCCGGGAAGATGGGATGACATTCCAACACCGGGCCCAGGGTTCCCACCAAGGAACCGGCGTCAGGCACAAAGAGCACGCAATGGGGATTCCCCATGGAAACAGCGTTCACCACCCGTTCCTTCCCATCCACCGTCAGTTTATAATTTAAAGCATCTTCCCCCGTAATTTCCATCGGAATCTCTTCCGGCCGTAAACGGGGCACACCCATATCGACCCGCACTTTTTTGACGGACTCCCCGTCAAAAATCAGCTGGGGCCGAATGATGCCCGCACCGGTCTCCACAGCAAAGGAAGTTTTTGCTACGATCCCTTTTTCATAGACATAGATCGCAAAACAACGAATCCCATTGCCGCACATCTGGGCTTCGCTGCCGTCGCTATTCAAAATAACCATACGGATATCGGCAGTATCCGACGGCAAAACCAGCAAAACCCCATCGGCACCAATGCCGAAATGGCGGTCACAAGCGGCTTTGGCAAAGGCAGGCAAATCCTCCGGCAAGGTTTCTTTCAGCCCGTTGATGACGATAAAATCATTGCCGAGGCCTTCCATTTTCAGAAACTCCATTTTTCCACCTCGCCTTAAAACTTCGTCAAATACTGTTCTACTTCCCAAGGCGTAACGGCGGTACGGTAACCGTTCCATTCTTTCCGCTTCGCCTCGGTAAAACAGTTATAGACATGGGAGCCTAAGGCTTCCGAAATTACAATATCGTTTTTCAATTCATTTAACGCATCCTTCAAGCTTTCCGGCAAGGCATCGATCCCGCGTTCCAGCCTTTCAGCAACAGAGAGGGCATACAGATTATAGTCGCAGGCCGACGGCGGTTGGATCTTATTCTTGATCCCGTCCAAGCCGGCAGTGAGCATCACCGCCGAGGCCAAATAAGGATTGCAACAAGGATCGGGGCTGCGCATTTCCACCCGCGTGGACCCGCCCCGTTTGGCGGGAATCCGCACCAAAGGACTGCGGTTTCTCCCGGACCAAGCAATATAAACCGGCGCTTCATAACCGGAAACAAGCCGTTTATAGGAGTTAACAATGGGGTTGGTAATCGCGGTGATCGCTTTGGCATGCTTCAACAACCCGCCGATATAATAATAGGCAATATCGGAAAGTCCGTCTTTACCGTTGGGATCATAAAAAGCATTTTCCCCATTGCTGCTCAAGCTCTGGTTCATATGCATCCCGGAACCGGCGATCCCGAAAATCGGCTTCGGCATGAAGGAGGCATGGAGCCCATGTTGCTGTGCGACCATGCGTACGACCAACTTAAAGGTCTGTATCTTATCCGCAGCATGAAGCGCATCGTCATATTTAAAGTCGATCTCATGCTGGCCGGGAGCACATTCGTGATGGGATGCTTCGATCTCATAGCCCATTTCTTCCAAAGCGATGATCATATCGCGGCGGGCATTTTCCCCCAGATCCACCGGAGAAAGATCAAAATAAGAGGCATTATCATGGGTTAATAGGGTAGGAGCGCCGTTCGCATCGGTATGGAACAAGAAAAATTCCGCCTCCGGCCCAATATTCATCTCAAATCCCATCCGGGCCGCCTCCGCCAAGGCCCGCTTCAAAACATAGCGCGGATCACCGTCAAAAGGCTGATCGGCAGAATCATAAATATCGCAAATCAGCCGGGCAATCCCCCCTTCTTGATACTCCCAGGGAAAGATCTGCCAGGTATCCAAATCCGGTTTTAAATACATATCCGATTCTTCAATGCGGACGAAACCTTCCACCGAAGAACCATCAAACATCATCTCGCCATCAAGTGCTTTTTCCAATTGACTAATGGGAATCGCTACATTTTTCAGAATGCCGAAAACATCGCTGAACTGCAAACGAATAAACCTAATATGGTTCTCTTTGGCACTAGAAAGGATATCTTCCTTGCTATATCGGCTCATGAATGATACACCACCATTTCTGTTTGCTTTAAAGTATACTATTCCATAATAAAAAGAGTATATGATTTTACCCAAAAAGTCAATCTCCCGGCAAGATCTCCGGGTTTTCAACCAATGTAAGCGGGGTTTTTCCCTTGTTCAAAACAACAAAACTCACGCCTACCAGAATCAGGCCCGCTCCGATAATCTGCACAGGCAACACCATCTGATCTAAGAAAACCGCACTGACCAACATCGTAATAACGGGCGAGGCATTGTTACATACCGTTGTTTTGACAACGCCGATAATTTGGATCGCCCGGTTCCAGTAGAAATTGATCATCAAAATAAAACTGGTGCCAATGAGGATCAACCAATGGGATGCCGGCATCGGCACAAAGGTCGGCCCCGGCAGCGCTAACGCCAAAGGAATTGCCATAACCGCGGCGATCCCGGTAGCGTATGCCGTCGTACAAAGGCTACCCATTTCCTTAACCAAAATTTTTGTGGAAATCATAGCAAAACCGTAACCGGTCGCCCCTAAAAACAAGATCCCGAGACCAAAAGAAAAGCTCAGCCCTCCCCCTTTACTGACCACAAAGAAAACCCCTGCCAAGGCCAGCAAAGAACCGATGATCTTCCACCTGGAAAAATCCTCCTTCAAGATCAAACGGGCAAAAATCGCAGATAACAGCGGACTCGTTGAAAAGACAAGGGCCCCGGTAACCGCATCGCAATATTGAATCCCAAAATTATAGATCACTGCATTGAGAAAATAACCGCATACCGCTAAATTCAATAGATGGGGCAAAATCTTTCGCGAAACGGGTTTCAAGAAGAGGTGGCCACAACCAAAATCAAAAAGAAGGATGCAGCCAAGGTAAGACGAAAAGCACCGATCACCACAGGCTCCATGGTGCCAAGAAGGAAAGAAACGGCGGGATAATACAACCCGTAAAGCAAGACAGCCCCGGCAACCGTAAGATAAGTCTTTACCATTTTCGTGTTTCCTTTCAAAAATATGACCTTTATAATATATGCCCCTTAAATAACAAGAAAGAAAAAAGAAAAATCACCTTGTCTTTAAGGCCAAAACCGGTATATTTTCTCCTTTTTCCGCTATCTATATAAAGAGTAAGCCGAAAGAAGGTGGAAAAATGAGCAAAAGAAGTCGCCATTCCAGTATGGGGCAAACGGTAAATATAAATGATCTCGTCCAGGCGCTCAGGCAATATAACCAGAATCCCGGGTTACCAAATCAACCGAACGGCGGGATGGGCAACCAAAGTCCTATGAATCTTGGGTCTCTGGCAGGCCTTCTCGGTGGAGGCCAAGGCGGCGGCATGTTATCCATGCCCCAAATGGGCCAGGGAATGCCCCAAATACCGGGAATGGGTCAAGGGATGCCCCAAATGCCGGGAATGGGTCAAGGGATGCCCCAAATGTCCGGCATGGGCCAAATGATGCCGCAAATGCCCGGTATGGGCCAGGGAATGCCCCAGATGGGGCAAGGAATGCCGCAGATGCCGGGGATGGGCCAAATGATGCCCCAAATGCCGGGGATGGGCCAAATGATGCCCCAGATGAACCCAGGGACACCTCACCAACAAACCCCACAAAACAACGGTTCGGCCAGCAAAGAAAAGGGCGCCAATACCCAACTACTGAAAAACCTCTTTGAGCAGATTATGATCGCATTAAAAGAAAAATAAGGTTGACACGGCAACGCCCGCAAACAACACACCCAAATCCCAATAAAATTCATGGCCATCCATCGCTGATGAACTTCGTTGCTCGCTATGACGACTGAACCGCAGGCAAAATAAAAGAGTTTGTTTTGCCTTTCAACCTTGATCATACATACGGGGGAGAGTACCTCCCCCTGAGACTGCAGACAAAAGCCGATAGCATTGTCAAACCAAAGCCCCTGACCGCTTCCGTATGTTTAAATACCCTGCGCGTCCAGGGCCTTTGCTTTTTCGTGCTCTAGGCCTTTATCTCCAGTCTCCCATCTTGTCGACTTTGTCGACAATCTGGGGGGAAAACATTTCCCCTTTTTCTATTTTCTTTTTGTCAAATATCCCGAAAGCTTTACCGCTTTCGCCCACCCTTACGCGGACTTTTACGGTTCCGCCAATAAAGAACGATCAAACCTAACGCAATCGCGGCCAAGCTGACCACTTGCGCCACCCGCAAGGGACCTAACATCAAACTGTCGGTACGGAAGGACTCGATCACGACACGCCCGGCAGAATAAAGCACCAAATAGAGGAGAAAGACATTTCCCGGCTTCTTCGCTTTTCTGAAGAAAACCAGCAATGTCAGAAAAACAAGGAAATCCCAAATCGACTCATATAAAAATGTGGGATGCCGCATTTCACCGTCGATCATCATCGCCCAAGGCAGATCGGTGACGGACCCGTAAGCTTCCTGATTAAAAAAATTGCCCCACCGACCGATGGACTGGCCCAAAGCCAAAGGAACCGCAAGAATATCCGCGATCTGCCAGAAATTCTCTTTATAGTAGCGGCAGCTGACGATGAGGGCTAAGGCGCCAAAGAGGATGCCGCCGTGAATCGCCAATCCTCCATGCCAAACCGCAATGATTTCCCCCGGGGCTTCCCAGTAATAGGACCAATTAAAAACAACATAGTAAAGCCGCGCCCCGATCACCGCGACGGGCACGACAATTAGAAAAATATTCCAAAGCGTGTCGGAATTGACCTTGCGTTTTTTCGCCAGTAAGGAAGCAATCACCACGCCAATGAGGAAAGCCGAACTGATCAAAATGCCATACCAACGCACCGGCCAACCACCGATATAAAATGCAACAGGATCGATCATGACACCTTCTCCTTTTCTCTTACATCATGACAAAAGAATCTTGCCCTGTCAATGGGAAAAAACAAAAAATCCCCCACAAATGGGCCATAAAATATTTTGAAAAACTCTTGTGGGATTCGAGAAAATATGGGATAATATAAAATTAAAAGCAAAGGAGAGCAAAAATGGACAAGCAGACCCAAATCCCACTCGATGAATTTATCAAAGCCGAAAGGGCTTTGCGGCAAATTATTAAACCGAATCCCCTGGAAAAAAATGAAGTGCTCTCAGAGAGCTACGGCTGCAACCTCTATTTAAAACGCGAAGATTTGCAGGTAGTGCGCTCTTTCAAAATACGGGGCGCTTTCAATAAAATGAACCGTTTGACAAAGGAAGAACGCGACCGCGGGATCGTCTGCGCCAGCGCGGGCAACCATGCCCAAGGGGTGGCCTATTCCTGCAAAATAATGAAATGCCAGGGTAAAATCTTTATGCCGGTCACGACGCCGAAACAAAAAGTCGCCCAAGTGACCCGTTTCGGCAACGGCTATATCGAAATCATACTCAAAGGCGACACCTATGACGATTCCTGTGCCGCCGCCCAGGAATATTGCCAAGAAAACGACATGGTTTTCATTCATCCATTTGACGATCCCTTGGTTATCGCCGGGCAAGGCACCATCGGCCTGGAAATCATGAACGATAAAGTCGGGAAAATCGACTACGTTTTCGTACCGATCGGCGGCGGGGGTTTGGCCGCGGGCATCGGTTCCTATATTAAAGAGATCAGCCCGGAAACAAAAGTGATCGGCGTAGAACCCGTCGGCGCCGCTTCTATGAAGCTTTCCCTGGATAAAGGAGAAAATACGGCGCTGGAAACCATTGATAAGTTTGTGGACGGCGCCGCCGTAAAAAAAGTCGGCGACCTTACTTTTAACATCTGCAAAGATGTATTGGACGATATCGTCACGGTTCCCGAAGGGAAAATATGCAGCTGCATCTTGGCCCTTTATAATCATAGCGCCATCGTTTTAGAACCTGCCGGCGCATTGCCTTTAGCGGCATTGGACTTTTATAAAGATAAAATCAAAGGCAAAAATGTAGTTGCGATCATCAGCGGCGGAAACAATGATATCTCCCGCATGCAGGAAATTAAGGAGCGTTCGCTTCTGTACGAGAATCTCCAGCATTATTTCATCATCGATTTCCCCCAACGCCCCGGCGCTTTAAAAGAATTTGTTGTTGAAGTTTTAGGACCCCACGACGATATTTCACGGTTTGAATATACAAAATCCAACAATAAAGAAAAAGGCCCCACTTTGGTGGGGATTGAGCTGCAAAGCCCGGATGATTACCAACCGCTTTTGGATCGGCTGGACGCCAAAGGCTTCCATTATACCATTATCAATCAGAGCAAACAGCTCTTCAATCTTTTTGTTCTTTAGACGTAGCGGCCTGCCAGAGATTAGCCAAGCGGGCATACTCTTCAAAGGAGAGGGTCTCTCCCCGCCGGCGGGGGTCAATTTCAGCTTCGGCAAGTAAAGCCTCCACTTCGCTGCGGTTCATGCCGATGCCGCCATTGGCCAAAGCATTGGATAGCACTTTGCGCCTCTGGGCGAAGGCTGCTTGCACCAGCTTTTTAAATTTGGTACGATCCGCAACGGGAACGGGAGGCGCTTCCCGTTTAACCAAATGGAGCACCGCCGAATCCACCTTGGGCTGGGGACGAAAAGCAGAAGCGGGCAGATGGAAAAGGATATCCGCTTCGGCATCATAAGCAACGGATAGACTCAATACCCCGTAATCTTTGCTGCCGGGAGCGGCCACGATTCGTTCGGCAACTTCTTTTTGTACCATGACCGTCATTTCCGACCAAAACGCTCTATTTTCCAAAAAATAGAAGAGCAATGGCGTCGTAATATAATACGGCAGATTGGCGATAATCTTAAACGGCAGATGAAAGCCCCGCTCTTCGGCGGCGGCTTTTATTGCGTTAAAATCCATTTTCAGGGCATCGCCATGGAAAAGGATGATATTTTCTTCTTCGGCAAAAACCTCGCCCAAAATCTCAACGAGATGGCGGTCGATCTCCACCGCAAAAACAAGCCCGGCATTTTTTGCCATCGCTTCAGTTAGGAAACCCATGCCGGGTCCGATCTCGATCACCACATCTTCCCGCTCCAAACCGGAAGCAATTTCTGCCAAATAGCCTTCATCAATCAGAAAATTTTGCCCCAAACTCTTTTTGAAACGGAAACCATGCTTGTTCATCAACACCCGAACCCGCGTCTCCAGCGAAAAATCTCCCATCTTCTCCTCCTATGGCCCATTCGCCTTTTCCTATTGTACCACAAAAATCAAATTTTAAAAGCGCATTCAAAATGGGAGGCGCTTTCGCACCTCCCACAAAAAGTTCGTTAGTCAGTTTTCGGGCCGGGTTTTTGGTTAACGGATATTGCCGTTTATTCCAACACCCAAACCTTCACAGTTTTCACACCCCATTGCAAACATTCCGCTTCCGTATCTAAAAATACGTCTATTTTGTTGCCTTTAATAGCTCCGCCGGTATCCTCAGCTACGCAGAACCCGTAGCCTTCAACATACAACCTGGTTCCGAGAGGAATAACACTGGGATCCACCGCGATAGCGCCAACTCTGGGAATAGTACCCATTTTTGTTTTGCTGCCATCATGTGTGTAGGCAGTCGCTTTGCAAGTTAATACTCGACTATAGCTCATGCCGTTTGGTGCCGTCCCTACGGATGTCGATGTAGTTGTTTTTGAAGTTGAGCCGCTTTGAGATCTTGACGCAACTTCATAGGTACCTTTGGCAATTATCTTCGGAACCGGTTCTATGATCTCACGAGAAACCAGTTCCTTAGTGGCAATTTCCCCATCTACATAGGTAATTTTATATACTTCTGTTTTGCTGCCGTTTTGCCCGGTCTGCAAAACTTTCTCTTTGCCAACCGCCAAAGCACTGTCTTTCTTTATTTCGACAGGATAATCGATCGAATATTCGCGGGTTACATATTCAGCGTCGACACGGCTGATCATAATCACCGTGCCTGCCTCTACCACGTCATCTGCTCCCGGTTCTACTGTGTCGAATTCGCCCAGTAGGATCCCGTTCATCGTCAATATCTCACCTACGGTGGTAGGGGCCGTATTCAGTTGTATTTCTTCGCCGTCGACTTGAATTGCAATATCTACTGCTCTTTTAATTTCTATTAGCTGATTATCTTCAAGCGTTGATCGAGGGGGACATTGATATAATCATTCTCTCCCAATGCGATCCCTTCTTCAGCAAGAACACTCTCAACCGTATCCTGAAAGGTGTAGATATACTGCTTTCGCTCCCATCGATAGAAATGGTCAGATTTTTTTGTGTCGAATAATAAGCCCAAACACCAGAACCGAGCATAAGGAAAAGAAGTATTGCAGAAATCACTACAATGCCGGCTTTTTCGGGATTTTGGTGTTTTGGCCCCATCTCCTTGATTAGAAGACATGAACACCTCCTTCCAACTTTGCAATTATTATACCTAATTTCTGTATGCCTGTCAAATTGCGCCTTTCCCCATCCCTGCTCATGCCATACCCCTCATATGCAAAAAATTTTTTTTATGCCGATTATCCGAAACCAAGGTTTGTATTGTTCATTTTTAATAAAAAATGGCCAGCTAAAATCACATGGAGATCGTCGCGCCACAATCCAAGGCTTTACATAATCGCCCGGTCTTTTCAAGCAAAACAGAATTTCGAATCTTTGCTCCCCAAAATAAACCTCCTGCTAAGTAGATTGTCGAATTTTTTGCCCTCGGTTTTAGAATGAATTTCGATATTTTCGGCTACATTTTCAACAATATTAGAAAAATGTACAGTGTAATTTCCTTGCATTTTGGTCTGCCTAAAAGGGCGGCACTTTCTGTCCGCCAGAATAACCCGTTGCTACAACATCAAATTGATGGGAGAAAAACCATATTGAGCGTAGCATAACATAATTTCTTTTAATCATCGGATTGGTTTTCCAAACCGCATTGTGCTTGATCCGTAGCGGCGACAAACTCCCGATATCCTCATACGTTTCCACCACCAAGCGCAGCGTGACTGTGCCATCCTGTTCTTGAACAGGGAAAACTTCTTCTTTTACGATTCTTGGCTCCCGGTGTGATCTCTGCTGCATCCATTCCTTTGTTTTTTGAAGCGCAATCTCCTTCATTTCTTCCCCGCTATAATCACCGAGCAATTGTCCAATTCCGCCCGGCGCACAATCTCAAAACGAAGCTGCCTCAACAATAGGTCGCCTTCTTCTTCATAGTCGGCGAAATCGTTCTCTTTTGAGCCCCATAGTAAATATTCCCGCTCCTGCCAATGAAGGACGATATAATCGCCGCTCCTCCCTGTCGCAAAAGGATTCGAGTTCATTTTGGGTGGCGATGCCGTTACCTCATACCATACGGCGCCTTTGACCCTGCCGTCGGATGCACCGCATAGGTTTTGCCTTGTCCCGGTTCCGCCAATTCCACCAAACCGGAGATTAAAACATCGCCTTTTTGTACCACATCGTCGATCTCCACCTTTTTTTGTCCTTTATAGACGAAGATCCTCGGACGACGCAATCCTTTTTGGCAATGATATTGCCTTTTACCTCGCCTTCTTCCTCTGTCACATCTTTTTTGATCAAATGAATGGAAACATTGACTCTGCTTTTCAAAACCGACTCCAAGAAAAGGGATCGGTCTCTCGCAAAATCTCCTCCGCCGTGCTTTGCCAATCGATATTCCAGGCAAACGAATAGGGCTGATCCTTCCATAGCGCGGCAATCATTAGAATCTTCTCTGATCTTCCGCCGCGACCTCCTGTTTTGTTTCGATATTTACCGAAAATATACCGGGAAAAGAGAAATAACAGTAAACAGGAAATCAAAATTCCAAAAACAAAGGTCTTCTGACGGCGAAAATGCCTAATCGCCAACGGGAGGCCATGCTTTTCCACAATCTCCAGGCTGCAATTCGTCGCCTGGGCCACAAAACGCAATGCTCTTAAACTACCTAAAGAAACCTCTGCGGAGAGAATCCCCGCGCCAAGATCGCGAATATTCCAGATATTGATATTGCGCTGGGTTGCTAGATTGATAAACCGCTCCAACTCGCCTCCGGTAATCACCTGTACCAGGCAATACCCGGGGAGATAATGGCTTAGCATAAACTCCTCCTATATGTGATTTACAAAAAGTCAATCGCTTGATCCGGCCTTCCACGACTAATTCATCGGGCTTTAAAACCGGCAGAACCAAGGCTTCCCCTTCAATCTCCAAGTTTCCGCCGCGGTAGGCGATCTTGATCAAGGTTTCCTTGATAATGGATGATCCCGTTATGATTCTCCAAAAATAGACTCATCCCCTGTCAAGACGATCCTGGGCATGTGGTAAACAATCTCGCCGGGAACCGATAAAACATCGGTCATATAATCGCTCAGTTTTTCCCTCCTGCTCATCTAATCTCCCCCTCCTCTAATCCTATTCAAAAGGAGACGACTTCATGCTTTCACCGATACAGAAAAGCAAACCATGCCTAAAGCATAAAAAACGGCTCTATACTAAAGATTGGGGTAAGAGTAGAAAAAAAGAGGCAAAAGCTTCAAAATCTTGTAGACTAAAGTCACAACACAAAACCCTACAAGAAGGAGAAACAAAATGCCTCAACAAGATTATACCGCAAAACTTTGGATATGGAACACCTAATCGTAGAAGATGTAAAGCATACAATTCCTCGGATACCATC
The DNA here is from genome assembly GCA_040766525.1 of Clostridiales bacterium. Lineage (GTDB taxonomy): Bacteria > Bacillota > Dehalobacteriia > UBA7702 > UBA7702 > JAXGQJ01. The sequence continues at coordinate 7,337 of JAXGQI010000012.1, read as the reverse complement.
AAAGGCTTGCGTCTTCGGATGCAACGAAGACTCTCCCTTGCCCCCATTGCCAAACCCTTATGACAAGGTCCATGATTACAGGCTACAAAGGGTAAAGATATTCATATGGTGATGTATTCCATATGACAGATGAAAAACGGCGTTACTGCTGTCCTTGCTGTGATAAGCGCTTTTATGAGAAGAATTACCTCTCTTACCTAAATGGCATAGAATCACAAATCGCCTGGTGGCTCAATGCCTCCATATGCTCAAGTACAAACAATCCTGTAAGGATATTGCTACTCTTTAGGCTTTCCGCGGTGAACCGCTGGCTTCAATTTGCTTCCTCTCATAAGCCAAATCGGCTGCCTACGGTTCTTTCTATCGACGAATTTAGAGGTAATACCGAATTTGGCAAGTTCCAATGTATTTTGACTTCCCCCAACAGAAAAACGAATACTGGAGGTCTCATTACCCGCTATTCTGCCAATATTTGCGAATACCGCCGATCCTTTTCTAACCGTAAACAGGTACAGTATTTTATCATGGACATGAACAAGGAGTATCTTCGTATTGCCAAGGCCTTGCTTCCCAATGCCAAAATCATTATTGACCGCTTCCATGTCATGCGCTATTGTACTTGGGCTCTGGAATAAAAGCGCATTCAAAAATGCTTCTGCCTCAACAGCGTAAATACTTTAAACGCAGCCGTAAGCTCCTGCTTTGTCATATGAACAAACTATCCGATGAAAACAAGGCTGCCGCATTTGTTGATGCTAACCTATTCCCTGATCTTAGGGAAGCCTATCTCTCAAAGAAAAAGTTTTATGAATTCATGGCTGCAAATAACTCCATTGAGGCTGCTAACCGCTCTCGTGCTTTTCGCCTCCATGCTGCGGTTGCTGATATACAAGAATTTGCCCCTTGCTTAACGATGCTTCGCAACTGGGAACCCTATATTCTCACGCTTTCGATTGCAGTTATTCCAATGGCTTCACCGAGGGGCGTCAATAACTCTATTAAAGTACTAAAGCGCATTGCTTACGGCTATCGCAATTTCCAGAACTTCCGCCGCAACTTTTTATATTACATCAATTAAAGGGGAGGCTTTTGCTTCCGCAATCGCCTCGTTCCTTTAGTCTACTCTCTTACCCCAATATTTGACTTTTGAGCCGTAAAACTCGTCTGCATCGGGCTGATCAATCATGTGTATTTTAGCCAATAAGCCTTATCCTACGATGAGGCCTTTCCTTCCCTTGCGCCAATCGCTTTTTTCACCTGTTCCGGCGCGGGGCCTCCCGCAACCTTCCTGCGGGCCAGGCTATTCGTGATCTGGATAAAACCGAAGATATCCGGAAAATACCGGGGAAAATCCCCGCCAATCCTGTAAAGTCAACCGTGAGAGCGATCCGCTTCCCTTCGCAAAACAGCACGATCTCACCAACGATGCGATGGGCTTCCCGGAAAGGTATCCCCCGCTCCGCCAAATAATCGGCGGCGTCGGTCGCATTGATAAAGCCCTGTTCCGCTTCGCTTTGCATCCGCTCTTTTTACTCACTTGCAAAGTAGCAACCATGGGTTTAAAGATGGTCAAACACAGTTTGACCGTATCCACCGCGTCAAAGAGGCCTTCTTTATCTTCCTGCATATCTTTATTATAGGCGAGGGGTAACCCCTTCATCATCGTTATGAGGGCTAATGATCACCAAAATAATGCGCCGGTTTTCCCCGCACCAATTCGGCGACATCCGGGTTTTTCTTTTGCGGCATGATCGAAGAACCGGTACTGTACCCGTCATCCAAGCGCACAAAACCGAATTCCCCCGGAAGACCACAAGATGATCTCTTCGGAAAAACGGGACAAGTGCATCATGATAATCGCCGCAGCAGAAAGAACTCCAAGGCAAAATCGTCGGCAACGCCATCCAAACTATTGGCGGTGATAGCGGAAAAACCGAGTTCCTCCTTGACCATATCCCGGTCGAGGGGGAAAACCGTTCCCGCCAATGCCCCGGAACCCAAAGGCATCACATCCAAGCGCTTATATGTATCTTCCAGACGGCCCAAATCCCGCAAGAGCATCTCAAAATAGGCGAGCAATGGTGGCCGAAAGAAATCGGTTGGGCCTTCTGCAAATGGGCAGCAGCCGGGCATGATCGTTTCACCATGGGCGTCCGCCATTTCCAAAAGGGTGCGGGCCAAATCCGCCAGAAGCGCTTCGATCTCTTTGATTTCCCGCCAGGTGAAGTACATATCCAAAGCCACTGGTCATTGCGGCTTCTCGCTGTATGGAGCTTTTTCCCGGTTTCCCCGATCTTGGCAATCAACATCGTTTCAATGTTCATATGGATATCTTCCGCCACCACATCGGAATTGACTTCTCCCGCCTCACTTCCGCTAAGATCTCTTTTAATCCGGCGGCGATTTCCTTAGCTTCCGCCGGGCTGATAATCCCCGTCTGCCCCAACATGGCGGCATGGGCTAAGGAACCCCGATATCCTCCCGGTAAAGTCTTTGGTCGAACCTGATAGAAGAATGGAAATCATCCATCATTCGATCATTATTTTTGCAAAACGGCCAATCAAAGTTTCATATCTGCCTCCAAAACGGTAGTATTTCTTCTTTCTCATCTATTATAATCGTATCATACGGAAAAATACAAGGGAAAGGAAAATCAGCCCTTACTGGGTTTCATCCAAATTACGCTTGATCAAGCCTTGGCTGCCATCCAATAAGATCTCCTGGCCGTCTTCCAGTTGATCCATGATGCCGTCGATCCCAAATACCGCCGGATCCCATATTCTCTGGCAATAATCGCGGCATGGGAAATGGCGCTGCCGTATTCCACAATCAAACCGTTAATAAAGAGAATACCGGGGTCCAGGAAGGATTGGTATATTCCGCCACCAAAATATCGCTGGCTCCAAAAGATAGAAATCCTGGGGTTTTTAATGCGGCGGCATTTCCCCCGCACCAATTTCGCTGGAAGCGGCAATGCCTTTGATAATATCCCCATATGTGAATTGCTCCGCGGCCTTTCGTCCCAACCAACGCCGCTCTCTCCGTTTTTGCCGGGCTTTTCTGGCCCCAAGCATTTCTGCTAATTCCAAGCGACTGATCTTTTGCTGGCTGTGGATATTATAAATTAGATCTTTGATCTCAAAATAAGTGAAATAGACGATATCCTCTCCGTTTTCCAAGAGGCCCCGCTTCTCGACCCTGTCCCCAATCTGCAAAAAGAGGGTGGAAAAAACGGTCATTGCCTGGGTAAGATAAAAATGGCTGTTTTCCCGAAAGGCATTATAGCGCCGGGAATCCTGGATCATTGCCGCTGTCTTCCGATGTGCCAACAGTTCTTGGAGCAATTTCTGTTCCTCAGGAGAAAGAGCTTCTCCCCCTTCATGAACATCTTGGGCAATTTCCGCTTTGAGCAAACCGCGAATCATCCCCCAAACCACCAAAGGTTCATCCTTCCAGAGACGGGCGGCAAGCCCCCCTAAACCCTGGCTGACTTCCCGATTGCCGTATTTTTCCATAAAATCGTGATAGGCGGCAAGAAAGGCGGGGTTTTCCCCCTTTTCTGCGATCTCTTCTTCCATGCGCAGCAGATCCCCCTCTATAATGAGGCGAACCAGCTTTTCGTCATCCTTTGCCATTGACGCCAAAACGCGCAGCTCTTCATTGAGGTCCATCGTGATCTGTGGCTCTCCGGCAATGGCAACATCGAGAATTTTGCGCCCTTGCTGGCCATACTTTTTTTCCACCGTCGCAACCAGGGCATTATATTTCATATTATAGCGGATATATAACAGATAGCGCAGATACAGCGCCCGCTGAAAATCTTTTAAGGCATCCTCCAAGTATTCCATGACCGTTTCCAACGGAAACGTGGACAAGTCCGGATTTTGCAACAAAGTAAGATAGCGGTTAAAGGCATTTTCATTGTTGCGCCATTCTTTTTCGATATCCAATTTATCGATGGTTCTTAATTTAAATTTCCGCCAGGGCTTTTTCCTGATCGCCGGCGGTTCGAAATATTCCGGAAAAAGCCCCTGTTCCACCAAGGACCAATCCACATAAGGAACCGAAAAATCCAAGCTCTTATAGGCAGAAAATAAACTCTGATAATATATTTTGGCAATGATACCGTCGATCGGCAAAACCGGATCGGGAAAGCGTTCATTGATATTGGTCCAAACATCCCGCTGGACCGGGGTCATTTCGGCGGGGTCCGGCAAAGGCCGATCCTCCTCATCCAATGTGGTAATCGGACGGGTCTGCAAGATATAAATCTCGCCTTTTGCCATCGCCCATTCCACATCCTGCTCTTGTCCGTTAAGAAACTCCAGCTTTTTCCCGGCAGAGGCCAGCACTTTGAGCTGATATTCGCTTAATAAAGGCCGCTCCTCTCGAAGCTCCAAATAATTAACAAAAAGCTTGTCCTTCTTGACGAGATAAACGTCGGCATTGGATTCCCCGGACACAAGGCTTTCGCCCAAACCGCGAACGGCCTCAATATAGATCTCTTGCCGTGAATTGGTCACCGGATTGGCGGTAAACAGTACGCCGGCGGCGGTTGCTTCCACCATCTCCTGGACGATCACAGCCATGGCAATATGCTTTTGGCCGATGCTCTTTTGTTTGCGATAATGGATCGCTCTTGGCGTCCAAAGGGAAGCCCAGCACTTCTTGACCGCCTCGAGATAATCATCCTCGCCGCAAACATTCAAAAAGCTGTCCAACTGCCCGGCAAAAGAAGCTGAAGGCAGATCCTCTGCCGTAGCCGAAGAACGCACCGCCACCGGAGGCGCTTCTTTTGGCCAGCAAATGCGATAGGCCGACAAAATGATTTCCGCATATTTTGCCGGGATTTCCACGGCGCGGATCATGGACATGATTTCTTCAGAAGCGGGGTCGATCTCCTGAATCGGGCGATCTTCCACCTCAAGGGCCATTTGGGTAATTTTCTGCAAGATCTGGGTCTCAGTAAGAACCTTCGTATAAAGCAGGGAAGAGATGGCGAAACCTTTGGGGGTACTCATTTCTCTGGCGATTACCCCTAAGTTTGCCGCTTTGCTGCCAAATTCTTCCTGATGTCGGATTTTGATATCTTCTAAATCTAAAATGAATTGATCCATGGGCTGCCTCCCTATCGATCACAACTACTCTTTTTGCAATATTTCCAAAGCCTTCGCTAATTGATTGTCTTCTTCGGGGTCCAAGCTATAGATCACGAAACTATCATCTCCAGCCAAGGGTACCTCCACATGGGGCTCAATCCCCTTCTCATGAATATCGGTGCGATTGGGGGTCAGATACCGGGCCGTCGTCAATTTGATGGCGGCGCCGTCCCGCAAAGCAAAGATCGACTGCACAATCCCTTTGCCAAAGCTGGTCACGCCAACCAAGACCGCAATTTCATGATCTTTCAAGGCTCCCGCCAAAATCTCCGAAGCGCTGGCACTGTTCTCATTGATCAACACCACCACCGGTACCGCAATGGGATTGCTGTTTTGCGAAGCGATAAAGGTCTCGCCGGAACGATCCTGCATCCACACAATCTTTTCATCCAAACCGATAAACTGCTCCGCAACGGAAACAACCGCAGGCACGCTGCCACCGGGATTATTACGCAAATCAAGGATCAAACCATCCAAGGGCACTTCATCATTCAGTTCATTATATTCCTCGATAAAATCTTCCGGCGTTAAGGCGCTGAACATGGAAATGCTGATATAGCCGATGCCATTTTGCGGATCGATCAAAGTCCCTTCCACGGTGGGAATCTCAATATCCCGCCGTTCGACATCATACTCCAGCTGTTCCCCATCACGCTCGATGACGAGATGTACTTTTGCCAAATCGCTCCCTTTGATCCTGCCGGCAACTTCCGCACTGTCCACCCCTTGAAGATCTTCACCGTTTAAAGAAATAATGCGGTCGCCAGCCAAAAGCCCCGCCTCAAAGGCAGGGGAATTTTTAATCGGCGCCATTACCGTGACATAACCGCTTTCATCGGCTTGGGTCAAATACACACCGATCCCGGCATAGGTTCCGCTGATCTCCTCTTGCAACTCGCTGAAAGCCGCCGCATCCAAAAAGGTGGAATAAGGATCTTCCAGCTCACCGATAATGCCGCCGATACTCCCCTCCACCTGTTCGGAAAGAGAAAGGGTATTTAAACTGCGGCTATTGATTAAGAATAAGGATTGGACAAAATTGCCGATCCCGGCAACATTAAAAACACCCAATACAAAGAGAATGACCAACGGCAAGAATATACCTAAAAATAGACCTTTGAGAAAACTTCGTCTCTGCAATGAACTTCATCTCCGTTTCTATGATACATCAAGGCTTATGCCAAGAACTCCCTCTTTGTTATATGTCACATCTTATCTTATTATGCAAAGGAGGTCAACAAGGAAAAGGGTTTGACGGAGCAAACCCTCAAATATTTCCACTTTTATGTCAGATTATTTAAATATAATTATGGGGATTGACCGGCGAACCGTTCACCCGTACTTCAAAATGAAGGTGATTCCCGGTACTCCGTCCGGTACTGCCGACGCCGCCGATCTGCTGTCCGCGGCTGACGCTCTGCCCCACACTCACATTGATCGAGGACATATGGGCATATAAAGTACTGTAGCCGCTGCCGTGATCGATCACAACATAATGACCGTAGGAAGTGGTGAGCCGCTTCACCAAGATAACGGTGCCGCTCTCTGCCGCCAAAACCGGCGTGCCATAGTTGGCCGCCAAGTCAATCCCGGTATGGAATTCCGAACCACGGTAGCCGTAATCGGAAGTTAGCGTCCCATGAACGCTGAGGGGCCAACCGAATTGACCGTTCCCGGTATAGGTTGGGCTGGTATAGCCGGAATTATCGTCGCCGGAATCATCGCTGGAATCGGAACTGCCGCCGGAACTAGCTTGTTTTTTCGCTGCTTCCTGTTCGGCATAAATCGCCTGGATTTCCGCTTCAATCGCAGAAGATTCCTGCTGGAATTCCCGGATCAGCTGTTGCAAGCTCTCTTCATCCTCTTCCAGGGCCGCCACCATTTCGTTCTTCTCTTGTTCCTGGGCTTGGACTTCTTCTTCTTGGGCTTCTTTATTCTCCATCAGGCTTTCGATCTTGCTTTTCGTCGCCTGGAGCTCATCCAATTTTTCCTTGGCTAACCGCTTATTTTCCTCGATCGTAGTGATCGTAGATTTATCCTGTTCTACAATCTTCTCAAAGAAAACGAAGTTGGAAAGGAACTCATCAATCGTGCTGGCATTGAAAATGACTTCCAAGTAGGAGATATCGCCGTTCATATAAATGCTCTTGACTCTCTCCTGCATGCTGGTCTGGGATT
>JAXGQI010000011.1:0-56084 GCA_040766525.1 Clostridiales bacterium | reverse complement strand
GGGAACGAATTGGTTGACCCGATCAGTAAGCGGCCTGTCATCGTTGCCGAATTTGACGCCGTCCGCGATTTATTGCCTTTTTCTTTGCAAGATGCGTTTATGCGCCACGGCAGGGGGGACGTAGCGAAGATCCTTTCGGATTTGATTGAAAAACCCGTCGTAAAGTCCTTGCGTTTGGTTCCCTTTTCCAGCATCGGCAAAAACAATGGCCTACTTCTTGGCTTTAAGCCGGATTCGATCACCGTACCGGCGAGAAACCATTGCTGCATTGAGAATACGATCATTTGCTTGTACTGGGGGAAAATACATACCCGTGATGATTGCCGTTGTATCATCAACCCGGCGATCTTTGATTTAATATGAGGGGGGATAGTATGAAAAAGATGAAAGCATTGGAAAACCTGCTTCCTCTGCTTCTTTTGCGATTTATGAAAAGGGAAGGGGAAGAAGAAAGTATCTTTTATGTGGGGGGAAGCGAGGTTTTGCCCCCACCGTTGACATTGGAAGAAGAGCGGGGGCTCCTAAGCCGCATGGAAACGGGAGATCTCGATGTACGGAGCACGCTGATCGAAAGAAATCTCCGGTTGGTCGTCTATATTGCCCGCCGCTTTGAGAATACCGGCGTCAATATTGAAGATCTGGTTTCCATCGGTACGATCGGTTTGATCAAGGCGGTAAATACCTTTGACCCCAAGAAGAAAATCAAGCTCGCCACTTATGCCTCGCGTTGTATTGAGAATGAAATCCTGATGTTCCTGCGCCGGAATTGTCGCACACGGGGGGAAATCTCCTTCGACGAGCCGCTGAATGTGGACTGGGACGGCAATGAGTTGCTCCTCTCGGATATTATGGGGACCGACGGAGATCTTTGCTGCCGCGGCATTGAAGATGAGGTAGATAAAACCTTATTGCATCTGGCGATGGAAAAATTGAATCAGCGGGAGAAAACCATTGTGGAATTGCGGTTTGGCTTAAATAATGATGGAGAAGAGAAAACCCAAAAGGAAGTGGCCGATGTTTTGGGGATTTCCCAAAGCTATATTTCGCGTTTGGAGAAGCGGATTATCAAGCGTTTAAGGAAAGAAATTCGCAAAATGGACTAAATTTTGTCCAAAAATTCATGTATACAGTATTCTTCATATTTTCCCTTGCAAAATCGACTTGTGCTGCTATACTAGTAGTAATACGATTTGAAGAGGTGGATAATATGACGGAGAATGCATTTGGTCCTGTAAGGATTACCGATACGACTTTTCGTGACGCGCACCAATCCCTTCTAGCAACGAGAATGAAAACGGAAGATCTCCTTCCGATCGCTGAGGCTGTGGACGAGATCGGCTTCCATTCCGTAGAGATGTGGGGCGGCGCCACTTTTGATACCGCAATGCGTTTTTTACAGGAAGATCCCTGGGAACGGTTGCGGGTTTTAAAAAGAAATTCAAGAAAACGAAGACCCAGATGCTGTTGAGAGGCCAAAACTTGGTGGGGTATCGCCACTATGCCGACGATATGGTGGAAGAGTTCATTAAAAAAGCCGTCGCGAACGGGATGGACATTTTCCGCATTTTCGACGCTTTGAACGATGTTCGTAATATGGAAAAGGCGATTGAAGTTGTTCGGAAAGAGGGCGCCCATGTGCAAGCCACGATTTCTTATACTTTAAGCCCCTTTCATAATTTGGAATACTATATGAAACTCGCAAAGAGCCTTCAGGAGTTGGGCGCCGATTCGATTTGCATCAAAGATATGGCGGGGATCATCAGCCCCCAAGCCGCTTATGATTTGGTATCCAATTTGAAAGAGAAGATCGGTCTTCCGGTACAGCTCCATTGCCACTATACCAGCGGGATGGCAGCCATGGCTTATTATGAAGCGGCTAGAGCCGGCGTGGATGTGATCGATTGTGCGATTTCTACTATGGCTTTGCAGACTTCCCAGCCGGCGATTGAATCGATGGTGGCGGCATTTGCCGATACCGATCGCGCCACCGGTCTTGATTTGGGCAAATTATCCGATATTGCCGACTATTTCAAAGATGTAAGGAAGAAATACGCGGAATTTGATTTGGCTTCCGTCAATGTGGATACGAACGTATTGCGTTATCAGATCCCCGGCGGTATGATTTCCAATTTCTATAATCAGTTGAAACAGCAAAACGCATTGGATAAACTTCCTCTCGTTTTGGAAGAAGTGCCCCGGGTCAGAGCGGACTTTGGGTATCCGCCCCTTGTAACGCCTTCCAGCCAGATCGTTGGTTCTCAGGCGGTATTGAATGTGATGGCGAAAGAAAGATACAAGATCGTTACGAATGAAGTGCGTGCTTATATGAAAGGCCAATATGGCCAGCCGCCTGCGCCCGTTAATGAAGAGGTGCGGAAAAAGATCATTCGTAATCAAACACCGATTACGGTCCGTCCTGCTGATGAAATTCCCCCGATGCTGGAAGAGGCAAAGGAAAAAATCGCCGATAAGATGAAGCAGGAAGAAGATCTGCTCACTTATCTCATGTTCCCGCCGGTAGCGGAAACTTTCTTTGCCGAACGGGATAAGAAAGAGGAATAAAAAAGAGTATAAACCCGGCATGGCTCTGAGCTCATACCGGGTTTTTTTATGGTCGAAAGCGCAGAGGTCACCGAATCCACGGCGCTACGCCGCCTTTACTTAGGAAGGATATTTTGCTATAATATGATATTCGATAAAGAAAGATGGTTATTAAGTTGAGAGGGAAAAGAAAGCCCATAGCTTTGGTAGAAGATGTTTTGCGCCACAGTATCGCCGATAAAATCGGGATCAAAAGCGGCGATATCATCAATAAGATAAACGGGAATGTTTTAAGGGATATTATTGATTATCAATATTTTTCCGCTGACGGTGAACTGGATCTGGAATGGGAAACGATGGAGGGAAAAGTCCATACGGCTTTCATTACCAAGGACGACGATGAAGATTTGGGGATCCGCTTCACCGCGGCAGTTTTTGATGGGATCCAGTCTTGCCGCAATCACTGTATCTTTTGCTTTGTGGATCAAATGCCGAAGAAACATAGGAAAAGCCTTTATGTGAAAGATGATGACTACCGCATGTCCTTCCTGTACGGAAATTATATTACCCTTACCAATCTCAGGGAAGAAGATTATGAACGGATCATTGCGGAAAGACTAAGCCCACTCTATATTTCCATCCATGCTGTTGACGCCAGATTGAGAGAAAAACTCCTTGGGCATCCGGATGAGACGCCGATTTTAGAGAACTTACAGCGTTTGGCAGCCGGCCGTATTTCCATGCATGGCCAGATTGTCCTTTGCCCCGGCATGAATGACGGAGAAGCTCTGGAGGAAACGATCACGGCCATTGCCGGATTAGGAGATGCCTTTTCGTCCTTAGCTTTGGTTCCGGTAGGGTTGACACGCTACCAAAAAGAACCTACATTGCGGTTATATCGCCGAGAGGAAGCCCAAGCGGTTTTGGCTGCGGTGGAAAGATGGCAGCGGAAATTTTTGGAAGAGAGAGGCAGTCGTTTCCTTTATGCTTCCGATGAATTTTATCTCTTCGCGGAAAAGGAGATCCCTCCGGAAGAAGAATATGAAGGGTATCCCCAGATTGAAAACGGCGTCGGCCTGATTCGGCAATTCTGGGAAGATTTTGATTATGAAAAAGAAAATCTCCCCCATAGTTTTCATACCGACCGCTCAATTCGTTTAATTTCCGGGATCGATGGGGAAAAGGCGCTGCGGAAAATCGTGGCTGAGTTAAAGAAAAAGCCCGGCCTTGATATTGAGATTGTGCCGGTAAAGAATGACTTTTTTGGGGAGACGGTAACGGTAACCGGACTTTTAACCGGGGAAGATATTATAGAAGCGATTAAACAAGAACCGAAGGGAAAACGATTATATTTGCTCCCCGATGTTCTTTTGAAACACGGAGAGAATTTGTTGCTTGATGATGTGTCCGTTGAAGAAATCCGCGAAAGGACCGGTTGCGAAATCAAGGTTGTCGCGGCGGACGCTTTAGGGCTCATTGACCAAATTTCCAGTTTGGGATAAGAAAGGAAATCAGTATGAAACCAATTGTAGCTTTGGTGGGGCGCCCCAATGTGGGAAAATCCACCTTGTTCAACCGCATTTTAGGCGAGAGGAAGGCAATTGTGGAAGATACCCCCGGGATCACCAGGGATCGACTTTATCACGACGCCAGCTGGAACGGCAGAGATTTCATTATTGTTGATACCGGCGGTATTGATTTCCAGAAAATGGAAGGGCATATTGAAGCTAGAGTTTATCAGCAAGTGCTTTTTGCGATAGAAGAAGCGGATGTCATTGTGATGGTCACCGATGGCCGTACCGGGCCTTTGGATGAAGACCACCGGGCCGCCAGATTATTGAAAAAATCCGGCAAGCCGATCATTTTAGCTGTCAATAAAGTGGATAATTTTAAAGACAGCGAGCATTATGATTTTTACCAATTGGGTCTCGGGGAGCCTATCCCGATTTCTTCCCTTCACGGGATGAATACAGGGGATCTTTTAGATGAGATCTGCGCGCATTTCCCCTCTGCGGAAGGGGAGGCAGAAGATGAAGATACCATCAAATTTGCCTTGATCGGCCGCCCCAATGTGGGGAAATCTTCTTTGGCTAATAAATTATTGGGAGAAGAACGGAATATCGTTTCCGATATCCCCGGCACGACAAGGGATGCGATCGACACGCCCTTTACCCATGAAGGCAAACAATATATTTTAATTGATACGGCCGGTATGCGCAAACGGGGCAAAGTGGTGGAAACGACGGAACGGTACAGCATCATCCGGGCTTTGCGTTCCATTGACCGCAGCGATATTGTCTTGATGTTGCTCAATGCGGTAGACGGCGTGACAGAACAGGATAAGAAAATCGCCGGTTATGCCCATGAACAAGGAAAGGGCATTGTTTTAGTGGTCAATAAATGGGATGCTATTGAAAAAGACGATAAGACGATGAACCGCTTTGAAAAGGATATTCGGGAGGATATGGCCTTCTTGTCCTATGCGCCGATTGTCTATATCTCGGCCCTGACCGGGCAAAGAGTTAATAAAGTGATGGAATGGATCAATTATGTGGCGGAGCAGCAAAATATGCGCATCTCCACCTCCCGGTTCAATGAAGTCCTGCGGGAAGCAACACGCTTAAATCCGCCTCCCAGCGATAAAGGGCGGCGCTTAAAAGTGCTTTATGGGACACAAGTGGGAATCAAACCGCCCAAATTTGCGGTTTTCGTCAATGACCCGGAGTTAATGCACTTTTCTTATGAGCGTTATCTGCAAAATCAAATTCGTCGCAATTTCGGTTTTGAGGGTACGCCTATTTGGATGATGTTACGCCAAAGTAGTGATAAGGAGAAATAAGAAGAACCATGCTGCTTAAAATCTTTATGATCCCATGCGCCTATTTTTTGGGCGCGATCCCTTTCTCTTATATTGTAGGGAAGCTCAGCAAGGACATCAATATTTTGGAGCATGGCAGCGGCAATGCCGGCGCCACCAATACGGTACGGGTTCTCGGTTTGCAGTTGGGGATTTTGGTTTTGATTGCCGATATGGCCAAGGGCTTTTTCGCTGCTTATCTCGGTTTTTTAGCGGGTGGTCCGGAACTCAGCGCCTTGACGGCTTTGGTTGCTATTTTGGGCCATACATTTTCTGTTTTCATTCACTTCAAAGGCGGCAAAGGGGTTGCCACCGCCGGGGGAGCACTAATCTTTCTCGCTCCGAATGTGTTTTTGATGGCTTTTGGCGTTTGGTTTTTCGTTGCGGCCTTGACCCGATATGTATCCCTTGCCTCTGTTCTTGGGGCGGCTTCGGTTATTATTTTTACTTTGATCTTGGTGGAAAATATTTATGTGCGGATTCTATTGGTGATCTTTGCGGCCTATGTGATCTTTAAACATCGGATCAATATTCAGCGTTTGCTGGAAGGGACGGAGAAAAAGATCACCTTCAAATGGAGGATATGATGATGAAAAAGGAGAAATGCGCAGTTATCGGCTCGGGAAGCTGGGGAACGGCATTGGCCTCCCTTTTGGTAAAGAAGGGCTTCCCCACCCATATTTGGGGGATTGAAACCGATGTGATCAAGGAGATTAACGAGCAACATACGAATACCCATTATTTACCCGGTGTCGAGCTGCCCGTTGGCTTACTGGGAGTCGCAAATATGGAGGAAGTCTTGGCCGATGCGGATTTAGTCGTGCTTTCCGTTCCCTCCCAAGCTGTGCGGGAAAATGCCCGGGTGATCGGTCAATTTTTAAAAGAGGATGCGATCATCGTCAATACCGGGAAGGGATTTGAACTTTCAAGCCATAAGCGGCTTTCCGAAGTGATCCGGGAAGAGTTGCCGGAGCATTTGAAAAATCGGGTTGCGGTTTTATCCGGCCCCAGCCATGCGGAGGAAGTGGCAAGGGAAATGCTGACGGCCATTGTCGTCGCTTCCTATGATGAAGAAACCGCCCTGAAAGTCCAGGACATGTTTAGCACGGAATATTTTAGAGTTTATGCCAATCGGGATATTGTTGGAGTGGAGATCTGCGCGGCATTGAAAAACCCCATAGCCCTTTGTGTTGGCTTTATCGACGGGATGGGATACGGAGACAATACGAGAGCCGCTGTAATGACCCGGGGTATCACGGAAATGGCCCGCCTTGGCGAAGTGATGGGCGCTTGTACCTCTACCTTCTTCGGTTTGGCGGGGGTAGGGGATTTAATCGTAACTTGCACCAGCCGCCACAGCCGCAATCACAGAGCCGGTATGGCATTGGGGAAAGGGGAAAGTTTGGAAGCGGTCTTGTCATCCATGGGTATGGTGGTGGAAGGCGTCAGCGCCACAAAGATCGCGAAAGAACTGGCAGCGGAATATGATGTAGAGCTTCCGATTATTGATGCTTGTTACCAAGTTCTCTTTGAAGGACTTGACCCCAAGGAGGCTGCCCATGCTTTGATGACGAGGAGAAAAAAGTATGAAAGTGACTTTCTCTGCAAACTCGATTGATGAATTGATCAATCCTACTTCTGCCCGAATTAAACGGTACAAAAGACCTCTCCATGAGGTCTTTTTTTATTGTCCTTTCTTCAGCGTAAGCCTGTCATTTTTTTGGTCTAAAATTCTTTGGGGTTCATATACTTAGTTGTAAACAAGTACTTGAAAATATCATTTGCTATAGATATGGCAAAAAGAGGGAGGGAAATTTGTGGAAAAGGCAGATGTGTTGCAACATATCAGCGAGCGCACCGGCGGCGATATATACCTTGGTGTTGTAGGTCCGGTTCGCACCGGTAAATCAACTTTTATTAAACGGTTCATGGAATTGTTGGTCCTTCCCAATATTGATGAATTCCATGAGCGGGAAGTTGCCAAGACGAGTTGCCTCAAAGCGGTGCGGGGCGTACGGTGATGACGACGGAACCGAAGTTTATCCCCTCAAAAGCGGTGGAGATCAATGTGCAGGAAGGCATTGATATGCGGGTGCGCATGGTCGACTGTGTCGGTTATGCCGTTCCCGGCGCCTTGGGGTTTGAGGAAGGGGAAGAACCGAGAATGGTGCATTCTCCTTGGTTTGAAGAGGAAATTCCATTTCAGGAAGCTGCGGAGATCGGCACCCGAAAGTGATTACGGACCATTCCACCATCGGAATTTTGGTAACGACAGATGGTACGATCACGGATATCGACCGTGAAAACTATAAGGAAGCGGAAGAACGCGTCGTTTATGAATTAAAGGAGTTGAATAAACCCTTTGTGATCGTTTTGAATTCCTTATATCCTTATAGTCCGCAAGCATTGGAATTGGCGGAAGAATTGAGAAGCCGCTACAATATCTCCGTGGTTCCTTTGGACGCCGCCAATATGGCCCAAGAAGATGTGATCAATGTCCTTAGAGAATCTCTCTATGAATTTCCGGTTACGGAAGTCAATGTCAATCTGCCGGGCTGGATCGAAGAGCTGGAACCCCACCATTGGTTGCGCGGTGGCATGGAGGGAGATATTTGCCAGGTGATCGGGGAGATCCGCCGTATTCGGGATCTCGAGGATGCGGTTGACGCTTTGAGGGAATTGGAGCAGGCAACGGATGTGCGTTTAAGTAATATGGATCTGAGCACCGGGATTTCCGATATCGATATCGCAATATCCGGCGATCTCTTCTATCGGGTTTTGGGAGAGTTTGCCGGGGAACCGATCGAAGGCGAACAGACGATCATGCATTTGATCAAAACTTATGCCGCTGCCAACCGGGAGTGGAATAAGGTCGAAGAGGCCATGGAGGAAGTGCGGGAAATGGGATACGGCGTTGTCACGCCGCAACTGGATGAACTCTATCTTGAGGAGCCGGAATTGATCAAGCAAGGCGGTCGCTTCGGTGTGAAGCTCAAAGCGAGCGCTCCCAGCTATCATATTATCCGAGCTAATATCAGTACTGAAATCACTCCCTTGATCGGTACGGAAAAACAGTGCGAAGAATTGGTGCGCTACATTCTGGAAGAATTTGAAGATGATCCCCAAAGAATGTGGAATACCAACATTTTCGGCAAATCCCTTCATGATCTGGTGCAGGAAGGAATCCAAGGCAAACTTTGTACGATGCCGGAAACAGCCCAGAAAAAGCTGCAAATGGCAATGCAGCGCATCGTCAATGACGGCGGCGGCGGTCTCATCTGTATCATCATTTAGCGCATATGGGTAAATAAAAACTTAAAAAGCATCTCTCCCAACTGGGAGAGATGCTTTATTGGGTTATTACATATCATTCGGTCTGCACCATTGCTCCGCTCCGGCGCTGATGAAATGTTCTTTATCGATAAACTTGGCCCGCCGCCGCAAAAACCAGATGGAGGCGAGGAGGTAAAACGCCGTTCCAAAGACGATATTGATCCAATATCCAAGATACATCCCGACCAAAGTGACTAAGACCAGGACGATGGTGATGATCGCCGGGATTGGATGGATCGGTGCGATATACCCGCGATGGATCGATCCCATGGGATACATTTTCCTAAAGCGGAACATCATGATCCCGGATAGGAGATAAACCAATAATGCGGAAAAGATGGAGAAGGTGATGATTTGATCCAATAAGCCGGTATAGGCAAAGGCCATGGAAATCGGCAAAAGAAAGATGATTGCCCGGTGCGGCGTTTGATATTTCGGGTGTTTTTTGGCGAAAAAGCCGGGCAGCAGGGTATCTTTTGAAAGTGCGTACCAAGCGCGGCTGGCATCATTGATGCAACCATTGGCGCTGGCAAGGCAGGCTAAGATTGTGCCAATAAACAAAGCGATCACAACATAAAGTTTGCCGGTTGCGAGGGCGGCGTCAAAGAGAGGATAAACCGATCCGCCCAATGTTTCGGCGTCGATCAAGCCGGAGCAAACAAACCAGGTGATTGTTGCCCCGATCAGTAAGGTGGAGAGACCAATGATTGTTCCCACCGGTAAAGAGCGGTTTGCACTGCGGCACTCTTCCGTGGCCAGCGCGGTTCCCTCAATACCGAGGAAGAACCAAATCCCAAACTGCATCGCAGCTAAAATACCGAGCAGACCGTAGGGTAACCCATTAGTCAGTTCCTTTAATTGGATGAGGGTTTGCTGTGGATTATAAAAATTTGTACTAAAAAGTAAGATCATTACACTTGCAAATGCTACGGCGGTGATGATAAAGTTCAATGTCAAAGTAGCATAAGCGCCATGATAGTTCATATAAGCCAAGAAAAGCAGGCTTAAAATAACAAAAGGCAAAGCATCAAGCCCAATATTGAGGGACTCAAGAATTTGCCCGACGACCAAAACATCGGCAGCTTCCAACATCGCATATTCAAGTACGATCATCAAGCCGATATTGAAGGCCGCCAAGGGGCCCAGCAGGTATTTTGCCATTGAATACTGACCGCCTGCTTCCGGCATGATTGAAGCCATTTCCGTTGTGATCATGATTAATGTAATATAGAGGATCGAGATGATCCAAACTGCAATAATTGAACCGAGGGAACCGCCTTGGGCGATTGAAAAATTCCAGCCCATAAATTCGCCGACTAAAACGATCCCAACACCCAATGCCCATATATGCATCGGCCCCAGCCGTTTGGTGATGGCGGCTAAGCCTTGGTTGTCCTTATTCTTTCCCATTTTCGTCCGTCCGTTTCATATCGTTTTTATTTTCTTTCGCAAAATGGAGTTCGGTTTTTATAAAATCAAACGCCAGTTGAAAACCTATTAAAGCACAAAGTGCCCAGGCGATAATGTTGATAATGCCAAGATCAGACATGCTTTTGTTCCTCTTTTTCTCTATCAAGTTTATTATAGGTCAGAGATACGATTTCCCGAAGTTGTTGCTTGTTTGATGAGGATGAAAATCAAATAGATTCCCAATAAACCGAAAACTAAACCGAGAGAAGCCGCTCCGAAATGATAACTGGTGGTTACTGTGGCCGCTTGCATTTTACCGGCAAACATGGTGGCGATCAAAACCAAAAAACAAAGCAACAGGATGAATGCAATGTCCCAAGCTTCAAGCAGCCATTCTTTAAGACTTCTGTTGCTCATGAGGCTGTTTCAACCTCCTGTTCGTGGACGATTTGATGCTGCTGGCATTTCTGGGCTGCGATCTGATCCAGGCAACGCAGGTCCTGCCGATAGATTTGATCCTTGTGTTTTTTGAGATGGCGTAAAACAGCAGTTACCGCCCACGTCATTGCGACGATGCTGATTCCTAAGACAACGATAATTAAATAATGCACTGCAGCTATGGTTACTAAGTCAATGATCTGTGTAAATGCAAAAATCATGACCGAGCACGCAATAACCAAGAAGGCTGCAAATAAAATCGTGTCATTCCGGAAAAGCTGTGCGATATTATTTTCTGTCTCTTTCATTTGTTCACTCCCTTTATATATTTTTATTTTTTATGAAAGATATCCCTTTGAAATACAACCATCAACTTATATGATCTTTAGCAGATCAGCATGAATATCGACGCTTGCCATCGGTTTTCTCCGGGATATATCGCCGGTTTGATGTGAAATCTGAGTTATAAAATACATTTTCGCGGAAATATTTTAAATTTTTGCAACTATTATTCAGGTAAGAACTGCTGATTGTGGAAATCTTAACAATTTTCACAATATTCGTATTATAACAATATTAACAGAATATGGCAAGCAAAGAAAAAGGGGACGAAAAAATTTATTGCTTTATGCTGGGTATATCTTTCACCTGGGAAAATACAGAAAATTCAGCAGTTTATATTATAAATTGTTTCTGCATGCGAATGGGCTTGGATTAAATAAATTCATGAAATGCCTCTGTAGTATGGATAAAATTCTGAGTGAGAAAAAATACCATGCTATATAATTGCAAAAAAATAAAATAAAACCGGTTCGGTTTTATCTTATGCGCATAAATGATCGGGCGCTGCCAATCAATATTTTGTAGTTTTTTCCAAATAGGGAAGTAAAAAATCATCCCTAAAGCCGTTTAGATCTCCAGTAATAGTTTGGGCATAAAATCCAAATAATCGGCGCTGGTAAGATAAAAATCAATGCCCCAATGTTTGCCTTCAATCGCAATTCCATGGCTCTTATCATGGAGGTGGCCATAAATCGACATGAGGACCGGATAAGAAGAGAGCAGATTGATGACTTCATTTTGCTCTTTTTTTTCATTGACCGGCATAAAGTGGTTCATATTGATGATCGTATCGGTGGCGGCATTTTTTAAGGAAAGTTCTTGGCGGATCAATTCGCGCCGATAGATCTTTTCTGCCTGAAGATCAAAATCCGCCATTCCCGGCACCATCCAAAGCCGGGTTCCGGTGATTGAGATGTCTTTATAGCGAAAGGATTCATTTTGCAGGATCTCACAGTTAGCGGGAAGCCGTTCCCGTATTTTCTTTGCGCTTTGCCACCAATAATCGTGATTTCCTTGGATCAAGAGTTTTTGTCCCTTGAGCTTAGCGATATATTCCCAGTCCGGCCCCATATCTTCCAGCCGCAAAGCCCAGGAAGTATCGCCGGCGAGCAAGACCAAATCGCCATCGCTTACCGTATCCTGCCAAGCGTCATAGATCTTTTGGCAGTGATTTTCCCAAGCAGAACCGAAAATCCCCATTGGTTTATAGAGTTGATCATCGGCAAATCCTATTGTAACATCAGGACTCGCTTTAAAAGAAAGATGCAGATCGGAAAGGGCAAATATTTTCACGGATACCTCCTAGAATACGAATATATAAAGCAGTAGCAAGACATGAACCAATAAAGCCAAGGGAATGAGAATTTTAAACTTCATTTTCCTTGTTTTGTGATGAAAAACAGTCATTCCAATAAGAGAACCTAAACCGCCGCCCAAATAGGCAATGGTAAACAAATGACGTTCAGGAATACGAGAGCGGTGTTTTTGGGCAAAATGTTTGTCCATGCCCATGAAAAAGAAGCCGATGAGATTGATGCCGATATAGTAAATGCCTAAAAATTTCTCCATTTTGATCTCCATAGGTATAATATATCAAATTTTCCTTATAATAACGATAAAAAAGGAGGAAGTCAATATGCCTGTATTAAGCCGTATCTTCTTGATTCTGGTGATCATTGGTGCAGTCAATTGGGGTTTGATCGGACTTTTCCAGTTTGACCTGGTAGCAGCACTTTTCGGTGGGATGTCATCCATCATTAGCCGAATCGTTTATACTATCGTTGGGATCTCCGGTCTTTATTGCATCAGTCTTCTTTTCACGCCTTCGCTGGAAGCACAAGAAGCATAAAAAAGCCGGGAAATATGTGGGCGGGGCTGCTTCGCAAGTCGGAAGCAGCCCCTTTAGATTGTAAACTGCCAGATAGGCAGGTTTTTATTTTATGGTTCTTTTAGGCTAAGATCAACGCTTGGCTGCAATTATTGACCAATGCGGCATTGGCTTCATCGGTGTCGAGATGGAAGTCAAGTTTCATTTTGTCTCCAACTCTGGCGATGACGTCGCAGAAAAACGAGGGTTTTTTCGCCTTTAACCAGAACAGTCAAAACTTGATGATCTTTGATCCCCATTTCCTTTGCTTCATCAGTATGGAAATGGATATGCAAATGAGCAACAATGCAACCCTTGTCAATTTCAATTTCCCCTTTGGGGCCAATGATCTTGCAACCGGGGTGCCTTCTAAATCGGCAGATTCCCGCAAGGGGCTTTGATCCCGATTTTTCTGGCGTCGGTTTGGGCCAATTCAACCTGCGTTTCGGGGCGAACGGGTCCTAAGATGCGGATTCCCGTCAATTCGCCTTTCGGGCCGACGACGGTGACCATTTCATCACAAGCAAATTGCCCGGGCTGGGACAGGTCTTTGATGGGAGTCAGTTCATAACCTTCACCAAAGAGCTTTTCCAAATCTTCTTGGCTAACATGAACATGACGGTTCGAGATTCCGATAGGTACCGTATTTTCCTTCTCATCCAGATTCATTTCTCTTAATTGGTTATAGTCAGACATGCACATTTTTAGTGGCCTCCTTTTCTCTCCATATTGTAGCAAATTCATCCCTTTAAAACAAGAAAATTTCCTTGTCTTTTATAGAAATTTCTTTTTAGCTTTTCAATTTTCCCGCCGCAGATACGGCGGGACATGCGAAAACGCCACGGTTTTGGCTATAATCGAACAGATAAGTACACGGCTTCCTTTGTTGCTTTCGGAGGGTTCCTTGTTCGATATCGAATCTGAAATCTAAGTTAATCAGACGGATTTTTTTATAGATTTCCTGCGGTTTTTCATCGGCCAAATGGGGCAAATAGTTTAGAATGTTTTCTTCCTTACGCAAAAATGCCAAAGCGGCTTTTTCTTCTTCCGGGCGATACGATTTTTCCTATTCTGAAGAAATTCCTCATAGCGAGAGGGAAGCCCAAAACCCTTCCTCCTGGGGCAGAATTTCTTCCAATGCTTTTTCTAACGGTTGATTGCCGCTATTCGCGAGGGCCAGGAAAAAGTCGAAGGCTGAACCCGGATATTGATCTGCTCCCCAGATCAGGGCGAGCCTATAGCGTCCTTTATTATAATCCTGATCCAAATAGTCCTCTACCTGGCGAATAATTTCCATTTCCTGATAAGGGAGGTAGTAGTTTGCCAAAACCTCATAGGGTGGATACGGCAAGGCAATATAGCCGTGTTCCTCTGCTGTGGCAGCCAATGGGGCGCCGGGAAGGAGCTTTAAAAAACCCAATTGCAAATGGTGAGGATGATAAGAGAAGGCCTTATCAAAGCTTTTTTTAAATATCGGCAAAGTTTCATAAGGTAAACCCGCGATGAGATCCAAATGGATATGGAGACGGTCGGAAGCGATCAGCCGGGTGATATTTTGCGCCAGGTTTTCCTCTTGATGTACCCTGCCTACCGCCTTCAATGTGGCTTCATGAAAGGATTGGAGCCCGATCTCCGCCTGGAAATACCCCGGCGGCGCCGTCGTTAACAGTTCCATAATTTCATCATTCAGGAGATCCCCTTTTAATTCTAAATGAAAAGTGATCCCTTTACGGGCCTTCCCAATAAGATAACGAAGGATTTCAGCGGTGCGCTTGGGCGGATAATTAAAGGTGCGGTCCACAAACTTAACAGTTTGAAGATCCATGGACAACAGACGGTCAAGTTCCTCTTTGACCTGTTCGATGGGGAGAGATGCAAAGCGCTTTTCCGCTGCGGAAAGACAGAAAGAACAATGAAACGGGCAGCCTCTGCTGGTTTCATAATAGATCAGGCGGTTTTTTAAGCTTTCCGCATCCGCCTCTTGATAAGGAAACGGCCACTGTTTTGCAAAGGCGATGTCTTCTCCAACGGGGGGTTGGATTCTTCTGGCCATTTTCCCATTGTTTAGATCCTCGATCAGTTGCGGCCATATATCTTCTCCGGCGCCGCGAATGATGATATCCGCTTGGGGAAATGCTTCCGGGGTATAGGTTGCTTCCGGCCCGCCCAGCACGATCACGGCGTTTTCCTCCAGTTGGCGCAGGAGCGGCAAAAGCTGCATGAGCCTTTCTTTATTCCATATATAGGCGGAGAAAGCCAAAACATCCCCCTTCGCCGCCATGATCTTGGAGATGTTTTCTTTTAAGGGAGCGTTGACCGTCATTTCCAATATCTTCGCTTTCAAATCCGGGATTTGAGGCAGCGATTCTCTGAGATAATATAAGGCCAAATTGCTGTCCGCATATTTGCTGTTCAATCCGATCAATAATACACGCATTGCCGACTCCTAAAAAACAGAACAATAAGTGAAAGCCTCCGATTGGTATAAAATCGAAGGCTGTATGTATAAAAATATCATATCACACCGTGAATGGGATTGCAAATCAGAGGCATGATCCGGCAGGGCGGCGCTCCCTTTTTCGTGATGACATGAGAAATAAGCGTACTCCCCAAAATAATTTGCTTTCTATATCGAAGTGAATGAATAGGATAACCATAAAATGCGTATAATGGCATTAAAGTGAAAGACAGGCAAAAGGAGGGAACCCCGATAGAATGAATAAGATAGAAAAAGAATTCTTCACAATGAAGGAAGTGGCAGAAAAGTGTGGAGCAAGCTATGGAATCGTAAAAAGGGACATTGATAAAGGTCGTTTGCCTGCTTATCGCATTGGCAGAAAGTATTTCATCGCCAAAGCGGAAATGGAGAACTATATCAATAAGGTAGCGGAAAAAAAGGGGATCGAAGGGTATACGATCCAGGAAATTATGGGCAAGATCCCTTTGAGTTATGCGTTTATCATGGAATTGATCAAAGGCGGCAAATTGCCCGCGGTAAAGGTTGGGCGCCAATATATCGTGCCGAAAACGGAATTTGAACAGTTTTTAGAAAAAAAGAAGATGTGATTTTAGCAAAAGAAGAGGATAAAGCCAACAATCAGGCCAATGATAAGGCAGAGGAAACCGGCGCTCCCAAGAATCAGGGCGAGCAGGTTTCCTTTTTCTTGTTGGTCAACGCTTGCTATTTCCTGATCTTTTTGGAAAATGGCGGGGAGTTCCTGAAAAAGCGAAAGATCTTCCTCCGGTTCAGCCTGGTTTTCCTCTTCCGGTTCTTGATGCGGTTTTAAAATTTTGTTATGCTCCATCCGATTTCTCCTTATTAAAACAGTTTATCACGATGAGCGAACTTTGACAAATCCCAGGGTGAAAATGGCGTTTTTTCGCAAAACCGATAAAAAAATCAAACATAAAGAAAAGGGAAAAGGATAAAGTGCGTAGAAAAATAACAAGATATAAATATAACTGAAGAGAAAAGGAGTGAAAACAATGGCAATGATGGAAAAAAGCTGCCGTGATTATGTGGGGGTTTTGGCAGCAAAAGTATCGGTTCCCGGTGGCGGTGGCGCCGCAGCTCTTTGTGGTGCGATCGGCATGGCCCTTTCCACAATGGTAGGGAATTTCACTGTCGGCAAAAAGAAATATGCCGATGTGGAAGATGAAGTTAAAACCTTGATCGAAAAAGGCGGCGAATTGCAAGACGCGTTTATGGCCCTTTCGGAAAAAGACGCGGAAGTTTTCGGCCCCTTATCTGCGGCTTACGGTTTACCGCAGAATACAGAAGAAGAAAAAGCGGCAAAAGCGGTTACTCTGGAAAGAGAAGCCAAAAATGCCAGCGAAGTTCCGATGGACATCATGCGCAACGCTAAGTTGGCTTTGGAAGTCCATAAGAGAATGGGTGAAATCGGCAGCGTCATGTTGGTTTCCGACGTCGGTTGCGGCACTGCGGTCTTACGGGCTGCGATGGAAGCTGCCAGACTGAATGTAATTATTAATCTTGGGATCATCCAGGATCAAGAGTATATCGCCGCTACCAGAAAAGAAATGAACGAATTGATGGACGCCGGTAATGCTCTCGCGGATGAAATCCAAAATAAAATTGTCCTGCCGAAATTAGGCGAATAAGGGGGAGAAAACATGGCGGAAATTTTGAAAGGCAAGCCCGTTGCGGATGCCATGAAGGTAGAATTGGAAAAACAAGTCCAGGAATTGAAAGCGAAGGGCTTGAATCCTACATTGGGGATCATTCGTGTTGGGGCGAGACCTGATGATGTATATTATGAAGGCGGCGCAAAAAAGACTTGCGCTTCCATCGGCGTAGAATCGGTTGTATTTGAATATCCGCAGGATATCACTGGGGACGAGTTTAAGAAAGCGGTTTCCGAAATCAATGCCAGAGAAGATATCAATGGGATTTTGATGTTCAGCCCCTTGCCCAAACATTTGCCGGAAGAAGAGATCCGTGCTTTGATCTCCCCGGATAAAGATGTCGATTCTTTGACGGTCGGCAGTGCGGCGAAGGTTTTTGTCGGCGACAATACCGGTTTCCCGCCTTGCACGCCCCAGGCTGTAATGGAATTATTGCATCATTATGATATTCCCTTGAAGGGGAAAAATGTGACCTTGGTCGGCCGTTCTCTCGTAGTCGGCAAACCTTTGGCAATGTTGCTTTTGGGCGAACATGCCACCGTGACTATTTGCCATTCCAGAACTGTTGATCTTCCCGGTGTTTGCCGCAAAGGGGAAATCCTGATTGCTGCTATCGGCCGTGGCAAAATGGTCAACGCTGATTTCGTCAGCGAAGGGCAGATCGTTATTGACGTCGGAATCAATGAAGATCCGGACAACCCCGGAAAATATTGCGGCGATGTTGACTTTGCGGGCGTAGAACCCATTGTGCAGGCGATCACACCGGTCCCGGCGGGTATCGGCTCCGTTACCACCGCTGTTTTGGTGAAACATACGATTAAAGCGTGTATGTTACAAAACGGATTGGCATAAGATATGTAAAGCCGTTTTGACAGTACGATACGGGGGAGGGAAAGAGATTGACCAGGTATAAACTGGTAAGATCATATGACCCAAAAAAGGTGGAAGAACTTAAATCGAAATGGCCGTCTTCCGATGATTGGAAAGCCATTGAAAAAGTTGCAACCTATCTTGAACGCTCCCGGTTAAATGACTATGTGTATCTGATGGATAAAAAAAGCCGGTGGCTAAGGTTCAATCTCATGGGAGGCGTCTTCCGTGGGATTGGGCTTGCCATCGGTTTTTCCCTTTTGGGTGCCGTTGCATTTTTGATTTTGCAGCAAGTCGTTACTTTAAACTTACCGGTGATTAGTGATTTCATTGCTGATTTGCTTTACTTGGTAGAGCAAAACCAACAAATTAGGCCTTGAGGTGAACATGGGTTATCTACTTTTGATCGCTGGCATTGCATTGATGGATCAGCTTGTTAAGCTCCTTGTGATGAACCATATGGTTCTCAATGAATCTATTGAGATTTGGAACTTCATTCAACTTACTTATGTGCAAAATACCGGCGCGGCTTTCAGCCTTTTTCGGAACGGCACGCTCATTTTGGGGGCGGTAGCTGCGATTTACTTGCTTGTGATTGCGGTTCTATGGCGGAAACCTTTCGTCCGGCCCTATCATCTGCCCCTTGCTCTTTTGGCCGGGGGTGCTTTAGGGAATCTGATTGACCGTGTTTTTCGTGGTTATGTGGTTGATTATATTCAGGTCGGTTCCTGGCCTGTTTTCAATATTGCCGATATCATGGTAGTGATCGGCGTATCGTTAATGACTTTATTGGTTTTGAGAAGTGAGGTGGGGAATGATGGAAAAGACAAAAACTCTGCATCTTGAAGTTCCGCTTGATGCTACTGGACTTCGACTTGACAGGTTTTTATCCGAATCCCTGCCGGAACTCTCCGCAGCCGCGTGCAAGCCTTAATCAAAGAAGGGGATGTGCTCTTAGCGGATCAGCCGATCAAAAACAGCTATAAGATACGGGAGGCGACCAGATCACGATCATATTAAAGCCCCTTGAATCTCCGGTTGTTCAGGGGAGGATCTTGAACTTGTTATCGTCTATGAAGATGCGGATATCGCCGTCGTCAATAAACCCCGGGGTATGGTTGTGCATCCGGCGCCGGGAAATCAAGATCATACCCTGGTGAATGGGCTGATCGTCCAATTACATGATCTGTCGGGGATCAATGGCGTTTTGCGGCCCGGTATTGTCCACCGCATTGATAAGGATACCTCCGGCTCGCTTTTGTGGCAAAAAATGATTTTGCCCATTTGTCCTTGGCCAAGCAGATCAAAGACCACACGGTGACAAGAATTTACGAAGCGATTGTTGACGGTGTTGTGGCGGAGCCGGGCGGCTTTATCGACTGTCCCATTGGCCGCCATCCCGTGGATCGAAAAAGATGGCGGTAACAGAGAAAAATTCCCGTCCCGCCCGAACGCATTATCGTGTTTTGGAACGCTTCCAAGAGTACACCTACATAGAGGCGCGTTTAGAAACCGGGCGTACCCACCAGATCCGCGTGCATATGCGCTATATCGGTTATCCCCTTTTGGGTGATCCGCTTTACGGAAAAGGGGATAAGAATCCTTTCCATATGGTTGGTCAAGCGCTGCATGCGCGGACGATTGGTTTTATTCACCCGCGGACGGGAGAGGAAATGGAGTTTTCTGTCGGACTTCCTTCGATATGGAGAAAATATTGGATATATTAAGGAAAACCATTGAAAATAGTGCGAAAAATCGGTATACTATATATAATTGAGTAGAAATCAAGTTCCTTTAATATGTCCCGGCGAGGCATAAAGGTGAACCAAAAATGGATGTAGTGGATACTGCTTGTCACTGCCTCGCCTTCGTGTGAGGTTTTTTTATTGCGAAAGTGAGGTGAGTTCCTTTGGAAAAAGTCGCAAAAGAAAAAGCATTGTTGCTGGATGAGATGGATATCAAGCGTGCTTTAACGCGTATCGCTCATGAGATTCTGGAAAGAAACAGCGGAGCGGAAAACCTGGCATTGATTGGTATCCGGACACGAGGCGTATTTTTAGCGCAACGGCTACGGGCAATCATCAAGGATTTTGAAGGGGTCGAATTACCCATGGGTATCCTTGATATTTCTCTTTATCGTGATGATATCTCAAAAATGGGCGCCAATCCGTTGGTTATGGAAAGCCAAGTGTTTTTTGATATAACCGGCAAAAAAGTGATTTTGGTGGACGATGTGTTGTATACCGGCCGCACCATAAGAGCTGCATTGGATGCAGTGTTCGATATGGGGCGGCCTTCTTTATCCAATTTGCGGCATTGATCGATCGCGGGCACCGGGAATTACCGATCCGCGCCGATTATGTCGGGAAAAATATCCTGACCGCCAATTCGGAAAAGGTCAATGTTTACCTGGAGGAGATCGATGGGATTGACCGTGTTGTCCTGCAGGAATCTGGAAAGTAAATGTTGGGAGGTAGAACTTTGGCGATTCAAACAAAAGATGTGATCGACCTGGAATTTTTAAGCCAAGAAGAAATACTCATGATCCTTGATACAGCCAAGGCCATGAAAGAGGTTTTGGGACGGGATGTGAAAACGGTTCCCGCCTTACGGGGCAAAACCGTTGCGACCTTATTTTATGAAAATAGTACAAGAACCAGGCTTTCCTTTGAACTGGCCGCAAAATACCTGAGCGCGTCGACGGTGAATATTGCCGCGTCCAGTTCCAGCGTGGCAAAAGGGGAGAGCTTGCAGGATACCGGCCATACATTGGATGCAATGGGCATCGATATGATTATTATGCGCCATAATATGTCCGGAGCGCCGAAGGTTTTGGGAGAAGCGGTCAAAGCCCGTGTCGTCAACGCGGAGACGGTACCCATGCCCATCCTACCCAAGCGCTTTTGGATCTCTACACGATCCGGGATAAGAAGGGGACGATTGAAGGGCTCACGGTTACGATTTTGGGAGATATTCTCCATAGCAGAGTGGCCCGTTCCAATATATGGGGTTTAACCAAGCTCGGCGCAAAAGTGCGGGTTTGCGGGCCGCCCACTTTGATGCCGAAAGAAATTGAAAAAATGGGCGCTGAAGTATATTACGATACGGATGAAGCATTGGAAGGCGCCGATGTTGTTAATGTACTTAGGATCCAGCTAGAACGGCAGGAAAAGGGCCTTTTCCCGACGATTGAGGAATATGCCTCCCTGTATGCCATGACGGAAGCTCGGCTGAAACGGGCAAAATCGGATCTGCTTGTCCTTCATCCGGGGCCCATGAACCGAGGCATTGAGATCCCGACGGCGGTGGCGGATTCCAGCCAATCTGCCATACAGGAACAGGTGACCAATGGGGTTGCTTGCCGGATGGCATTGTTGTATCAGATGATGGGAGGCGGCAGTGATGAATAAGATTTTGATCAAAGGCGGGCAGATCATCGATCCCAAAAATAAGATGAATTTTACCGGGGATTTACTGATCGCCGACGGTTTTATCGCAGGGATCGGCAAAGAGATCGTAGATACCGAGGCGGAAGTCATTGACGCTGCCGGTAAACTGGTTGTCCCGGGCTTGGTGGATATTCATTGCCATTTACGGGAGCCGGGATTTGAGGCGAAAGAGGATTTTGAAAGCGGAACCAAGGCCGCAGCAGCCGGCGGGTTTACTTCTGTGTGCTGCATGCCGAACACAAGACCAGTTGCGGATTCTCCCGCAATTATCGGATATATTAAAGAGAAGACGGAACAATTGGGGTATTGCCGGGTCTATCCCATCGGGGCGATTTCCAAAGGTTCTCAGGGGAAAGAGTTGGCGGAATTCGGAGCGATGCTGAAGGCCGGGGCCGTTGCCTTTTCTGATGACGGCAGACCGGTGGAAACGGGAGAAATGATGCGGCTGGCCCTGGATTATAGCCGGATTTTTGATGTGCCGATCATTGCCCATGAAGAAGACTGTTCCCTTGTCAATGAAGGGGACATGCACGAAGGATATGTTTCAACGGTTCTGGGATTAAGAGGGATTCCCGCCGCGGCGGAAGAAGTGATGATTGCCAGAGACATCATTTTGGCCCGACTAACCGGAGCGCATCTTCATGTTGCCCATGTCAGCACAAAGGGCGGTGTGGAACTGATCAAAAACGGAAAGGCAGAGGGGCTCCATATCACAGCTGAAGTTACGCCCCATCATTTGACCTTGACCGATGCAGCGATAGGAAATTATGATACCAATGCCAAAGTCAATCCGCCTTTACGGGAAGAATCCGATGTCGAGGCTTTGATTGAAGCATTGCGGGACGGTGTGATCGATTGCGTTGCCACGGATCACGCGCCCCATACGATAGAAGATAAAGTTCGGGAATTCCATTATGCCGCCAACGGCATCAGCGGTTTTGAAACAGCCTTGCCGGTGTTGTGGACCTATCTCGTTGCAACAGGGAAACTTTCTGCCGATCAGTTGATCGAGAGGATGTCTTCCGCTCCTGCCGCACTTTTGGGCTTGCCTGTCGGCGGTTTGGATCTGGGAGACCTGGGGGATGTGACGATTTTGGATCCCAATCTAAAGCGTGAAGTTAGACGCGCCGACTTTTATTCCAAAGGAAAAACACTCCCTATGAAGGAAAAGAACTGCAATGTTGGCCCATTTGCACGATTTGCAAAGGGGTCATTGTGATGAAAGACGGACAAGTCATATAGGAGGTGCCGAATGAAAGCTGTTTTGGCCTTAGCAGACGGAAGTATCTATGAAGGTGCTTCCTGTGGGGCAGAGGGTACGGTGAGGGGTCATCTTGTGTCAAATCGTTCTGCTTTCGGATATCAGGAAATCATGACCAACCTTTCCTCCAGAGGATTGCTCTTTAATATGACCTATCCTTTAATCGGGAATTATGGCGTCAATAAGGATGATTGGGAATCGACGCAGGTGCATAGCAGAGGACTCATTCTCCATGAAATGTGTAGGAAAACGACAAATTGGCGCGCTACCGCAACCTTTGAAGGCTTCCTCCATGATTACGGGGTAGTTGCTATTGAGAACATCGATACTCGGAGTCTGGCCCGAAAGATTGAGGAACAGGGAAGCATGGGCGCCGTGATTAGCACGGAAAGGTTTCGCAACCGGCAATTGATGGCGATGGCCTGGAATGTGTGCCGTGATTGGGATTTTGAAGATTATTGTACTTCCGAAATCGATATTTTGCCGGGAAAAGGACTGCGCCTGGGCATTTTGGACATGGGATTGAATTACAGCTTACTGGAGGCGATCAAATGCTATGAATATGAGATCGTATTCTTGCCTCATTATTTGACTATGGAGGAAATCCTAGCCCAGGATATTGATATCCTCTTTTTCTCCGATGGCCCCGGTGTGCCTTCGGAATACGGGTTTTTAGTTGAGCTGATCCAAAAATTGATCGGGAAACTGCCCATGGCGGGGCAGGGATTGGGCCATGCGCTGTTGGCAATGGCATTAGGAGCAAAGGTGGAGCCGTTGAAAGCCGGTCATTTCGGCGGCAATCTTCCGGTATGGGAGTTAAAGAGCGGAAAGCTGTTGTCCACGATGCAGAGCCATCTCTATGAGGTTACTACCCTGGCTCCCGGTATGGAAATAACCCATCGCTGTTTGCACAACCAGGGGATTGAGGGGCTGATTGCGGAAGACGCGATGATCGTCTCTCGCCAATATCAGATTAAACCGGAAAAGAATGGTGACAATGATACACTTTTTGAAACGCTGAATCAGTGGCATAGGATCAAGGAGGGAAGAGGATGCCGGCAAGACAAGATATTCATAAGATAATGGTTATTGGCTCCGGCCCGATTATTATTGGCCAAGCCGCTGAATTTGACTATGCGGGTACCCAAGCATGCCGTGCTTTGAAAGAAGAAGGATATGAGGTGATCCTCGTCAATTCCAATCCGGCGACGATCATGACGGATGTCAATATTGCGGACCGCGTTTATTTGGAGCCGATTACAATTTCCTTTTTGGAAAGAATCTTGGCCCAAGAAAGGCCTCAAGGGCTCTTACCGACATTGGGTGGACAGGTTGGTCTCAACATGGCCATGGAGCTGGCGCAAAAAGGGATTTTGGCGAAGTACGGCGTGGAATTATTGGGAACCCCTCTTTCCACGATCCGAAAAGCGGAAGACCGGGAAGAGTTTAAGCGCATGATGGAGCACATCCATGAGCCGGTACCGGAAAGCACCATTGTTTCTACCGTAGAAGCGGCGGTTGCTTTTGCCGAACTGCGGGGCTATCCGGTGATCGTTCGGCCTGCCTATACTTTAGGCGGCACCGGTGGCGGTTTTGCGGAAAACCGCAGTCAATTAGAGCAGATTGCCAATAATGGTTTAAAACATAGCATTATCAACCAGGCGCTGATCGAAAAAAGCGTTGCCGGTTGGAAGGAAATCGAATTTGAAATGATGCGGGACGGCAGCGGCAATATGATCCTCGTTTGCAGTATGGAAAATGTGGATCCTGTTGGTATTCACACCGGGGATTCGATCGTTGTTGCGCCTGCGCAAACCTTATCCAAGAAGGAGTTGGATCGACTGGGTGCTTCCGCGGTGCGCATTATGGATGCATTGGGGATTGAAGGCGGCTGCAATATCCAGTATGCGGTTGATACCGATTCCTTTGATTACTATGTGATTGAGGTGAACCCCAGGGTCAGTCGGTCATCCGCATTGGCGTCGAAAGCGACAGGCTATCCGATTGCCCGGGTATCGACGAAGATTGCCGTCGGCTACCGTTTGGATGAAATTGAAAACGCCATTACAGGGATGACTGCGGCTTCCAGCGAGCCGGTGATTGATTATGTTGTTTTAAAATTTCCCCGGTGGCCCTTTGATAAATTTGCCGACGCCGACCGTAAACTCGGCACGCAAATGAAAGCCACCGGTGAGGTGATGGCGATTGATACGACGATCGAGGCGGCGCTATTAAAATCCCTGCGGTCTTTAGAGATCGGCATTACCGGTTTGGAGTTGCCGTCTTTAGACGCTTACGATGATGAGGAATTGCTGGATAAGATTTCGGCAAGTGATGATGAGCGGCTTTTCGCGATTGCCGAAGCCCTCCGTAGGGGCATAGCCGATGTCAATGAGATCCATGACCGTTGCATGATGGATGTGTTTTTCCTTTCCAAACTGGAAAACATCATCAACATAGAAAAGGAAATCGTCACCCATGGTTTGAGCGGTTCGCTTTTAGCAAAAGCCAAGAAAATGGGATTCAGCGATTCATATTTGGCAAAAATCACCGCTTCGACGGAAGAGAAAATTCGGGAGAAACGCCAAAAACATAAAATTTTGCCGACTTATAAGAAGGTCGACACTTGCGCCGGTGAATTCCCCGCCAAGGCAAATTACCTTTATTCGACCTATGGGGCAGAAGATGAAGTCGAGGTGAAGACTGGACCAAAAGCCGTTGTGATCGGTTCCGGCCCCGTTCGAATCGGACAAGGGGTGGAATTTGACTATTGCTCGGTGCACTCGGTTTGGGCTTTGAAAAAAGCCGGATATGAAGCGATTATTATCAATAATAATCCGGAAACCGTTTCAACGGATTTTGATACTGCTGATAAATTGTATTTTGAACCGCTGCTTTTGGAAGATGTTCTCAATATTTTAGAAAGAGAACAGCCTGACGGTGTCGTCGTGCAATTTGGCGGGCAGACTGCGATCAATTTGGCGCAAGGGATCGCAGCGGCGGGATATACGATCCTCGGCAGTTCCTTGATAGCATCGATCAGGCGGAAGACCGGGATCGTTTTGATCAGCTGGTGGCAAGTTTGGACATTCCGCGGCCCCAAGGGAAAACGGTTATTGCCGCCAATGAAGCGATTGCCGTTGCCAATCGATTGGGTTATCCGGTTTTGGTGCGTCCATCCTATGTCCTTGGCGGCCGTGCCATGGAGATTGTTTACAGCGATCAGGAGTTGACCCACTACATGAAAACGGCGATCCATGTTTCGCGGCGCCATCCGGTATTGATCGATAAGTATTTGATGGGGATAGAAGTAGAGGTCGATGCGATCTCCGACGGAGAAGATGTATTGATCCCGGGGATCATGGAGCATATCGAGCGTTCCGGCGTTCATTCCGGGGACAGTAGCGCCGTCTACCCGCCCCAAAACATCGCAGGGGACATGCAAGAAAAAATCATTGATTATACGACGCGAATTGCCCAAGCATTAGAGGTCAAAGGTTTGCTCAATATCCAGTTTGTGATCTATGATCATGAGCTTTATGTGATCGAAGTAAATCCGCGTTCCAGCCGTACCGTACCGTATTTAAGCAAGATCACCGGTATTCCTATGGTGGAAATTGCGACGAAGATTGCTTTAGGACAAAGTTTGGCCGCTCAAAAACGACCAATTGGGCTTGCTCCCGCGCCGAAGTTTGTTTCCGTGAAGGTTCCCATTTTCTCCTTTGGGAAATTGCATTTGGTGGAAACTTCTCTGGGTCCGGAAATGAAGTCCACCGGAGAGGTCATGGGAATCGGAAAAGACTTTGCTCAGGCGCTCTATAAGGGATTCAGCGCTGCCGGTATGGATATCCGCTGCAACGGCACCATCCTTGCGACGATTGCCGACCGCGATAAAGAAGAAGCATACCCCATCCTAAAAGGCTATCATCGCTTGGGTTTCCAAATCGCAGCGACCACCGGAACAGCCCGTATGCTGCGGCAAGAGGGGATCAATGTGGAGGAACTCAATAAGATCGGTGAAAATGATCCCAATAAACGCCTGCTTTTGGATATGATCCGGCAAAAAGAGGTCGGATTCATCCTCAATACGTTGACAAAAGGGAAGAGTCCGGAGCGGGACGGTTTTCGCATTCGTAGGGCGGCGGTAGAGATCGGCATTCCCTGCCTGACCTCTTTAGATACCGCGAAAGCCCTGCTTTATGTGATGGAATCTCTTTCTAGTGGTGCAACATTCCCGTTGGTGTCTTTGGAAAAATTTTTGGATGAGAGCACGGCTTGGTGAAAAATAGGGGGAGAATATGAAGGAAAAAATTATTGTAGCTTTAGATGTGCCCACACGGGAAGCGGCCTTGGATATTATTGCCGAATTGGGAGATCATGTCGGCGCTTATAAAGTTGGGATGCAGCTCTATAATGCGATCGGCCCGGATATCATCAGGGATATCCACCAAAAAGGCGGCAAAGTATTTTTAGACCTGAAATTCCATGATATCCCGAATACCGTAGCGGAAGCCGCTAGAGTGGCCGCCGGGTTGGGCGTTTTTATGTTAAATGTACATGCCTCGGGCGGATATGAAATGATGCAAAAAGCTGCCCAGGCTTTGCGGGAAGCGGCGGAAAAAGAAGGTCTTCCCCGGCCTTTATTGATCGCCGTCACCGTTTTAACCAGCATGGGGCAAAATGAACTGAAAGAAGAGATCGGCGTAGAACGCACCCTGTCGGAACAGGTGGTCTCCTTGGCCTGTTTGGCAAAAAAAGCAGGTTTGGACGGGGTTGTTGCCTCTGCTTTAGAAATTGAAGTAATTCGCGAAGCCTGTGGGGATGATTTCCTCATCGTTACGCCGGGTATCCGTCCGAAAACAGCGGCAATGAATGACCAAAAGCGGGTGATGACCCCAGGAGAAGCGGTGAAGACCGGGGCGGATTATCTTGTAATCGGCCGACCGATCACCCAGGCAGAGGACCGCTTAAAAGCAGTTAAGGATATTATTGATGAAATAGAGGAGGTTATTCATTCATGACAAAGGAAGAGATTTTGGAGATTTTTAGAGAATCCGGAGCGCTTTTGGAAGGGCATTTCCTCTTAACTTCCGGTCGCCATTCCGACCGTTATATGCAGTGCGCCCAAGTTTTGCGGTTCCCGGACAAAACCTCGAAATTGTGCGCCGTTATTGCCGAAGGTTTTCGGGATGAAAAGATCGATTTGGTGATCGGCCCCGCAATGGGCGGCATTTTAGTCTCCTATGAAACAGCGCGCCATCTCGGCTTACCCAGCATTTTTGCGGAAAGAGAAAATGGGAAAATGACTTTGCGCCGCGGTTTTGCAATCGAACCGGGAGCAAAGGTTTTGGTGGTGGAAGATGTAATTACCACCGGAGGTTCCGTAAAAGAAGTCATTGAAGTAGTAAAAGAACAGGGCGGGGAAATTGTCGGCGTCGGCGTACTTGTCGATCGGAGCAATGGCAAAATTGATTTTGGTTATCCTTTGGTTTCGGTCTTGTCGATGGAAGTAAAAAGCTATGAAGCGGATACTTGCCCGCTTTGTGCCGAAGGAAAAGGCGATTTGGTCAAACCCGGCAGCCGCAATATTAAATAATAATAGCTCATTTTGGTTGAAATTTATTAAGCCGCTTCACCAGTCTGGTGAAGCGGCTTTTCATTATTCATTTACATCCAAAGGAAGAATTGTATCGGTGTGGCACTGAACATGACATTAAAGTCGTTCTGCAACAGCTTGATCATGGTATGAAAAGCAACCGCATCGAGGTTTCTGTTGTTTCGGGATCTTCCGGATCCTCCGGATCTTCAGGTCCGTCGGGTCCGTTGGATCCGTAGGATCTGTCGGATCCGTAGATCTGTCGGCCTGTTGGATCCGTAGGATCTGTTGGGTCCGTAGATCTGGTCGGATCTGTTGGATCCGTAGGATCTTGTAGGATCTTCAGGTTCCGTTGGTTCCTCATCTTCCGGTTCCTCTTCTTCCTCAACGGGATCAACTTTATTGATTTGGATACTGAATCTGCCGGTTTTTCGAAGTCGGAAGCCGGAACATCCTCTAATGCAGCCCTCATGACCTGTTTCCAGATCACGACGGGATACTGGCCCCCATAGACATTGACCATATATTGGGGGGAACCGTCGTCACTGTAATCCTTGTCAAATCCCATCCAAACAATACCCACTAAATCCGGGGTATATCCTGCCCACCAGGAGTCTTTATTCCCTTTGCGGTTGCCAAAGGCGTCGGGCAACTGGGTCGTACCTGTTTTCCCTGCGGCAGGGCGGCCGATATAACCTTTTCTACCAGTCCCGCTATTGATCGTTTCTTTTAACATGGTGTTCATAATATATGCGGTTTCCGCGCTCATTACACGGGTTTTTTCTACCGAATGTTCGTAGATGATATTGCCGTCGCGATCGGTGATCTTTGTAATCGTTGTCGGTTCAATATAGTAGCCGCCGTTCGCAAAGCAACTATAGGCAGTAGCCAAATTCAAAGGGCTGACGCCATAGGTAATACCGCCCAAAGCCAAAGCAAGGCCCTTATCTTCTTCTATCAAAGGTAAGCCGCATTTTACGGCGAAATCCCAGCCGGTTTCAACGCCGATATCATTTAAGAGGCCAACAGCGGTGACATTGACAGAGTATTTCAAAGCGGTGGTCATCGTGGATCAAACCGCGGTAGGTTCCGTCATAGTTTCTCGGTTTATAGCTACCATAGTTTTTTGGGCGTATCATCCAAAAGTGTGGGGGAGACGCCGGAATCAATAGCCGGCCCATAAACGGCGATCGGTTTGATAACCGAGCCGGGTTGCCGTTTCATATCCGTAGCACGGTTAAAGCCTAAACGCTGCTCATATTCTCTGCCGCCAATCATGGCTTGGATCTCTCCCCGGTATCGGGATCGATAAATACGGCTGCGCTTTGCAGGAGATCATCGCCAACACCGGAGGAATAAGCTGCTGTTGGCATAGGTTTCATCCGCGGCATCCTGGGCGGTTGTATCCATCGTTGTGTAGATACGGAACCCGCCGGTATAAACTTTTCCGTTGCTGTAGCCCAGTTCCACCAAGATTTCATTGGCTTCGGTGATTGCATAATCGGAGAACCAGGAATAACCTTCCATCGGGATTTGGATATCCGAGGGATTGATGACAAGCTCGAATTCTTAACCGCTTCCGCTTTTGCTTCATCTAAGCTGCCATTGCGAACCATATTATCGAGGGTTACATTTCTGGCATAAGTGGCTCCTTCCAAATTATTTAACGGAGAAAGAGGTTCCGGCGCCTTCAAAATCCCAACGATCATGGCGCATTCGCTTATGTTTAATTCGGAAACATCTTTACTGAAATAGCGAATCGCGGCCATTTGCACGCCGTAGGCGCCTTCGCCGAGATAAACTTCATTCAAATACATCGTTAGGATTTCATCTTTAGAGTACTGCCGCTCGATCTGGAGCGCCAGTAAAGCTTCTTTGATCTTCCGATCTAAAATCTTTTCCTGACTGTCTAAAATCGCGTTTCTCGCCAATTGCATCGTCAAAGTAGACGCCCCCTGGGAGGAAGAACCGCTCTTTAGGTCCGCAATCAACGCGCCGCCGATACGGACCAAATCAATGCCGGAGTGTTCATAAAACCGGGTGTCTTCTGTTGCGATAACCGCATCAATTAAGGCTTGCGGAAGATCATCGTAATCAACGATTTGCCGATTTTCCGTACCGCGAATTTCGACGATTTTACTATTTTC
The DNA here is from genome assembly GCA_040766525.1 of Clostridiales bacterium. Lineage (GTDB taxonomy): Bacteria > Bacillota > Dehalobacteriia > UBA7702 > UBA7702 > JAXGQJ01. The sequence goes on along the minus strand of JAXGQI010000011.1, from coordinate 25,827 downwards.
ATTATCGTAAAGAATACTTTTATCGTCTTGTTCGATTTCGGAAAATTCCGGGAGTTCACGATATGCCTTAACGACAAGAATCCCCGCGGCCGTCCCACCGACCACAATAATTGCAAGCAAAGCGGTGGCTAGTATTAATATAATCCGCTTTACCCAAGATTTTGATTTTGGTTTGGTTTTTTTCTTTTTAAGGGCTTTAGGGGCTTTTTCTTTACTTTCAGCCATATATTCTTACCTCCGGCTTGAAATAATTTGCGCTTTGTTTATTATATCACATGATCTTTGTCCTGAACAGTTAAACCTTGTTTGTTATCGTAATCTATGATAAAATACCCGTGAATATTAGAGGTGATTCATATGATGGAGCCAAGTATTTTAGTTTTTTCCGTATCCATCGGCGTCGGCCATAATTCCGCCGCCAACGCCATCGTACAACAGTTCAAGAAGCGGCATATCAATGCAAAAACCAGTGTTATTGATACGCTTGATTTCATCAATCCTCTTTTCCATAAAGTTTTGGAAGGATCTTATCTCAGTACTTTGCGGTTGAATCCCAAATTATGGGGATATATTTACGATTATACGGAAGCCTCCCGTCAAAGCAACGGTGTTAATGAAGCGATGGCTTCCATTTCCTATCATAAGATTATTGATCTGATCCGGCGTTTCAAGCCGGATATTATTATTGCAACCCATCCGTTTCCTGCCGGTATTTTATCCAGCATTAAAGAAAAAACGGGGATGAATATTCCTTTGGTCAGTATTATTACCGATTACGGCGTCCATGCCTATTGGATCCATCCGCAGACGAATCTATATTTTATGCCGACGGAAATCATGAAAAAGGAGTGCCTGGAAAAAGGGATCCCCGAAGACAAATTGGCTTTCAAGGGTATTCCGTTAAGGGAGGCCTTCTCCCGTGAATATGATAGTGCCGTTACCAAGGCGAAACTTGGTTTGGATGACCGTCCGGCCATCCTTATTATGGGTGGCGGTATCGGCCTGGGGAGCATCTATACCGCGGCAAAAACGATTTTAGACGCAAAGACCGATTGCCAAGTTATTGCCGTTGCCGGCAAAAATGAGGAGCTTTTCCAAAAACTCCGGCGTTTGGCGGAACACCATCCCGACCTCAAGGTTTTTTCTTATGTTGAGAATGTGGCGGAACTGATGAGCGTTTCCACCATTTTAGTTGGGAAATCCGGCGGTCTTACTGTTACGGAAGCCTTGGCGATGCGTCTACCTATGATTATTCTCGATCCGCTGCCGGGGCAAGAAGCCCGTAATGCCGATTTCCTCATCAATTTGGGGATGGCGTCAATCGTTCACGACATGGAAGAACTGCCCCAATTGATCGATTATTTAGGCCAAGTACCGGTCCGCTTGGAATATATGCGGCTCATGGCGGCTCATTTTGGCAAGAAAGATGCTGCCTTTGAAATTTATCGCACTTTATTGGAAACCTATCTTCCCATAACGGAGGAGGAAACGATCAGTTGACAGAATATCATAATTCCGCCATTGCCATTGAACGCATTCATTTTCCTAAAACCGATCGAGCTGTAGACCCGAAAAAGCAAGATCCCTTGCTGTATCTTCCCGGAGAAGGGAAGCTTTTGGTCACAGCGCCCTATGCGGTTCGCTATGGCTCCAAGAAAAAGCCCAAACCTTCTGCGGAAAGCACCGGTTCCATTGCCTATTTGCTGCACGAAGCATGTCACTGCCATGTCTTAGCCTCACGGAAGTTCTATGGCGAAGACCCGGAACTCGATGTTCCCTGTATTTTCAAAGAAAAAATGGCTGAGATCATTTTGGTAGAGAAGGTGAAGTTGGTTCTCAATCTCACTGCTTTACCCTCGGCCTCTATATATGACGCTGAATTTACCGTGTTAGTTCCCGAAAAACAAACAAATGCGGAAAAGTTTTTGACAAATGCCTGCCAAAATTTGGCCCCAAATGTGCATATTGAAGGCGGCAAGACCTTTCCTTCCCATACGATCGCGGGAGAGGCCTTGATGAACGGAGCAGGAGCAATCAATGTACGGTTGAAAAAATCCTTAAGGGTGCCGCGGCAAAATCCCGGTGCTTTTAATGCTTTAATGACTGCATTAATCCGTTTTATTGAGGACTACTCTTGACTTTTAAAGGGAATGTCTTATTATTATTAGTATAGTTTAGATAGGGAGAATAGCATGAAGATTGCGGTTATTGACGGGCAAGGCGGCGGTATCGGTAAACATATTACCGATAAATTGCGCAAAAACTTGCCGGATGGGACGGAAATCATTGCTCTCGGTACCAACGCTTTAGCAACAACGGCCATGCTGAAAGCCGGTGCCAATGAAGGCGCTACAGGTGAGAACGCCATCGTTACGACGGTTCGGAAAGTTGACATCATTACCGGGCCAATCTCTGTGATCGTTGCCAACAGCATGTTTGGCGAAGTAACCCCGAAAATGGCTGCGGCGATTGGCGATGCAGACGCTTGGAAAATCTTCTTACCTGTAAATCGGAGCAAGGTAGAGATCATTGGCGTGATAAAAGAACCTTTACCCCATCAGATTGAGCGTTTGGTGGACGAGATACTGAAACGAGGAGTTGAATAAAATGTGCGAAGCAAATGTATATTTGAGAAAATCCGAAGACGATGAATACGAACTCTTTTTGGAATCCGTTGATAAGATTTTTCCCGGCGAAGAAGAGATCGTGATGGAAAATATTTTCGGCCATCGTGAAGTTGTCCGGGCGAAAATCAAAGAAATGGCTTTAGTGGATCACAAGATCATGCTGGAACGCATCTAATCATCGTAGGCATTGTCCTATTTTGGTGTGCAGTACATTTAAGTAATTGATCATCCTACGGAACAAATGCGAAGGGGGAGAAAACCCCTTCCTTTTCCGTTTCTTTATGGAAAATGTGGGTAAAAAGAAGAGGTAGATAAAAATGGAAGCAGAAGTCAATCAGTTGGTTACCTGGCTAAAAGAACAAGTGGCGGAAACCGGCGCTATGGGTCTCGTTGTGGGTCTTTCCGGTGGTGTGGATTCTGCCGTTGTAGGGAATTTGATCCAACGGGCCTGCCCCAACAATGCCCTTGGTGTCATCATGCCCTGTGACAGTAATCCACAAGATAAGATCGACGCTATTGCGGTTGCGAAAAACGCCGGGCTGCCGCATATTGAGATCGATCTAACAGACAATCGCCGGGATCTCTTTGATCTGATCGCGACAACGCTGAAGGGAAAACGGATTCCGTTATCTGAAAACAAGTTGATCTGGGGCAATATGGCGGCAAGATTGCGGATGGCCACTTTGTATGGCGTTGCCAATCATTTGAATTATCTTGTTGTCGGTACCGATAATGCTGCCGAAATCTTCACCGGTTACTTTACCAAATACGGAGACGGCGGCGTTGATCTTGTTCCTTTGGCGCACATGGCGAAAAGGGAAGTATTCCAAATGGCCGCATATCTCGGCGTCCCGGAAGCCGTGCTGACAAAAGCGCCTTCCGCCGGTCTCTTTACCGGCCAAACCGATGAAGGAGAAATGGGCGTAGAATATGACGCAATTGATGACTTCTTGCAGGGAAAATCAATCCCGGCAGAGAAAGAAGAAATTATCATGAAATTACACAACAGTTCAACGCATAAAAGATCCGTGCCGGTTGCACCCAATAAAACAAAGTAGGGAGAGAATAGTTTATGTCAGGACATTCAAAATGGGCTAATATTAAGAGGAAAAAGGGAAAGGTCGATGAAGAACGGGGAAAGGCTTTTACCAAGATTTCCAGAGAGCTGATCGTGGCGGTTCGCCAGGGCGGCGCCGATCCCGACGGCAATTTCCGCTTAAAATTGATCATCCAAAAAGCGAAAGCCGCCAATATGCCCAATGATAATATTAATCGTTGTATCCAAAAAGCCGCCGGAGAAGGCAATGACGCAAATTATGATGAAATCATCTACGAAGGTTACGGCCCGGCCGGAACGGCTTTGCTTTTAGAAATTATGACCGACAACAGAAACCGCACCGCCAGCGAGGTACGCTATCTTTTCACCAGAAACGGCGGCAACCTCGGGGAAACCGGTTGCGTCGCTTGGATGTTTGATCGCATTGGGCAGATCATCGTTCCCCTGGAGGGCGTTGACGCCGACGATTTGATGATGCAGGCTCTGGAAGCCGGAGCGGAGGACGTCGTGACCGAAGAGGATAAAGGCGAGATCATTACTTTGCCGGAAAATCTTGAAGCCGTGCGCCAGGCTTTAACGGAAGCAGGCTTCACCATCGAAGAAGCGGAAGTTACCCGTGTGCCGAAAAATACCGTCGCTGTGGAAGATCTGGAACAAGCCCGCCAAGTGCTGAAATTATATGACGCTCTGGATGACCACGACGATGTGCAAAATGTCTACAGCAATTTTGAAATTGCCGACAGTTTATTGGAGCAGCTAGACTAATGTCCATCGATAAAGTGCGTACCTATTTAGAGGATTGGAATCTTGGCGATGACATACAGGAATTTTCCGTTTCCAGCGCTACGGTGGAGTTGGCGGCAGAAGCACTGGGCGTAGAACCGGCCAGGATCGCAAAATCCTTAGCTTTCAAAAAAGAGGAAGGTTGTGTTTTGGTCGTTGCCGCCGGAGATGTGAAAATCGACAATGCCCAATTCAAAGCAACCTTTGGTATGAAGGCTAAAATGTTGTCAGCGGAAGAGACTTTGGCTATGACGGGGCATGCCGTCGGCGGTGTTTGCCCCTTTGCCTTACCAAAAGAAGTTGCCGTTTATGTCGACAACTCCATTAAGCGGTTTGAAACGGTTTTCCCCGCTTGCGGCAGCAGCAATTCCGCTATTGAACTGAAACCGGATGAGGTTTTCGGCGTGGCCCGCGCCATTGATTGGGTCGATGTCACCAAACCGAAAATTTAGATAGTAATCATAAACATAAAAGGCCCCGATGGGGCCTCTTGTTTTGTGCAAATACGAGGAAGTGAAAATACATGCGGTTTTATGGAACATGTGCTGCAAGCTTTTCCCTGATCGGGCCATATACTTGTGTATTTTTGGTAAATCAGATATAATAGACCCAGGTGATACTATGATTATTTTGGGAATTGACCCAGGCACCGCAATCTGCGGTTATGGCCTGATCGAGAATACGAATTACCGCCTGCGGCCGATTGACTGCGGCACGATCAATACCCCTGCGGGCATGGACTTGGATCAGCGTTTGGTCGCAATTTATAATGGGATATCGGAGCTGATTGATACTTACCATCCTAATGAGTGCAGCGTGGAGGAATTGTTTTTTAATACCAATACCCGCACGGCGCTCTCTGTGGGACAGGCTAGAGGGGTGATCCTTTTGGCTGCCGCGCACAAGCAGGTGCCTATTTTTGAATATACGCCGTTACAGGTGAAACAAGCCATTGTCGGTTACGGCAGGGCCGATAAAAAAGCAAATTCAATATATGGTGAAAACATTGCTGAATTTACGGGACATTCCCGTCCGGATGAACGCGGCGGATGGTTTGGCCCGGCAATTTGCCATGCGCATAGCCGCAAGATCATGTTGGAGGGAAAAGTTGATAGCATCCATTCGCGGAAAAATCGTCTTAATAGATGAAGATAGCTTAGTCGTAGAGGCAAACGGAATCGGATACCGGGTGTTTTGCCCTTTGGCGATGATGGCGGGTCAGTACCGCCTCTATGATGAAATATTTCTCCATACCCATTTAATTGTGCGGGAAGACGCTTGGCAATTATACGGGTTTACCGAACCGGAAGAGCTTACGTTGTTTTGCCATTTCCTCGCCATCAGCGGGATCGGCGGCAAAACGGCCTTGGCGGTTTTAAACCAAATGCGGCCCCAACAAATAGCTACAGCGATTTTAAATGGGAATGACAAACCTTTTGGGGTTCCGGATCGGGAAAAAGAGCGCCCAACGCATTGTTTGGAATTGAAAGATAAAGTGGCCAAAATGCCCATCAGCGGTGGGGTGGAAATCTTATTCAGGAAGAGGAAACGATCGTTTCCCAGGATCATGAGGCGGTCATGGCCTTTGTCAATTGGGATATAGCCAAGGTGAGGCCAAGCAGGCGGTGCAAAAGACCCTGGCAAAAGACGCTACTTTAACCGGCGACGAGATCCTGCGCCTGGCCTTGCGGATCTTGTGCAGATTTTAGGAGAACGTGAACATTGGAAGAAGACAGAATTGTAAGTTCCAGTTTAAAAAAGAAGATCTATGGGGGAAGTGGGGATTCGCCCGCTGACCTTTGCAGATTACACCGGGCAAACCAAAGTGAAAGACAATCTGGCTGTTTTTATCGAGGCCGCTTCCCGCAGGGGCAGCGCCTTGGATCATGTTTTACTCTATGGCCCGCCGGGATTGGGGAAAACCACTTTGGCCAATATCATTGCCAGTGAATTAAATGCGCATATCCGCACCACATCCGGGCCGGCAATTGAAGAGCGGGGGATTTGGCCGCTATTTTAACGAGCTTGGAACCGCGGGATGTGCTTTTTATTGATGAGATTCACCGTTTAAACCGCTCGGTGGAAGAGATCCTTTATCTGCGATGGAAGATTATTGTATTGATATCATCATTGGGAAAGGGCCTGCTGCCTGCACCTTGCGGTTGGAGCTCCTCCCTTACCTTGGTGGGGGCACGACGCGGGCGGGATGCTTTCTTCCCCGTTAAGAGACCGTTTTGGCGTGATCAGCCGTTTGGATTATTATGAAATTGACGATCTCGTGCAGATCTTGCAAAGGGCGGCGGCTTTAATGGCAATTCCTTTAACTTGGAGGGTGCGATCGAGGTTGCCAAACGCTCTCGCGGAACCTCGAGAATCGCCAATCGCCTGTTAAGGCGGGTTCGTGATTTTGCCGAAGTGAAAGCCGACGGCTTCATTGACGATCAAGTCGCATTGGAAGCCCTCAATATGCTGGAGATCGACCCATTGGGTCTTGATACCGTAGATAAAAAGGTGATTCGGGCCATTATCGAAAATACAGCGGCGGCCCCGTAGGTTTGAATCCATTGCCGCCTCCATCAATGAAAGCGCTGATACGGTTGAAGATGTGTACGAGCCCTTCTTAATGCAATTGGGCTTTATTAACCGCACGCCCAGAGGCCGCTTGGCAACGGCGCGCGCATATCGCTATTTGGATCATTCCGGTGCCTGGTGAAGACCGCGGTCTCTTCACGGAGGAGGCGGGAGAATGAAAATCTTACTCCATGCCTGTTGTGGCCTTTGTGCGCTCTATCCCATCCAAGTTTTGCAAAAGTGAAAGGGATGCAGATTACCCTTTATATGAAAACCCTAAATATCCATCCCTTTAAGGAATGGAAGGAACGGAAAAAGAGCTTTTGCCGCGTAGCGGAAGAGGGGAATTTACCTTATATTATCGAAAAAGAATACCCGCTGGAAGATTTTCTCCGCGGCGCTTTAGAGGCGGACAACCGTTGTGCTTACTGCTATGAGACCCGCTTGCGGGCAGCGGCAGAAAAGGGGAAAGAAGCGGGGTTTGACGCATTTTCCACAACGCTTTTGGTGAGCCCCTACCAAAATCATTCCCTCTTAACGACCTTAGGTCAGGAAATTGGGGAAGAAATGGGGATCCCCTTCGTTTACCGTGATTTTAGAGAAGGATTTCAATGGGCGCAGGAAGAGGCGGTGCGCCGTGAGCTTTACCGCCAAAAATACTGCGGCTGCGTAATGAGCGAAAGAGATCGCTACCGGAAGGTGAAAAAGAATGGAATGGCAGAACATCGCTAAATTGCTCATCATTTCGGGGTTGGTACTTCTTCTTTTGGGCGTGATCATTTATGTATTGTCCCGCTTGGGTTTCCATGGTTTTTGGGGCGATATCGTCATTAAAAGAGGCAATTTTACTTTTATTTTCCCCATCGTGACTTGCCTTGTTTTGAGTTTACTGCTCACCCTTATCGTCAATTTATTCTTGAGGAGATAGGTGATACTATGAAAAAGATCTTGTTTTTGAGTGTACTTTTAACCTTTGTTTTTGTGCTGAGCACCGGGCTATACGCCTACGAAAACCCAATACGGGTGCGGATAGGCTACGGAACGGAGGGTGCGGCCACTTTTACTGTTAAAGTAGAAGCGGATCAATATACCCTCAAAAATACCGGAGGAACCTTGGCGACCGTTTCCGCCGGCACTACTTTAAATATCGCCTACAGCGCCAATGCCTATACCGTAACCTGCGGCAGCCAGACCTATACCGGAACAGGGAAAGTCACTTTGGCCGCCAAGAGTTCAAGCAGCATCTTCTCATATAACAGCGTGAAGTATACCGGCGATGTCTACGGCACCTATAATTCTTCGAAAAATACGGTTTATCTCATCAACTATTTAGGAATAGAAGAATACTTGTATGGCGTGATCGGTCGGGAGATCGGGTATTACGCTCCGCTGGAGGCTTTGAAAGCACAAGCCGTCGCTTCCCGCTGCCTCGCTTATCATTGGCGGGAAGGTAATGCTTCCTCGTCCTATGATGTTACCAATTCGACGCTGCACCAGGTTTACGGCGGCTATTCCGAATGGTCAAAAACGAATTGGAATCAGGTAAAGACCGCCATAGACGCGACGAAAGATCTTGTGATGTATTATGAGAGAGATGACGGGTCAGAATTGCTGGTCGAAGCCTATTATTGCGCAAATACAGGGGGATATACCGCAGACGTTCAAGATGTTTGGGGCAGCGACCCCAATCGCTATCCCTTTTTGCGGGGGATCGTCGTCCCTACCGACGGGCTTCCCTTCCAAAGTTACGGCACGATGAAATTTCCATCAACTTACACTTGGACAAAGGTATGTACCAGTGCGGATATTTTGGATGCGGTGAGCAAGGCTACAGGAAAAAACCTCGGCGTTTTAAAATCCATCGTCATCAATCGGGACAATAATACCGGCGGATATATTGAAACGATCAAATTTTTCGGCACAGCCGATACGGCTACTCTTACCAGAAGTTCCGCACGATCGGCATTCACCTCATTGGGCGTCAAAAGCCAGCTCTATGATGTGATCATTTCGGATCGGCTTTCCGTTGCCACAGGGTTTAGCAATATAACTGTTATTGGTTCCGAAGAATTCGGCAGCACGGTTTTTCGATCCATACAATATGTGACTTTTATCGGCAGGGGTTGGGGCCACGGCGTTGGTATGAGCCAATGGAGCGCTTGCGTGATGGCGGGGCAAGGGGAGAGCTATCGAGAAATTCTAAATTATTTTTACAATCAGAATTTGGATAATAATAAGCTGACTTTCACACAATATAAAGGATGATATGATGAAACTAACGGATTTTGATTATGAATTGCCGCCGCGGCTGATCGCACAAACCCCATCTTCGGTGCGGGATCAAAGCAGGCTTTTGGTCGTGGATCGGCAAAACAAAACCCTTGAGGATAGAGTCTTTTCCGATATCGCCGGCTATTTTCAAGCCGGCGATGTTTTGGTGGTCAATGAAACCAAAGTGATTCCGGCACGATTGATGGGCTATAAAAAAACCGGGGCCAAGGTAGAGATTTTTCTTCTCAAAAGGCTGGAAGGGGATACCTGGGAGATCTTAGCACGACCGGGCAAACGCGTGCGCCCCGGAGATGAAATTCTCTTTCCGTACCGGAATTAAAGGCCAGTATCAAGGAAATCACGGCGGAGGGCGGCAGGATCGCTACATTTACCTATGAAGGCATTTGGGATGAAATCCTTGACCGGGCCGGGACGATGCCGTTGCCCCCCTATATCCGGGATTATCATGGGGACATGTCCCGTTATCAAACGGTTTTGCCGAGATCCCCGGTTCCGTGGCTGCGCCCACTGCCGGGCTGCATTTTACGGAAAATTTATTGACCGCTTGCGCAAACAGGGTGTGGAAATCGCGACAGTGCAACTCAATGTCGGTTTGGGGACTTTTCGCCCGGTAGAGGCCGACAATATCGAAGATCACCAAATGCATGCGGAATATTATGAAATGACCGCCGAATCTGCGGAAAAGATCAACGGCGCTCGGGCTCGCGGCGGGAGGATCTTCGCTTGCGGCACAACTTCCACCCGTGTTTTGGAAACCGTTGCGGACGAAAATGGTCTTGTGCATCCCCAAAAGGGCTGGACCAATGCATACATTTATCCCGGTTACCGCTATAAAGCAGTGGACGCGCTCATTACCAATTTCCATTTGCCGAAAAGCAGTTTATTGATGCTCGTATCCGCATTTGCCGGAAGAGAGTTGGTTTTTCGTGCCTATCGCCATGCGATTGAAGCAGAGTATCGGTTTTTCAGTTTTGGCGACGCCATGCTGCTATTGTAAGAGACGCTACCAAGAGCAAAGGAGAGGGAGAGTTGAATTTTAAGGTTTTATATAAAGACGGCGCTGCCCGCAGGGGTGTTTTGGAAACGGCTCACGGCCAAATCGATACCCCGGTTTTCATGCCCGTAGGTACCCAGGCAACGGTGAAAACCGTAAGCCCCGACGAAGTAAGGGATACCGGCGCCCAAATCATTTTGGGGAACACTTATCATTTATATCTACGCCCCGGCCATAAGCTGATCCAAAAAGCCGGCGGTCTGCATCAATTTATGAATTGGGACCGCTCGATTTTGACGGACAGCGGCGGTTTCCAAGTTTTCAGCTTAGGGCCGATGCGTAAAATTACCGATGAAGGCGTCCGGTTCAAATCCCATTTAGACGGATCGTTCCACATGTTCACCCCGGAGAAGGTGATGGAAATCGAGATGGCTTTAGGCGCGGATATCGCCATGTGCTTTGATGAATGTGCGCCTTACCCTGCGGAATACAAAGAGGTGGTCAAAGCCATGGAACGGACGACCGCTTGGGCCAAGCGCTGCCAAGAAAGCCATCAGCATCCCTATCAGAGCCTTTTCGGGATCATCCAGGGCGGGGTTTTTCCTGATCTCAGACGGGAAAGCGCCCGTCAGATCCAAGATCTTGATTTCCCCGGCTACGGGATCGGCGGCTTGAGCGTCGGCGAGCCGAAACCGATGATGTATGAAATGCTCGAAGTGTTGGAGCCTTTGATGGATGTCAATAAACCACGGTATCTGATGGGCGTCGGCAGCCCCGACTGCCTATTTGAAGGTGTGGAACGGGGCATTGATATGTTCGACTGTGTTTTACCTACGCGCATTGCGAGAAACGGCACGGTTTTTGTGCCCGAAGGCAAGCTGGTGATACGAAATGCGGAATATGCGGAAGATTTTCGCCCCATTGATGAAAATTGCCAATGCTATACCTGCCGCAATTTCGGCCGGGGCTATATCCGCCATTTATTGAAAGCCAACGAAGTATTGGGGATTCGCTTAACCACCATCCATAATCTCCATTTCTTGCAAACGCTGATGGCTTCAATCCGCCAGGCAATAGAAGTTGGGCGTTTTTGTGAACTAAAGCGGGAATTTTTCAAAAAATATCAACCTTAAGGGATTTTGCTTTCATTAACAAGGAAAATATTTTGTTTTAGTCAATTTTCTTGTGGACAGAGGCTCAATAATCCACTATAATAATACCATTAGGATGAAAAAGGAGTGACTTGCATAAAATGGAACAATTTGGTACTTGGGGTACAGTAATCTATTTTGTACTGATTATCGGCATCATCTATTTCCTCTTGATCCGCCCCCAAAGACAGCGGACTAAGAAGCATCAGGAAATGGTCAACAACTTGGCACTCGGTGTTGAAATCGTCAGCATTGGCGGTATCCATGGTGAAATTACCCGGATTAAAGATGAGACAATTTGGGTCAGAGTCAGCAATAATGTGGATATCGAACTCGATAAAAGCGCTATCGGCAAGGTTCTTAGCTAATCTGATATTATCAGCGATCTGTTCCCACCTGCCAGATTCGGCATGCCGATCAAATTGGTAGGCTATGGTGAAGTTTTAATGTAAAAAGCTAAAATTCCTTGGCCGGCGCGTAATAGGAATACGCAAATGGTCAGGGAATTTGGTTTTTAAGGCTTTCGCTTGTTAAGCGAAAAAAATATCCTGAAATTTTGTATTATTTTGCAGTCGTTAGGAGATGAAGCCATGAAGCACAATGGGGTATTAAAACTGCTTATCATTGCAATTTTACTTATATCCGGCCTCGTATTGACGATCTTTTATGCTCCGAAATTTATCAACCTTGGTCTTGATTTACAAGGTGGGATCCATGTCGTGATGCAAGCGGTTCCGGATGAAGGTGAAGAAATCACCACGAAAGAGATGGAAAGTTTGACTTCCATTATGACGGAACGTATCAACGGTTTCGGCTTATCGGAGCCTTTGATTCAGAAAGAAGGGGATGACCGCCTCATCATTGAATTAGCGGGGATCACCGATCCGGATAAAGCCTTGGAAACTTTAGGAAAAACAGCCAAATTGGAATTTCTTGATCCTGATGGCAATGTCATACTCAGCGGTTCTGAATTGACTGACGCCACCGCCGGGATGGATCCCAATACGGGAAAAGGGATCATTTATCTCACTTTCAGTAAAGAAGGCGCTGACAAATTCGCCGACGCTACCCAGCGTTTTTTGGGACAAGTAATTTCCATAGAATTGGATGGAAAAAATATTCAATCTGCCGAAGTAAAATCTGTTATTCCAAATGGAGAAGCAACCATTCAAGGTGATAATATGACATTTGATACCGCTGCTGAAACCGCTTCATTACTCCGCAGTGGGGCTTTGCCTGTCAATGTGGAAGTAATTGAACAGCGTACCGTTGGGCCCCAGTTGGGCGCAGATTCCTTAGCGAAAAGTTATGTCGCCATGATTTACGGTATTGTCGCGGTCTTCCTTTTCATGATCGTGTACTATCGTTTGCCGGGCCTTTTGACCTGTTTATCCTTGATCTTATACGGCATGATCGTTTTTTGGCTTTTGATCGGCATCAAAGCAACGATTACTTTACCGGGAATCGCTGCCTTCCTCTTATCTTTAGGGATGGCGGTAGACGCCAATATTATTATCTTTGAGCGCATCAAGGATGAGCTGCGGCGGGAAAAATCCCTGTCTGCTTCTTTGCGCGCCGGTTTCCAAAGAGCCTTTAAAGCAATTTTGGACGCCAATGTTACGACTTTGATTGCGACGGTTGTTCTCTTCTATTTTGGACAGTCCATGATCAAAGGATTTGCCATCACCCTGAGCATTGGGATTTTGGCCAGTATGTTTACGGCCATTGTCTTTACAAGATTTCTGCTGAATATCGCTGTACGAGACAGTATATTGAGTAATAAATACTTGTACCGGTCTTAAGGGAGGTGCGCTATGTTAAAGAATTTACAATTTGATTTAATCGGTAAACGGAAAATCTGGTACGCCATATCGATCTTGATTATTTTGATTGGGCTTGTTTCCTTTGCCGTGCAAGGTTTTAACTTGGGTATCGACTTTACCGGGGGTACTTTGATCGAGATTCGTTTTTCGCAAGATGTCCCGATTGATGAATTGAGAACCGCCTTAAACGAAGCAGGGGATCACTCTTCCACGGTACAGCAAACGGAGAGCGGGACCTATAATGTCCGCACCTCGCTCACTTCAAAAAGCGACGGGGATACGCTGATTGCTTCTTTGACGGATATGTTCGGAGAAAATACCATTGAGAGAAGAGAACTGGTCGGCCCCACCATTGGCCATGAATTGGCGGTCAGCGCGATTTTGGCGCTTCTGGTCGCCAGCGTCTTAATGGTCGTTTATATTACTTTCCGCTTCCAATTTTTATTCGGGATCACCTCCATCATCACCCTTTTGCATGACGCTTTTGTGGTGCTGGCGGTTTATTCCCTTTTCCAATTAGAGATTGGGAGCTCCTTTATCGCGGCGATCTTAACGGTCATCGGTTATTCTATCAATGCAACCATCGTTATTTTCGACCGTGTCAGAGAAACAAACCTACCTATAAAAAAGCAGATTTCAATTTAATGATTAATGATAGCGTAATGCAAACGCTATCGAGATCGATCAATACAATCCTAACCACGGTCTTTACGCTACTAGCCCTATACTTTTTCGGTGGCGAGACGACAAAAGTGTTCGTCCTAGCCATCCTAGTAGGGATATTGAGCGGCGGCTATTCTTCCGTATTCATTGCCGGACCATTATATCGGGACCTCAAAGTACGATTCGGCAAGCAAGACTGAGTAAGGAAAGAAGAAGAAATAGACCGCCGTCCTTCCAAACGGAAAGAGCGGCAGTTTTCTTTTATTTACACAAAAACGGGACACATAAAATCAAATAAATCAACGGGGTTTTCAAATAATAAAATTCTTGACATCCATCGTTTATTCCGATTATAATAGACAAATATATTTATTAGGATAAAATAAATTCACAATCTTTTGAATATTTTGATAATAACTTTGCATAAACCAAAGTGTGAAAGGAAGATGATACATATGAAAAGCGACCGCATGAAAATCGGACCGGAAAAGCACCGCAAAGATCACTCCAAAGGCATTGGGATTGGTTGATGAAGAGGATTAAAGAGACCTCTAACCGGGGTTGTCCAGTTTTAATGAATTGGTGCCCGGTCACATGCATCTTCGTAATATTACGGACGCTGCCAAAGCCGGTGTTCGGATGGCAGGCGGCACACCTTTGGAATTTGGCTGTATCGGCGTTTGTGACGGGATTGCCATGGGGCATATTGGGATGAAATATTCCCTTGCCAGCCGGGAATTGATTGCCGACAGTATCGAAGTTATGGCGACCGCCCATGCATTGGACGGCCTTGTCATGATCACCAATTGCGATAAGATTGTCCCCGGGATGTTGATGGCGGCGGCAAGATTGGATTTGCCCACCGTTGTCGTCAGCGGCGGCCCGATGCTTACGGGACGGTATAAAGGTAAAGTCCTTGATTTGAATTCCGCATTTGAAGCCGTAGGCGCCTATGCCGCCAAACGGATTGATGAAAACGAGCTTCTCGGGATAGAAGATAACTGCTGCCCCGGTTGCGGGTCCTGTTCCGGGATGTTTACCGCCAACTCCATGAATTGCATTACCGAAGTTTTGGGGATGGGACTTCCCGGAAACGGCACGATTCCGGCAGTACACAGCAGCCGTATCCGTCTTGCTAAAATGGCAGGGATGAAAGTCATGGAATTATGGGAAAAGAATATTCGGCCTTCGGATATTTTAACGGACGAATCCTTCGCCAATGCCTTGACCGTCGATATGGCATTGGGTTGCTCCACCAATACGGTACTGCACTTACCGGCGATTGCTCATGAAGCCGGGGTGAAGATCGATTTAGACCGGATCAATGATGTAAGTAATCAAACGCCGCAGCTCTGCAAACTCGCTCCTGGTGGTAGCTATCATATTGAAGATTTGTATGCTGCCGGTGGAATCCAGGGCGTGATGAAAAGGCTGACGGAAAAGAATCTTTTGCATACAAACGGGGTCACAGCTACCGGCCAAACCCTGGCGGAAAACTTGAAGAGCGCCGTTATTGAAGATGAAGATGTGATCCGTCCCTTTGATAATCCCTATATGGCCTCGGGCGGCCTGGCCATCTTGCGGGGGAATTTGGCGATGGACGGCTCCGTTGTGAAGCAGGGCGCTGTTGCACCCTCAATGCTTTGCCATGAAGGCCCCGCGCGGGTATTCGATGGCGAGGACGAAGCCGTTGAAGCTTTGCTTGCCGGCAAGATCAAAGAGGGCGACGTTTTAGTCATCCGCTATGAAGGCCCCAAAGGCGGCCCCGGCATGCGGGAAATGCTAACGCCTACTGCCACGGTGCAGGGAATGGGACTTGGGGAATCGGTTGCCCTTTTGACCGATGGACGGTTCTCCGGCGCGACAAGAGGCGCCTCGATCGGCCATATTTCGCCGGAAGCCGGGAAGGCGGCTTGATCGGCTTGGTTGAAGAAGGGGATCGGATCGTATTGATATCTGCCATAAATTGGAACTCTTAGTAGATGAAGAAACGATTGCGAAACGCAAAGCTGTTTGGGAAAAGAAAGCGCCGAAGGTGGACAAAGGTTACCTGGCTAAATATGCCGAACGGGTGACATCCGCTGCCACCGGGGCGATTGTGATTCGATAAGGGGGATCGCCATGCTGCATGTTTTATCAGTACAAGTTCGAAATAGAGCCGGTGTCCTTTTTCCAGAGTGGCAGGATTATTTTCCCGCCGCGGATTTAATATTGACAGTCTTGCTGTCGGGACTACCGAAGTTCCGGGTCTTTCCAGGATGACCATTGTCGTTGAAGGTGATGATCGGCATAATCGAACAGGTGACAAAACAACTATATGAATTGATCGACGTCAAATCAAGATCCAGGATCTTACGCCGGGCCTATGTAGGGCGCGAATTGGTGCTGATAAAAGTGAAAGTCACACCGGAATCCAGGGCGGAGATCATGGATACGATTCTCCATGTATTCCGAGCCCGTATTGTTGATATCGGCGCCAAGACTTTCATGATCGAAGCAACCGGAGACCCCGGGAAAATTGAAGCTATTGAATCCTATTTGCAGCCTTTTGGTATTGTAGAAATTGCACGTACCGGGAAAGTCGCCTTGACACGGGGTACGAAGGAAGGGAGGCGGAAGTAATGACCAAAACCGGAGCAGAAGTTTTGATAACCGCTTTGGAAAAGAATGGAGCCGATCTCATCTTCGGTTATCCCGGCGGCGCAATTTTGCCCGTATACGAATGTATGGGCAAAAGCTCAATCAACCATATCCTGACCAGGAATGAACAGGCTGCTGTTCATGCTGCCAGCGGTTATGCCCGCATCAGCGGCAAAGTTGGCGTGGCCATGGCGACTTCCGGTCCCGGAGCAACCAATATGGTAACGGGGATTGCAACGGCATATATGGATTCCATTCCGTTAGTTTTGATCACCGGCCAGGTTTCCACGGATATGATCGGTACCGACGCTTTTCAGGAAGTGGATATTACCGGGATCACCCAGCCGATCGTAAAGCATAGCTATCTTGTGAATAATCCCGACGAAATCGCAGATATCGTCGACGAAGCTTTTCATATTGCCGGCACGGGAAGAAAAGGTCCGGTCTTGATCGATATCCCCAAAAATATTGCCACTGGAAAATCAAAAGGTCAAAGCCGCGGTTATATTGATTTACCCGGTTATCAGCCGACGACGAAAGGCCATCCCAATCAGATCAAAAGTGCCGTGCGCCTTATTAATGAAGCAAAACGGCCTTTGATCCATAGCGGCGGCGGCGTGATCAGCGCCAATGCAATGAGCGAAGTGCAGGCCTTAGCGGAAATGATCAATGCACCGGTTGTCAACACCTTAATGGGGATCGGTTCTATCGACAGCGATCACCGCCTCTCCTTGGGGATGCCAGGCTTACACGGGAATCCCGGCGCCAATTATGCCATGAGTGAGTGCGATCTCTTAATCACCATCGGCGCCCGCTTTGATGACCGCTTAACCGGGGAATTGAGCCGCTTTGCCGCCCACGGGAAAATCATTCATATTGATATCGACCCGGCGGAAATCGGCAAAAATGTACGGCCCAAGATTCCGATCGTCGGTGATGTGACCTTGATTTTGCAGCAAATCCTTTCGCTTTTGGAACCGAAAAAAAACCCTGAATGGTTAGAGCAAGTCAAAGAATGGAAAACGCTCTGGCCGCCAAAAATTAAAAGTAAGAAATTGACGGCGTCCATGATTTTTAATGCCTTAAATGAGGCTATGAAGGGCGAAGCGATTGTTACCACCGATGTGGGCCAACATCAGATGTTTACCGCCCAGTTTTTGAAAGTCAAATCCGGCCGTTGCTTTTTGACTTCCGGTGGTCTGGGGACCATGGGATATGGGCTTCCGGCAGCGATTGGGGCGAAATTCGCCGCTCCCGATAAAACGGTAATCGCCGTAACCGGCGACGGCAGCTTCCAAATGAATTTACCGGAAATGGCCACGATCATCGATCAAAATATGGATGTCAAAATCCTTTTATTTAATAATCATTGTTTGGGACTGGTGCGGCAGTTGGAACATTTCTATTGTGAAAAAGCCTATTATGCCGTTGATTTACCCGGTAACCCCGATTTTATGCAAATTGCCAAAGCCTATGGCTTCGCAGCGTACCGAATTGAAAACCCGGACGCATGTAAGGAGGTGATGTGCCATGCCCTTTCCCATCAAGGGCCCGCACTCATCGAATGTATCCTCGATAAAGAGGATATGGTGTTCCCGATGGTTTTGAACGGTGCATCTTTAGAAGAAATGGTGATGGAGGAAGAAATATGAGCGATAGAATTTATATTTTCGATACAACCCTGCGAGACGGGGAACAAACACCGGGTGTCAGTCTGAATTGCTCAGGGAAAAGCTTGAGATTGCCCAGCAGTTGGCAAAACTCAATGTCGATATCATCGAAGCCGGTTTCCCGATCAGTTCCCCCGGGGATATGGAAGCGGTTAAGAACATTGGCCGCTTGGTAAAAGGGCCTCTGGATTTGTGGGCTTTCCCGCTTGAACACGAGAGATATTGATACGGCCAAAGAAGCCCTTATGGAAGCGGAATCACCCCGTATCCATGTATTTATTGCAACATCGGACGTCCACATGAAATATAAGCTCAAAATGACGAGGGAAGAAGATTTGGCGGCAGTTCGTGAAAAAGTGCGCTATGCCAGAAACCTTTTCGACGATGTTGAGTTTTCCGGGGAAGACGCTTTCCGTTCCGACCCCGCATTTTTGGCAGAAGTTTATCAAGCCGCGATTGAAGCCGGGGCTAGAACATTGAATGTTCCCGATACGGTGGGCTATGCTTTGCCGTTGGAATTTGGGGACTTTATTAAGAATCTGCGGGAAGCGGTTCCCGACGCAGATAAAGCGATTTGGAGCGTTCACTGCCACAATGACTTAGGGCTTGCGGTTGCAAACTCATTAGCTTCCATCGTCAACGGGGTGCGGCAGGTGGAATGCACCGTTAACGGTTTGGGAGAAAGAGCGGGGAATACCTCTTTGGAAGAGATCGTTATGGCCTTGGAAACGAGGAAAAACCGGCTCAACTTTGAAACCAATATCAATAAGAAAGAGATCGGACGCACAAGCCGCCTGGTATCGAATTTGACAAGTATCCTCGTGCAACCCAATAAAGCCATTGTCGGGAAAAACGCTTTCCTTCATGAAAGCGGTATCCACCAAGACGGCGTCTTAAAAGAACGCAGCACCTATGAGATTATGGACCCCAAGGAATTGGGCTTATACAGCGATAATTTGGTGATCGGCAAACATTCCGGCCGCCACGGCTTCAGAGAATATCTGGAGAATTTGGGCTTCCAGGTGGAAGACGAAGATTTGGATATCATCTTCAAGAACTTCAAAACTTTGGCCGATAAGAAAAAATCGGTGACCGACCGTGATATCGAGGTTTTGGTGGAAGAACAGATCCGTGCTGTTCCGGAACATTGGAAGTTGGAATATTTCCATATTTCCTCCGGTACGGGGATCACGCCTACGGCCACGGTGCGCTTATCCAGCGAACAAGAAGTGCGGGTGGAAGCATCTTGCGGCGAAGGCCCTGTCAGCGCGATCTTTAATGCCATCGATAAATGTGCTAATGTGCGTTTGACTCTCAATCATTACTCCTTGAATGCTGTTACCGGCGGTAATGACGCTATCGGGGAAGTTTTGACGCAAATCGAATACATGGGGCGCTCCTTTAACGGTCGTGGGATCAGTACCGATATTTTGGAAGCCTCGGCAAAATCCTATGTCAATGCAATCAACCGCGCGATTTATGAATGCGAACACGACGATTGCGAGGAAGAGACCATTACGCTGGGAGGTAATATCTAATGGGTATGACCATCAGCGAAAAAATCCTGGCCAAAAAAGCGGGATTGGACGAGGTGAAAGCCGGAGAATTGATCCGTGCCCAAGTCGATCTTGTTTTAGCCAATGATATTACCGGGCCGCCTGTAATCGGCCTTTTGGAAAAATACAATCGCGGCCGTGTTTTCGACCGCACAAAAATCGCCTTGGTTCCGGATCACTTTGTCCCCAATAAGGATATCCAAGCCGCGGAACAGGCAAAGATCCTGCGGGAATTTGCTCAAGCGGAAGAAATTCCCAATTATTTTGAAGTAGGCCAGATGGGGATCGAGCATTGCATCCTCCCGGAAAAAGGTTTGGTCAAACCGGGGGATCTCGTACTCGGCGCTGATTCTCATACCTGCACTTACGGTGCTTTAGGCGCTTTTTCCACCGGCATGGGAACGACGGACATTGCTGCCGCTATGATCTTCGGGGGAAGCTGGTTCAAAGTGCCCAAAAACCGCCGCTTCATCCTAAAGGAAAAGAAGCGCTCCCTACCGCCCGGCGGCAAGGAGATCATCCTCCACATCATTGAAATCGGCGTTGACGGCGCACTGTATGAATCGATGGAATACGCAGGAGAAGTTAAACTCCTTTCAATGGACAATCGCTTCACCATCTGCAATATGGCCATTGAAGCCGGGGCTAAAAACGGTATCATCCCCGCAGATGAGATCACCATGGAATATGGAAGAAACCGGGGAACGTGCCGGAGAATTTTTCTACAGCGATGATGACGCCGAATATGTGGACGAAATGGAAATCGATTTGGAAAATCTCCCCTTGAAAGTCAGTTTCCCGCATTTACAGGAGAATACGGTGGACGCAAGGGAAGCCTCGGATATCACTTTGGATCAGGTAGTGATCGGTTCTTGCACCAATGGGCGGCTTGATGATTTAAGAGCCGCCAGAGAAGTCTTGAAAGGAAGAAAGTGCATCCTTATATTCGCTTGATTATCATCCCGGCAGTCAGCAAGTTTATTTGGACGCGATTCGAAGGGGATCATCGCCGATCTGATCGAAGCCGGTGCGGCGATGAATTTTACCCAGCTGCGGGCCTTGCTTCGGCAGTTCCATGGGGATTTTGGCCAAAGGCGAACGGGTACTATCTACGACGAACCGTAATTTCGTCGGTCGCATGGGCCGAAAGAAAGCGAAATCTATTTAAGCGGTCAGCAGTCTCTCTGGCGTCGGCAATCTTAGGCCGTATCGGCCATCCGGAGGAAGTGATGGGAGAATGATTATCAAAGGAAAAGCTTGGTTGTTCGGAGACCATGTCGATACCGATGTGATCATCCCCGCCCGCTATTTAACGACCAGCGTTGGTGAAGAGCTGGCGCCCCATTGCATGGAAATGCTGATGCCGGATTTTCATGAGAAAGTAGCGCCGGGGGATATTATTATCGCCGGGCAGAACTTTGGCTGCGGCAGCTCCCGTGAGCATGCCCCGATCGCCATCAAGGCTTGCGGCATCGGAGCCATTATCGCTTCCAGTTTTGCCAGGATTTTTTATCGCAATGCGATCAACATCGGCTTGCCGATTTTGGAAATTGAAAAATATTTTGTCCCCCAACTCAAACGGGAGATGAATTGGAAATCAATACCGATACCGGTGTGATCATCAACCACAGCAATGGGAAAACCTATCAAAGCCACCGTTTCCGCCCTTTATTGAAAGCATCATCGCTGCAGGTGGCCTGATGAATTTTTGTTCAAAGAAGGGGAAAAGGATTGATGAAAAACATACGATATCTTGCTTTTGCCGGGGAACGGCATTGGCAGAGATTATCGCAGGGGCACAAAAAGTGATGAAGCCGTGGCAATCGAAGAAGGCATTGATCTTACCCTCACTGCCGGATTGATCGGCGGCAGCGCCTATGACAAGACCGGGTCTCCTTATCCCGAAGAAACACAACAACTGGCCAAAAAAGCCGACGCAATCCTCTTAGGCGCCGTTGGCGGCCCACAATACGATGCTTTACCACCATCCCTGCGTCCGGAAGTTGGGGGAATATTGGCTTTAAGAAAGGATTTAAATCTCTACGCTAATCTGCGGCCGATCAAAACCTATCCGGCTTTAGCTTGCGCTTCCTCCTTAAAAGTTGATGTTTTGGACGGAACGGATCTTTTGATCGTTCGCGAGCTGACCGGAGGCATCTATTTTGGCCCGAAAAGACGGGAAGACCGTAATGGGATCGAAACCGCCATTGATGAAATGGTCTATGATCGAGAAGAGATCGCCCGCATTGCCAAAATCGCTTTTAAGGCGGCGGAAGGGCGAAACAAAAAGCTCACCTCCGTTGATAAGGCCAATGTTTTGGAAACAAGCCGCCTCTGGCGGGAAGTCGTCACCGAGATGGCAGCGGATCATCCCGATGTAGCAGTCGATCATCTCTATGTCGATAATTGTGCCATGCAGTTAATCCGTGAACCAAAGCGTTTTGATGTGATCTTAACGGAAAATACTTTCGGCGATATTTTGTCCGACTTGGCGGGGGAAATCGCAGGTTCTTTGGGAATGCTGCCTTCGGCAAGTCTGAACGGCGACTTTGGCTTGTTTGAACCGTCTCACGGTTCCGCACCGGATATTGCCGGGAAGAACATTGCCAACCCTATCGCTGCGATTTTATCGGCGGCAATGCTTTTCCGCTACAGCTTGAAAGAGGAAAAAGCCGCTAAAAGGATCGAAGACGCGGTAGAAAAAGTCATCGAAGCGGGGTGGCGCACAGCGGATATCGTCTATGACGATCAACCGATCGGCACCGATGAAATGACGGAGAAAATTCTTTCCGCACTATAAATAACATGAAGATATAAAAATGCGAGGCATAAGCCTCGCGTTTGAGACTGTCAATAAAGTGCTCATAGCTGTGTTCCAGCAAAACCGTAGACCGCTCATGTACGTTACTGTACACGTCGCGTCCTGCGGTTTTTCTGCGCCTTGCTCTAAACCCTTTCTTGGCAGTCTCTCGTTTTGTGAGAAAGCCTCGCGTTTTATTATTTTACATTCCTAATCCTATTTTATTATCAAAAGTAATTCCCGAATAATCTTTGCCGCAGTGATCGTGGAAACGCCACTGGGATCATAGTGAGGGGAAAGTTCCACTACATCAGCGCCGACGATATTGAGGCCTTTTAATTGATGGATTGCGGCCAATAAAGCGTGGAAGGAAATGCCGCCGGGTTCCGGCGTCCCGGTGCCGGGGAAAAAGGCCGGATCCAAAACATCCAAATCAATGGTCACATAGAGCGGGAATTCACAAAGCTCCGCCAAAAAGTCGGGCAGGGCAGACAGATCATATTTATGTTGCAGAACATGCGTTTCGGCAAAAACATCTTCTTCCTTGGTCATGGAACGAATCCCCATTTGGTAGATCTTCTGATCCCCTAATAGGTCATAGCATCTTCTGATCACGGTAGCATGAGAAAGGGGTTCCCCCAAATAATCTTGGCGTAAGTCCGCATGGGCGTCAAAATGGAGGATACGGAGATCCTCATATTTCGATTGCACCGCTTCGACAGCACCGAGAGTCACAAGATGTTCTCCGCCGACCATCAAAGGGATTTTCTGATCTCCCAGTATTTCACCGGTAGTTGTTTTGATCATATCCAGGGCGCGTCGGGTATTGCCGAAGGGGAGTTCCAGATCACCGCCGTCAAAAACATGGCGATCTTCCAAATCCTCTTTTAGATAGGGAGAATAGGTTTCGAGACCATAGGATTCCTTCCTGATTTCCGCCATGGCAAAGCGTGTGCCGGGACGGTAACTGACCGTGCCGTCGAAAGGGGCCCCGAAAAGGACGATATCCGCTTTGGCATAATCGGCTTCACAACCGATAAAGGGGGGATTTGCCTTATTCATCTTCGACCTCACTTAACATTTCCAATACATAATTGGGCAAGGCGAAACAACCCCGATGTAATTCCGTATTATAATACTTGGTTTTTAACCCAAGGCCGTTCCAGGAAGCGGCGTCCAAATCAGCGATGGGATCATAGGTTTTGGAAGCAAAGCCAAAAAGCCAATGCCCTGACGGATAGGTCGGAATATGGGCTTGATATACTTTGGTAATGGGGAAGAATTCCTTGATCCTGCGATGAGCCCGCTGCATCGAACGGGCATAATCCTGATAATATGGGCATTCATGCTGATTGACCAAAATGCCGTTTTCCGTAAGGGCTTTATAACAGTTGCCATAAAATTCTTTCGTAAAAAGACCTTCTCCGGGACCGAAAGGATCGGTACTGTCCACAATGATCAGGTCATATTGGTTCTCTTTATCCCGCACGAATTTAAGCCCGTCTTCAAAATAGAGCGTGACCCGGGGATCATCATATTTGGAAGCGGTGATCGGAAAATATTCCTTACAGATCTCAACAACCATTTTGTCGATCTCGACGATATCAATCTGTTCGACTCCGGCATAGCGGGTGAGTTCACGAACGGTACCGCCGTCGCCGCCGCCGATCACAAGTACTCTTTTTACATGGGGGTGAACCGCCATGGGAACATGGACGATCATATCATGATAAATGAATTCATCCTTTTCCGTCAGCATGATCAGACCATCCAAAGTGAAAAAACGGCCAAAGGTATTTGATTCAAACACATCGATAGCCTGAAATTCACTTTTCTCCGATAATAATTGACGCTCAACCTTCACGGAAAATTTCACATCATCCGTATGCAATTCACTATACCACAGATCCATTTTCATTCCTCCACAACATAGATATTATTCATTTCCGCGTCTTTTGTCCCCGTCATGACGCAACCTTTTTCTTTGGCAAAAATGATATATTCCAAGATCTCCGCCGTGATCCGTTCTCCCGGCGCTAAAATCGGAATACCCGGCGGGTATGCCATCACCGATTCGGCGCTGATCCGTCCCTTGCATTC
This sequence comes from Clostridiales bacterium, assembly GCA_040766525.1. GTDB lineage: Bacteria > Bacillota > Dehalobacteriia > UBA7702 > UBA7702 > JAXGQJ01. Next base: position 1,100 of record JAXGQI010000011.1, on the reverse strand, counting down.
CATGAGCGGCAAAGGCGAAGCCGGGGCATAAAACGCCTCTTGGGGACTTAGTGCCACTTGAGGATTGATATATTCGTGATCTAAAATATCGATGGATTTTCTGCTGTAGCGGCGTTTGATCTCCGCCAAAGCGCCGATTAAACGCTCCAGTTCCAGCTTACGGTCGCCCACGGAAATGATCGCCAAAATATTGCCGATATCGCCGAATTCGATCTGAATCCCGTATTCGTCACGGAGGATATCATATACTTCGATCCCGGCCAAACCCAATTCACGGGTATGGATACTAAGTTTGGTACTGTCAAAATCAAAGATCGTATCGCCATTGATCAAGCCCGCATTGAAGGTTCGATAGCCGCCGATTTTATCGATCTCCGTTCTGGCATAGGCTGTCATCGCCATCACGTTGGTAAAGAGGGCGCGGCCGTTTAAAGCCAAATTACGGCGAGCCACATCGAGGGAAACCATCAAAAGGTAACTGCCGCTTGTCGTTTGCGTCAGATTGATGATTTGTCGCACATAGGCGGGATCCGCCCCTTTCCCCAAAAGTAAAAGGGAACTCTGGGTCAAAGAACCGCCGGTTTTATGCATACTGACTGCCGCCATATCCGCTCCTGCTGCCATGGCAGACACGGGCAAATCTTCATGAAAAGTAAAATGGGTGCCGTGGGCTTCATCGACCAAAACCTTCATCCCGGCTTGATGCGCTTCTCGGACGATCTGGGGTAAATTACTGCAAATCCCATAGTAGGTGGGATTATTAACAAAAACAGCTTTGGCGTCGGGGTGGGTTTTGATGGCATTTTTCAGCTCTTCCATCGACATCCCCAAACTGATCCCCAGTTCTTTATCTATACCCGGATTAATATAGATCGGGATACCGCCGCCAATGATCAGCGCATTAATCGCACTTTTATGGACATTTCTCGGCATGATGATCTTATCCCCAGTTCTACAGGTACTAAAGACCATTGCCTGCACCGCCGAAGTTGTCCCATTGGTCATAAAAAAAGCATGCTCCGCCCCAAATGCTTCCGCCGCCAAAAGTTCCGCATCTCGGATCACCGAAGTGGGATGAGTCAAATTATCCAGCGGCTTGC
>JAXGQI010000010.1:0-57989 GCA_040766525.1 Clostridiales bacterium | reverse complement strand
CCGGGTATCCACAAAGATCTTCTCCGAACCACCGACGCGGGTGATCACCCGGTCCTGCAAAAACTCCAGCAATTTCACCTGCATCGACAGGGGCAATTCACCAATTTCATCAAAAAACAAGGTGCCTCTGTGGGCCAGTTCCACTTTCCCCACTTTGCCGCCTTTGCGGGCGCCGGTAAAGGCGCCTTCTTCATAACCGAAGAGCTCGCTTTCCATCAAGTTTTCGGGAATCATACCGCAGTTGATTTTTATGAAAGGCTGGCGGTTGCGGGCGCTGAAACGATGAATCATCCTGGTCACCGCTTCTTTCCCGACCCCGGTTTCCCCTTCAACCAAAACCGTCATATCGATGGGCGCCACCTTCATGATCGTATCCCGGATTTTCAGCATCGCCCTACCGCTGCACAAAAAGTTCTCTTCCAAAAAGATCTCATTTCTGAGCATATCCAATTCTTCATTCTTCTGCGCCAATTCAAGATTCTGCTGCTCCAAACGGTCCAGAATCTGATTCATCTCTTCCACATCCCAGGCAGAACTGATCACAAATTCTAATTCCCCTTTTTGATCAAAAACCGGGATGCTCATCGTCAGGATATTTTTCCCTGTCTGCAAGCGCTGCATCAAGTTGACCCGTTTGCCGGTGCGGATGACTTCCAGGGTACTGCTAATTGAAAAGACATTATCCTCGGCAAGGATTCCCACATATTTTCCCAAGATATCCTTGGCTTTATACGCATTTAACCGCTCAGAAGCAGGGTTGACATAGACAATATACCCTTTTTTATCGCAAATAAAAACTTCCTCGTTTAAATGCTCGATCACGCGATAAAAGATATTGCTAGTATCGCCGAGACTCCGTACTACTTGGCGGCGAAAAGGCAAATTATCGAAGACTTCCGCAGGATTGCCGTTTTCATCAACAAAAATCGCAAAATCCACATCGGTGCTAAGCAGATCTTTAAACCGCAATTTATCTCTAAAAATAATATACGGCAAAGAAAGCGCAGCTATATCTTCAATGCTGCGCAATCCTTGCCCTACTGATTCGCTATAAATGTGAATCAAGTCAGAAAGGCGGAATAAACCGCCGATCTGACTGTCTTCTTTCCAAACAATATAACTGTTTGGCGGATAAAGGGCCGCCTTATCCGCTAAAAGGTCAATAATCTCCCCGAGATTTCCACAAAAGAAATTATTTTCCTTATTTGTTATAGCGTCCATCATGTCTCCGTTTTATCGCAAAGCCGAAGGCTCGATTTGCTGGCGGGGAGTCCGGGAGTTCCACCCGGCGCTATTAGATTTAGAGTCTATACTCAATACGATCCACCCCCCATAGTATGTGTCGATTATAACACAATCCTTTTTCGGAGCAAGCAAACTACTTTGGAAGCCTTACATTCGGCACGGTTCCCCCACTCTATTTAATCAATTTCCATCGCAAAAAACACCTTCATTTTTATTTCCGTACTTTGTAATTAGTTCATCGTCAGATGAAACACCGTTTATGCCAAATTTCTTAATCCGATAGTGCAGCGCCTGACGATGGATCCCTAGTTCTCTGGCCGTCTTAGAAATATTATAATGATTTTGCTCCAATGCCGCGATCAGAATTTGTTTTTCTACAGACTGCAAAGCGCTGCTTAACGATTCTCCTTGGGGAATAACTGCAGGTAAGATATTTCTCGCCCCAAACTTTTTCTTGTATGACTCCGGAATATTATTGAAATTGATTGACGCTGTATCCGTATCCACATTAATACAGGAACTTTCAATAAAAGTGTTCCAACTCCCGTACATTCCCCGGCCAAGAATAGGATTTTAAAAATCCGAAAGAGGTCTTGATCGATACTTGCAATACTTTTCCCATAAATATTATTATATCTATTAATGAAACTTTCTGTTAAAAGCGGCAAATCATCCGCCCGTTCGCGTAAAGGAGGAATTTCAAGATAAATCGGAAGACAGCCGATAAAAACAGATCCTGGCGTAATCGTTTCTCTTGAATATCCACCAACGGATTACTATTAGTCGCACTAATGATGCGGCAATTAATATGGATATTATCTTTACCGCCAATGCGCCGGATGGTTTTATCCTGCAATCCCGAAGCAACTTGCCCTGAAGTTCAATATTCATCGAATTGATTTCATCCAGAAAAATCGTGCTCTCCTTCTCTGCTTGCTCAAAGAGCCCCGGCGTATTTTGCCCTCCGGTGAACGCGCCCTTTACGAGCGAATAACAGGCTTTTCAATCAAATTCTCCGGAAGAGCAGCACAGTTTACGGCAACAAATTTACCGTCAGATTGAAAACTTGCATTGTGTATCCCTTGGCCACAAGTTCTTTCCCGGTACCGGTTTCACCGCAAAACCAACACATTCGAGTTATAAATAGAGGAATTGCGCGCGGTTTCAATCAGTTCCTGCATTTTGAGTCTTGGGTGATAATGTCGTCTAAAGTAAAGGAAGTGCCGTTCCGATGACTGTTCGTATTTAGGGCATTACTGAGCTTTTGGTACATTTTCACAGAACGAGTCAGAAAATTTCCCATCTTTAGGACATCGAATAATACAATAGACCCCTCCATTTGCTGATGATAAATAAACGGCAAGGTGCTGTAGATGATATTGATGAGCTTACCGTTAGGAGATAGGTAGGTATGCTCCATCTCAAGGATCGGATTGTTTGTTTTCATTACCGTCAGGGTGCTGCTATATTTTTGCGAAAAGGGGTAAAGAGACAACAAAGGGCGGCCAATCATTTCTTCGGGAGAGATTTCCTCGATAACGCCCATCACCTTGTTATAAAACTCAACATCACCCTCCTTATTGGTCACCATGACCCCTTCATGAATATTGTTCAGAATATCTTTTAAAAGAGAGTTTTCCCGTTCAAGTTTCTCAATTTTGGTCTTTGTGTCTTCCATACTTTCACACCCCGCAATCCGTCGGCATTACCGCTATTTTGCATACAGGATTTGTATTCTTTATCTTTCATTCGTATCCTTTTTTACAATAGCTTTCTCCTAATATGGTACAACGATTCCCAAACGATTCTTTTTCACATGATACGGTTCTCCGCCCGGACAGTTCAAAACCAACTGTTTTATCTCGAAAATTTGCATGCGTCTTTTGCCCAAATCATCACGAATGATGCAGAAGCTGCTTTGAGGCGGCTTCTGCATCTTCAAATCCTTCATCTCATTGCCAGATCCAAATCTCTTGGCAAGGATGCAAGTACTCTACCTTTTTACTGCCAATCTTTCGGCAAATATACGAGCCTCGTTTTTCCGTAATCCGTAATTTTGTAGGTAATCAACAGATCACCCTGCTCATTTTCCAATTGGACGTCCACTTCTTCGATCATGCCGACCGCTCGAAGGGAGTCCATGTGAAGATTCATCATTTTTCTGGTAAACTGTCCGTCATTCCCATATTCTTCTTTCAAGTCTCTCATCAAATCAAGATAATTGAATTGATCCACGGTAGAAGCATATTGAAGAACGCGAAATCTTAACGGTAATACTTGCCTCGCCATAAGTTCTCCCTCCTTTATTATACATCTCTCATGTTTAACAATTCTTTAGGATTCACCACAACGAGGATTGTTCCCACCGTAATGATGACAACACCGATCAGAATCGTTCCGGATGCGGCATAACCATTTTCCCAACCATACAACCTAGTGATGAAATTGGCCAAATATCCGAAAGGCACGGACCACAGGGCATAAGTAACATTAAAGGCCATCGCACGGCCGCAACCGATCATGTTCAAAGCTCTGTACCAGAACACATAGGAGAAACCACCGGCGCAAGCCGCCAAAGCGACCCACAAAATCGCATTGAAATCGGTGAAAGCAGCGAAGAGCATTTTCCAACCGCTGAGAGCGGAAATTGCCATGGTAACTTGATTCCCGGCTTCATCCAACAGCGGTAACAGATTACCGGCAGCATCCACATCCCAGCTGGTCATGATTTCCACACCGCCGGTCGCCGCAGCAGCAGCAATCGAAACACCCAAAACTGTGGTAAAGAAGGCAATAGCACCGGAGAAGAATTCACGGATCCAAATCGCGATATCCGGGTCGATCATATCCATACCATAGGTAGAGATAACACCTTCAGCACCCCAGCCGATCGCCGGCAGGAAGGACATCACAATCCCTAAATAAAAGTAGGGACTGGCAACCGCCGGAGGAGCCCAACCTACGAAAACGGCCCCGATCAAGCAAGCGATAATCCCGATCCAAACACGAGGAATGATTCTTTCTTTCAAAACAATCCGGCCCAAAAGAGCGCCAACAGCGGGATAAATCGCCGAAATCGCCAAAGCATAGGTAACACCGGCGAGATACATCCCGATCACATAACCACCCATACCGATGGGGCCCCCGAAAATACAGGCAAAAATTGCCAAGCGGCCGGGTCTCGTTTTCAAGGCGCGGGGAATTTCCTTCAAGCGGCCGGTAATACCGTCCATAAGCAAAATCCACGCAGAGGCAATGAAGTCATGAAGACATGCAATCGTAACTGCAGCAATCAAGCCGCCCCACAACGGAGAATAGGAATACGGAGTACCGAAAGGTCCGAAATAGAGCGCCAAGCTCCAAAGCAGAACCCCTTGCAAACCCCAGGTCATCCCGGATAAGATACCAAAAACCAGGCCGCGCTTCGCATAACCAAGCTGATGCTTCTCTAGTGCTTGTGCTAAAACAGCATCTTTTGTACCAATTGCCATACTAATCCCTTCTTTCATAAAAAATTTGAAATAAATCCCCTGGCGGAAAACCGCCGTATGCACAAAATCGTGCATTTATTTCAACCCGACCATGCCCCCGTTGCCAAATCCTTTAGTAAACTGAACCCTCATACTCTCCATAAAACAGGACAAAATCCGGCCAAAGCTGGTCACTATCGTCACCTCAATACGGTGAGCCACATTTCTTTATCGTTTCCTCACTTTTTTCAGTAGCTGGAGTTTCCCTCAATCCGGTATAGTCCGCCCGGCAAATTTTATTCGCCGGTTCTAAGATGGCATTCGCCCGCCCAACAATCGCTTCCATCAATTCTCGGGAAGGTGGAATAATCCCATGAAGAGGGTAGTCTCTCCCCAGGCAGGCAAATTTGTGTTCCCCCAATTGATGATACGGGAGTAATTCCCAGATCTTAACGGAAGACAATTCTCTGCAAATCTCGGCCGTATGATCAATATTGTCTTGATCATCATTACATCCCGGAATAATCGGCGTGCGCACAATAATCTCTTTGCCAAAACCATCCAAGAGTCGTAGATTACTCATGATCAGCTCATTGGAAACCCCTGTCAATTTTCTGTGTTGAATCGGATCACTATGTTTGATATCAAAAAAGATAAGATCAACCAACGGCGCTATTTCCTCCACTAAGTTTTGCGGCCCGTAGCCCGATGTTTCAATGGCAGTATGGATCCCCAATGCCTTACAGCGCTGCAATACTTCCAAAGCAAAATCTCCTTGGCTAAGGGGCTCTCCCCCTGAGAGCGTCACGCCGCCACCGGAATTACGATAGAAAAGCGAGTCTTTCAGTATTTCACTCATAACCTGATCTACGGAATACTTCTTCCCCATCAACCGCAGCGCTTCGGCATAACAAGTTTGCGCGCAAGTTCCGCAGCCATTGCACAAGGCTCGGTCGATTACCATAGACTCCGGACCACGACTGATGGCGTTGTGCGGGCAAGCCGCGAGGCAAACATCACAGCCAATACAATTAGCGGAAAATTGGGTTATTTCCGGTTTAAACTGCTGGGATTCAGGATTTGCGCACCATTGGCAACGCAAAGGACATCCTTTAAAAAATACTACCGTGCGTATACCGGGACCGTCATGAAGAGAAAAACGCTGAATATTAAACACGATTCCTGTATTCATTTGTGCCTCCTTGTAAAGGAGGTGGCGCGCAAAAGCGCGCGCCACTCCAAAGGAAAGATGGTTAGTTAATTACCTTGTGCTCGGTGCGGTGAATAATATCCTCCTGCAACTCGCGGCAAAGCTCTACAAAATACGCGCTGTATCCGGCTACTCTGATTAACAAGGATTTGTAATTTTCCGGGTGGGCCTGCGCATCCCGAAGCGTGTCTGCTTTCACCACATTAAACTGCACATGGTAAAGGCCTAAGTCAATAAAAGTTTTTAAGTAATTAACCAAACGATTCAATCCCTCCTGTCCCTCGACAGCACTGGGATCAAACTTGATATTAAGCAAAAAGACCTCCGTCCACATCTTCGGCATTGATTTTGCCTACAGATTTCAGAACCGCTGTCGGACCCAATTTCTCCGTACCATGGCAAGGAGAACAACCGTCGGCAAGCGGCATTCGCCTTCCGGCCCGAAGGAAGCGCCGAAACCACTTCTCCCTGCGGAAATTCGAAGATACGGATAGAGCGAAGGCATGAAGTAATTTCCGTTCAGCGTTTTATATTTGTGATGCTCTTGGACAACCAGATCTGCCAATTCACGGGCAAAATCGTCTACATAGTCGTCATCATTCCCATATTTAGGAGCGGCGTTCAGCAGCATCATTAAAGTTTGATCATGGTTTTCAAAATCATCCGAAAGTGTGGCGGCCAGTTCTTCAAAGGTAAGCTTCTTTTCTTCAAAAATAAGCTTCTTAATCGCTGAGAGAGAATTTGCCGCGTCTCCGATCCCAATGCCCAAGGTTCCGGGGCCGATATTGTACCGTGCGCCACCCCGCATCAAATCCTTACCGTTGTCTATACAATCCATGAAAAGCATGGAAGCATAGGGACACGGACAAAGCTCTTTTTGCGCGATTTCCGTAACATTACTGGAAATCGAACTTACCTTGATCAAATATGCCACTTGTTTCTTCACCGCATCATAGAACTCTTCAAAGGTTTTCATTTGAGCGGGATCGCCGGTTTCCAGGCCGTACTTTTTCCCGGACATGACATGAATACCATTGGTAAGGGCAAATTCCACCGCTGATCCAAAGTTATAGGCGCTAACAGCGCTCCACTGGCTCAGTTTTCCGGAGATATTTGGTTCCACACACCCGACTAAGCACCAATTCCTTGCCTCTTCCGGCGTAACCCCTTTTTTCATCAACATCTTAATACCGATCTCATCATTATGGATCGCGGGGAATCCGGTTCCCTGGGAAGCCAAATCCGCCACGGCATAAAAGAATTCATCGGGGTTCTTTTTGTTCAGCCGGACCGAAAGGGAAGGTTGGCAAAGCTTCACATCCATAGAGGCCTGAAGAACCATGTAGGACATTTCGTTGACCGCATCTCTGCCATCCGGCGTTACGCCGCCAACACAAAGATTCTGGAACGCGGTATATCCGGCATAATATTTCGCGCTGTTTTCATTGAGATACCAGCACTGCTCCGCCATTTTAATCCAAAGACACTCCAAAAGCTCCTGGGCTTCCTTTTTATTGAGGATTCCTGCTGCTTCGTCCGCTTTAAAATAGGGATATAGATACTGGTCTACCCGGCCCGGAGAATAGGACGGCGCGCTTAATTCCATAAAGAGTGCATTTTGGCTAAACCAGATCAGCTGCAACGCTTCCCAAAAATTCCGGGGAGGATTGGTTCCGACCCAACGGCAAACCTCTGCAATCTTTAATAACTCAGCTTTGCGCTCTGCTTTTTTCTCTTCCGCCGCCATTTGTTCCGCTTTTTGGGCATGGCGTTCGCCGAAAATAGCCATCGCTTCACAAGTGATGATGACCGCACGCAAAAAATGGTACTGCTCTATTTGCGCGGAATCGTTCAAATCCAATTCTTCCAGTCTCTTTTCTGCGTGGGCCTTGATGCCGCCATAACCTTGGGGAAGGAGGATTTCCGCATAGCCGGGAGCAATTTCCCCGGGTCCCGTTTCCGTTTTGATCTCACAGTCAATAATCCCTGACTTATATCCCATTTCGGCGATTTCTTCAGGAATTTGAGCCAGCCATTGATCTACAACCGTTTTCCCTTCCCAGTAAGGAAAGATCTGTTCACGGAAAATCTTCTTATGCTCTTCAGAAATCTGAAGCGGGTCATAAGCACGGGTGGACATCGTATCCAACTCTTTATTGATCCAATGAGCGGAAACTTCCGGCGTTACAACCGCTTCCCGGGGCCAGGCGCCTACATTACTGACAATTAATTCGTGATCCAAAATGTTGATCTCTTTGGTTTCACAATAACGTTTCATTGCCTTGGCGCGCCGCACCACCATCGCTTCTCCCTGGGTTTCTTGATAAACGGCTGTTTTTGCGAGGGCCAATTCCAGGTTGATGGTAGGCTTGTATTTTAGGTATTGTTGTTTAAGGTTCTTTATACGCGGAGTCAAGTTTTTGGCCGGCATAGCCTTCCCCTCCTTTACTTCTTCGTTCTGGAAATATCCATAACAATCAGTTTGGTCTCCGAGAGACAGTTCAAAATCCAAGACCCCAGGATACGACCATTCCCAGATTTTTTGGCGCCGCCAAAGGGAGACAGATAATCCCAATAATTGGTGTGCTCGTTAATCAGGACGGTGCCATGCTGAAGATTATCCGCAAAATACCAGGCATTTTCCAAGTCGGAAGTGTAGGTGGCGGCACTCAAACCATATTGGGTATCATTCGCAATCTCAACAGCTTCTTCCCTGGTGGAGAACTTAATCAAGGGCGCTACCGGGCCAAAAGTCTCTTCAAAATTTAATTCGGCAGTGGTGGGAACATCAAGCAATACCGTAGGTTCAAAATAGAGATCTTTGCTTTTACCTCCAAGCACCAGCTTTGCGCCCTTGTCAATCGCATCTTGAACATGGCGGTGCGCTTTTTCGACCCCTGCCTTGTCATGAAGAGGTCCCAGATCGGTTTTGGGATCAAAGGGATCGCCACAAACCAGCTTTGAAGCACGATCAAGGAATTTTTCAGCGAACTCATCATAGACCGCTTCGTGCACCAAAAGGCGTTCCGCGCCACAGCAGACCTGACCGGCATTGTAATAGATGCCGATGATGCAGCCCTCTACGGCAGCATCCACATTAGCGTCATCCATAACAATCATGGGCCCATTGCCCCCAAGCTCTAATACACGGCGTTTGAGTCCACCTTCTCTAGTTACTTGAAGGCCCACCTCCGTGCTGCCCGTAAAGGTGATGCAGTCCACATCCTCATGGCGGATCAATTGCGTCCCAACATTACTGGAGCCGAGAACAAAATTTACTACGCCTTTCGGGAATCCCGCCTCGTCAAACATCTTCACAAATGCTTGACAGCTAAAAGGACAACTCGATGTCGGTTTAAAAACATCCGTATTCCCCAAGACCAGTGCATAGGGAAGATATTCCGCGGTAAGAGAAATTGGGAAATTCCAGGGGGTAATTGTCGCCACTACGCCAAAAGGCTCTTGCTTGACCTGCATTTTTTTATTGTTGGTTTTTTCGCCGGTACAAGGATTCACAGTGGTACGGAACCGTTTTGCTTCCTCGGCAGCATCTATAAGGTTGGGAATACCAAATACATCGACTTCTTCCTTGGCTTCGGCAAAGATTTTGCCCATTTCCATGGTCATATACCGGGCCATATCATCGGCATATTTTTCAAACCGATTTTATATGCCTTTTCCAAAAGCTCCACTCTTTCCATCAGGGAGGTTTGTTTCCAAAGCTTCTGCGCTTCTTTTGCACATTTTACGGCATCATCCACCTGCTCCGGTGAAGCTTCACGAAAAGTACCGATCACTTTTCCGTCAATGGGACTATGGACCTCTTTCAAAGCGCCTTTCCCTTCAACCCATTCCCCGTTAATGTAACATTGTGCATGCAATAAATCTTTACTCATCGTTTCATCTCCTTTTTTAAATGATATTGCTCTCTTTAGAAACTCTCTTGATAAAATCTTTCAAATCTTTATCAAGGGCACTGTCGATCATGGTTTCCGGCGCCTCTTCTAAGATTTTCTTGTATTTTCTATTGGCGACAATAAGAATCTCTTCCGCTCCGTCACGCTTCCAGTTATCATAGGGATCCCAATTGGAATATGTGGGCTGGAAAGCATCACGGCAATGGGCAGCTGTGGCTGGATGCCACAAATAATCGGCACTATGTCCGACCTCTTGAATAATATCGATCATCATCGCGTCCTCAGAGGTATCAATGCCCTTCAAGATCCGTTTGACGCGTTCGACGACTTCAGCATCAATGAGGAATTTCTCAACGGAGGTTGCCAAAATATTTTCCATCGTTCCCATAGAGTTACTCATCACTTGGGCACCGGCCAGTCCTGCCAGGAGCATGCTTTGCATAGTTTCAAAACCCGCTTGATAATCGACCTGTTTCGAACTGGAAATCCCACATTGGCAACGAGAAGGCAAATGGTAGAATGAACGGGACATCTGCAAATTCCCAACAACCAAGAGCGCGGTTTCCGGGGAGGCACATTCCCAAGTAGCCAGTTTCAAATTGCCGGCGGTAGCAGTAGCGGAAGTCATCACCGGCACACCGGGATTAACCAGCTGGGCTAAGACCAATCCGGCCAACATCTCCGTATTGTGGAGAACAATCGTGCTAAACAATGTAGGCGGTCCGGTAATTCCCGTCATTGAAGCGGGGACGAAGAGGATGGGCTGGTTCCATTTGGCGTACTCAATAATTGCATCACAAGCATGAGGAGAATAGGCCAAAGGACTAATGGGGCAAATCACGCACCAGGTACAGTAATTTTTCTGAAAGAAGTCATTGGAACCAAACGCCATTTCCATCATCGTCAAAAGCTCATTCATTTCCTGTGTGTTTTCAACTTCCATGGGGGAAAGCATTGGCTTGTCAGTATTTTTTATGATTTCATAAGCACAGGAAATCCCACGAATGCGCTTATGCACATCCTGGGGAGCAATCGGTTCATAGCCGGCAATATCCACCGCATCGGTTGCCTGAAATAGTTTTTGATAATTGGCAACATCCTCAAGCACGCCCATGCGGCGCCCTTTGTCTAAATCACAGATATAGACTTCCCCGCCGGGAGGATGGATCAGAAGCCCTTCCCCTACGGTCACCGAGCGTTCCGGGTTGCGCGCTACCAAATTAAAGGTAGACGGACATTTTGCCAGAGCATCTTCCACCATTTTTCTGGAGATATGAGCGATTTTTCCATTAATTCTCGCTCCGTTTTTTTTCAGGATTTCTAATGCGTTTTCTCCATGAAAAAGTATCCCCGTTTCCTCCAGTATTTTCAGACATGCTTCATGAACTCTGGTGCAATCTTCCGGGGATAACATTTCAAGTGTTCTTTGAATAGGCATAATACAACCTCCTTTAATGAATCATGTGCACATTTATGTTTCTTTGGCAATCTATCGCAAATCCGATACCAAAAACCACCGGGAGCAACGGCCGTTTTGCGGGAAAAAGCCACTCGTTTGCGAATAAATACAGCATATATTTAGAAAAAAAATAATATTTTAACATTCTGACAACAAAACATGAAATATTACATTGCATGTGAAATCAAATATTTCACCCCAGGCAAGATCAGAAATTTTAATTTCTTCTAGGCAAAAACATCAGCGGTTTTACTCCCAAAACCCTAAAGGTGAAATAAAGTATTTCACCTAGTCCCGCGAATACGATATACATATTTTGTCTGCGAAATTTTTTTTCGCAAAATTTTCCCCCTACCAAAAATGCTTTCCCCGCTCCTATACTATCCCTAGCTCGCGTTTTGCTTTACTCGTGCCGATTGCCTCAACATTCAAATCTTTCTGTGGCATAAATACACCCGCATTGATCCGTTTGGCATCGTTCTTGCTTTTATGTCAGGGAAAATCACATTTGACAGGGAGGATAAATTATGTTGATTCATGTTGATGAACACAGATTCACACCGTATAACGACCTAAGCTTAGAACGAATCAATGAACTCTATGACCAGGCACTTGGGCAAAAAGAAAAGGCGGAACATATCGCCGCCACTTTAGAAGAAGCTTATTTGCGCAAACAAATCATTGATTTAGTAGAAAACCATTACGATTTTGGTCAGGTATCGGAGGTTTTTGAATTATACGGAGGTCAAATCAATCGTAGCTTCGGTGCTGTAGCATACAAAAATGGGGTCGGCACGCAATTGTTCATCAGAAAATACCATCGTCATGCAAGCGAAACCGATATTCGGTTTGAGCATGCCGTACTGAAATATGTGAAGAACAACGGTTTTTCGGAAATCATGGGCGTATATTCCACAAAAACCGGCGAGACCTTCGTTCCCGTTCAAGAAGAAGGGAAGACCGCATATTTTGCGGCATTCGAGTTTTTGGATGGTGAAGATCTTTATCGCTGGTGGGATGACTTCATCCCCGCAAAACACTGTTACAGTATCGGGGTGGCAACGGCCAAATTCCACAATGCCGGCTATACCTTCGACAGCGGCAACCTACAAAAAGAAGAAGACCGACTCATTGATCTTTTCCCTCAATTCAAAGAAATCTTTACAGAGTATTACAATACCCCGGCAAAGAGCATCTATCATCAAACTTTTCTGAACAACTATCAAGAACTGATGGACAATATGGATAAAATTTTGGCACAAATTGATCCGAAAGAAGTCCAACAACTTCCCCTTGTCCCCGTAAACGGCGACTTGCACCAAGGAAATTTAAAATACCGCAACGATGTTGTCGTAGGAATGTTTGATTTTGATTGGGTGAAAATCGATGTGCGGCTTTTCGAAATTGCCGGAGTAATGCTTTATGCAACAACTTCCTGGCAGGATAATAATGACGGGACCTTTTTGATGGATAAGGCTGCTGCTTTTCTTAAAGGCTATCAAACCACCTTACGGGAATTGGGCGGGTTTTCCCCGATGGGAGAGCTTGAAGCACGATATTTGCCCCTCGTTTTACAAATGGCCTGTTATTACAATATCATTTGGTGGTCGGCCAAAGATCACTACGAAGTATTCGATACCATCAATGTTTTTGAATATGACTACTATTTACGCCATGGTCTGCGTATGCGGCGGTTTATCGAAGCTCATCAGCAGGAAATTACTGATCTTGTCAACAACAGCTGAAAAATCATCACCATTAACAAGATGTAACCAATCGGCGGATAAAGAATAATTACACAGTATACGAACAAAGCCGCCTATGCCATTTACTTTTGTTCTGAAATCATAAGCAACAATCATTTCCCCGATAAAGACTGTTTATATTAAGAATTGATCGTAGTTTTACCACCGCAACAAAAGGAAAATGCAAATGATCATTTCTATGGCACACTAACCCCTTCTCCAAATTAGGTATAACTTAGAGTAGAAGCATTCCGTGAACTCCCCCGGGATGCTTCTACTCTTTTCTCACCCAATATGACCTGCAATTTTATTTCCAGTATCTCTAGATACGCTACTCCAAAACCATTTCACAATCATATTTTATTTGCAATAAAAAAGCTGTAAATCACGGGAAACAAATCCACGGATTTACAGCTGATTTTTTTACAGAATGATTACCGACTTTATGTATTTCAGCCGATGCTCAATACTTCGTTTTGTCTAATCTTATCTCCGAATTTCATACAAAACGATGATTTCAGAATCTATCGGGTCCACCCCGTAAGGAATATTTTCGATTGGGCATCCACAGTAAAACGTGTTCTGCCACAAAAAAATATTTAACAAGCCATTGCCAGCATGGTCACCACACCGATCGGCAACAGATCGTGAATCAAGCGGTCGGAAAAGACCTCATGCGCTTCCTCATCCAGCGAAAGAGGCACTCCCGGCGCCGCGATCAAGGCATCGGGATGCAGCATATCCACATGGATCCAGCTTCCTTCCGGACAGGCGTCCACAATCAGCGGATAATCTTTCAGTTGATCAATCTCTTTCAATGTGCGCCAACCGGCTTCTTTCAGTGCGGCAACGACATCGGGGTCCTTATCATATACGATGGGGTCCGCACCCCGAAGTTTCAAATAGGAAAGCGCCGCTTTCCCTACGCGACCGCCACCGAGGACCAAAACTTCCTTATCCCGCAATACTTCGACTGCGCCTTCCAGTGCCGCCACATAACCCCTGGCGGTAGCCTCTGCATTATCTGCAACTACACCTTTATTGATATTGACCGCCAAGAAACATTGATCATCGGCAAAAAAGACGATCGCCGCTCCCCTTTGACTGGCTTCGTGAAAACCGGCGACATCCGTCGCCTCAGTTATAAACGACTCAAACCCAAAATGATTGATAATTGCCGCTACATTCTCCGCAAAGGTTCCGATGATTCCCTGCCCGACCGTAATCGGCACAACCGCCACCTTGATGCGCCAAGAAGCACTTTTCACTCTTCCCCGAGATACACCGGCGCCTAAGGCCGCCAAATTCAACGCGCTCAGATTTGTTTTGCTCTCTAATTCCTTTTCCCATTCGGTTAAATTATCTTTGATAGCACAGATCCATTCTTCTGTCAATCTTGTCATCGTTCAACCTCAAATCATTTATATATTCAGTCGGCAACCGTTCAAATACGATAAACTCCGACCCACTCTCTTAATGTTCTTATATCCTTGCATCATCATGGCGATGCGCTCCAAACCGAAACCGATACCTACCCAGGTATCAAATACGCCCCATTGGGCGTCCAAAAAATGGGGACCATAGGAACCGGAAGCGATCTCCAGATCCCCGGAAACAATATCCAATGTTTCCCCATATACAGCCGATTTTTCTGTAACCAACTCATAATCACTGAAGCCAATGATCTCCATAGCACGGACGGCAAGCTGTTTCAAACGCTCCATTTGCGCACCTTCTTCAACGCCGCCCATTTCCACAAAATTGAGCATCGTGAATTCATTCATATGCTGCGCTCCCTGGGTCTCTTTGCGAAAACAAGGGCCTGATTCAAAAATGCGCACAGGGTTGCCCCAGATCCGCTTCAATTCTCGCATCATATGATAAAGATTCGGCGCCAACATCGGCCGCAAACAACGCTTTTTATCCAGCCAAAACACCTGTTTTGTTAAAGGATGATTGGCGTCGATCGTCATTTTGCTCAACATCGATTCCGGCAAGATAATCGGCGTAACAACCTGGGTAAACCCTTCTTCTTTGGTGAGCCATTCAATGATCCTGGCCTCAATCTCCATCACAAGCGGCCGATTGCCCCCGTCTTTCAAAAGAAAAAGGGCGTCCTTATTTTCATTGACGAGGCGCAATTCCTCTTTTTTGAAAAATGCTTCCCTTTCCGCCGGTTCCTCGAAAACCAAATCGAGGATATCTTCAGGTCCGTTCAACTCCACTAAACGCTGTCTTTGCGCCACCGTAAAGGATACGCTCATGCTTTTTCCCTCCAAACATTAAAATCAATCCGTTCTTCATGAAAACGCCGAGGCCGTTCCGGTTTTTCGGCGGGATATCCTAAAGAGATCAAAGAAAACGGCAAAATATACTCGGGCAAACAACATAGCTCTCTCAAACCGCCCATCAGGTCCGTTTTGGGATAAACGCCGAGCCAAACACCGCCCAATTCCAAGGCATTTGCCGCCAAAAGGATATTTTCCGTAGCAGCGGCAAGGTCTTGAGGCCAAAAAACCTCCGACTTCAAATGGCGAAGATCAGCGGCAACCAGAATTACGGCGGCCGCGCGCTTCAGCATACGGCTGTAGGGATGAAACTCCTGGATTCTTTGGAAAATCGCGGGATCGTCCATAATGATAAAATGCCAGGGCTGTTGATTATGAGCGGAAGGCGCGTACATCCCCGCTTCCACTAAACCAATAAGCAGCTCCCTGTCGATCTTCTCCCCGGTATACTTACGAATACTTCGACGATCCAGTAATAGAGAAAGCGCCTTTCTATCTTCCATTTTCCCCTCCAATTATTGCCAATTTGGCCGTCCAACTGCAACAAACTCGAGGACACTCTTCAATAGCAGCGTATCTTTCGCTCCATATCCGGCCGGGACATAGACGTCATTACGATCAAAAAGGATATCATAATCATCCATGGTCTCTCCAGCCATTTCTTCCTTCATCCGCTCTCTTGCTTCCGCCGCGATATCGTTAACCGCAGCTTCCAATTCTGGATAAGATTTTCTTGTCCAGGGCGCATATACATGATAAAAACCATCGGCAGGCTCAATTAAGATGCGATAAATCGTCATCACTTTTCCTACGGCAGCACCTACCGCATTCGCCACATCATTATGGGGCGGCAAAACCAAGGGCACTTTCAGCTTTTGGCTAACTTCGGGAAGCCAAGCCTGTACCGGGGCACCGATACCAATGATCGGTGTTTCTAATTGGAAGCGACAGGAGATGAGCCCGTCTTCCGCACCGACAATGGCTTTTTGCCAGAAATACCGCATTTCCGCCGATGTCCCCAGTTGCACATGGGCTCCTTCATAATGTAAAGCACTGGAAATAATCACCCGGCACAATTCCTCCGTAACACGGCTTTTGGCAAAAGAAATAAAGGCGTCTACTTCCATCTCCGCCTTTTTTGCCAAACCTGCCACGGCAGCTAGAGCGCCTTCCCGGTCCCATACGACATATTCGCCGGTAGCATGAAGCAAATCTGTTGGCGTGAGCCCGATCATCCCTAAATAACCCCCGCTGATCAAGCGGTCGGCTCTAATCAAATTAGCGTCGACGCCAATACGGCGGCCAATCTCCATATAGGTATGGGGACCGCTGATCAAAGCCTGATAGATCGAGATCTCATGGGGGGTAAGCTCAAGAGAATCCTCCGGCTTCCGCAAAATAAAGAGACCGTCCGGCGGTTCCACCGTTAAAAGCCCGCAAGGAAAATGCAAATACTCCTCTACTTCAAGTAAATAGTAGGGATATTTGCTGGTAATATAAGAGACCGGCCAAGCCCGTCTGGGTCCGATCCCAAGATGCCCTTGGAGGGGCATATAACTGATGCGGCTATCGCCGCCCAAACCAAAAGTATTCACTTCCGCCGCAGCAACCCGTGTAAGCCAGCCGCCGACTCGGGCGCCTTCGACATCCAAACGGGGCAAACCGTTTTTGAGGACGGCAATATCTGTGGTTGTCCCACCCATATCAACGACAAGGCCTTCCTTAATCTCGTCAAGGAAAGTCGCCCCCATGATACTGGCGGCAGGACCGGACAAAATCGTGTCGATCGGCTTTTCTCTGGCAATGGTCTCATTCATCAAACTGCCGTCGCCTTTGACGATCATGATCGGCGCTTCAAGGCCCTTTTCTTTTAAGACCGCTTTAACCGAATCCATCAAATCGTCAATAATCGCAATGAGGCGGGCATTCAAAACCGCGGTCACCGTTCTTTCCTGATAGCCCAAAACCGTTGTCAATTCATGAGCGGCAACCACAGGCAAACCGGTCATTTCCCGGATCAAAGCCTTCACCGTTTTTTCCTGCTCGGGATTGCGAACGCTGAGATAACCGGAAACCGCAATGGCATCCACTTTTCCCGGATGGCATTGATGGCTTCCTTGGTTTTTTCAAGGTCCAATTCTTCGATGATATCCCCTCTCAAGTCACAACCACCGGGCAAGACCACATATTCACAATGGGGCAGTTCTTTTACAGGTTCCACACCTAAAAGCAGCAGCCCAACTCTGGAACCGCGTCCTTCAACAATGGCATTCGTAGCTAAAGTGGTAGAAAGAGAAACATAATCGATCTGTTCCATGTGATCATATTCTAACTGGTTGATACAATTGCGAATCCCAATCATGAGATCATGATGGGTCGTGTTCGCCTTCGTCGTGGCCATGATCTCTTTCGTTTCCACATTGATGACGATACCATCGGTATAGGTACCGCCGGTATCAATCCCAAGCACAATCGCCATTTTCTCCACCTTCCTCATGTAAAGCGCTACTTCCATTATAAACTTTACCATAAGGAAGTACAATTCATCATTCGAACATTGCACGAATTTCATCAATCCGCAAAATTTAAACCCTCAAACACTTCATAGGTCGATAATCCCAATGCCGCGATAGAAAATCCGTCGTCCCCCAAGCGGGCATATCCTATCGTTCCATCCTCCAAGGGAAAGGAAATCCAGGAAAAATTATCCGTCTGCTTGATCACAGTTTCGGTACCCATAGGTAAAGTTATAACCTCTTCACCGCCTTCCGGCGTAGCCGTCAAGGGCAGGTCCACCAACAAAGTAACGGGGATCTCCATATCATAGGCCTCTGCTTCCTGCCAGACCAAAGATTCTCCCTCCAATTGATAGCGAGCGGTGAAAAACCAGGTGGAAACGACCTCGCCCCTGCGCATGGTATCCACCGTACCGTCTCCGTTGATCACGCTGGTCTCACCCGGCGTACCGTCTTCCGCTACGGCGACAAAACCGGGGATATAGCCCAATACCGTCCAAGAGCTGCCGTCAAAACGAAGGATATGCACCATTAAATCATCACTGGGGCCATATTCGCTAACGGCAACTTCCTTATATGGATCCGTCGTATCTAGATCAATAATATACGCGGTATCCGCCATATAGCAGCCATCCTGATCAATGCCGACCTCATTGGCGGAAAGATTGAACGACATTCCTTCATCATCCAATAGGGAGTAGAGGAGGACGTCTTCACTGCCGTCGCCGTCCAAATCGAAGAGAACTTCTTCATGAACGGGAAGGGCAACCATCGTAAACGCCGTCGTTTCCTCCTCAATCTGAGAAGTTTCCGGCTCGGACTCTTCCTCTTGGCCGCAACCAAACAGCCCCAAGCAAAGGATCAGGAAACATAAAGCCAACAGTTTTTTCATTCTTTTCCCCTCTTTCATCCGTTTTCGAAATACGACCGATCTTTGAAAAAGAACGATCATTCCCCGGTCAATACAACTATCATATAGCAAAAAACCCCGTTTGTCGACTGCTCATTTTTGACAAAAAAAGGCTCTATACTAAAGATTGGGGTAAGAGAAAAAAATAAGAGGCAAAAAGCTTCAAAATCTTGTAGACTAAAGTCACAACACAAAACCCTACAAGAAGGAGAAACAAAATGCCTCAACAAGATTATACCGCAAAACTTTTGGATATGGAACACCTAATCGTAGAAGATGTAAAGCATACCTCGGATACCATCACATTGCGCTTTCGGATGCAACGAAGACTCTCCCCTTGCCCCCATTGCCAAACCCTTACAGACAAGGTCCATGATTACAGGCTACAAAGGGTAAAAGACAGCCCCATACAAGGGATACATCTCATATGGCTATATGAAAAACGGCGTTACCGCTGTCCTTGCTGTGATAAGCGCTTTTATGAGAAGAATTACCTCTTACCTAAATGGCATAGAATCACAAATCGCCTGGTGGCTCAATGCCTCCATATGCTCAAGTACAAACAATCCTGTAAGGATATTGCTACTCTTTTAGGGGTTTCTCCTCCAGTGTGAACCGCTGGCTTCAATTTGCTTCCTCTCATAAGCCAAATCGGCTGCCTACGGTTCTTTCTATCGACGAATTTAGAGGTAATACCGAATTTGGCAAGTTCCAATGTATTTTGACTTCCCCAACAGAAAAACGAATACTGGATGTCCTGCCTACCCGCTATTCTGCCAATATTTGCGAATACCTACGATCCTTTTCTAACCGTAAACAGGTACAGTATTTTATCATGGACATGAACAAGGAGTATCTTCGTATTGCCAAGGCCTTGCTTCCCAATGCCAAAATCATTATTGACCGCTTCCATGTCATGCGCTATTGTACTTGGGCTCTGGAAATGTGCGCAAGCGCATTCAAAAATGCTTCTGCCTCAACAGCGTAAATACTTTAAACGCAGCCGTAAGCTCCTGCTTTGTCATATGAACAAACTATCCGATGAAAACAAGGCTGCCGTAGAGTTGATGCTAACCTATTCCCGATCTTAGGGAAGCCTATCTCTCAAAGAAAAGTTTTATGAATTCATGGCTGCAAATAACTCCATTGAGGCTGCTAACCGCCTTCGTGCTTTTCGCCTCCATGCTGCGGTTGCCGATATACAAGAATTTGCCCTTTGCTTAACGATGCTTCGCAACTGGGAACCCTATATTCTCAATGCTTTCGATTGCAGCTATTCCAATGGCTTCACCGAGGGCGTCAATAACTCTATTAAAGTACTAAAGCGCATTGCTTACGGCTATCGCAATTTCCAGAACTTCCGCCGCAGAATCCTTTTATATTACAATGCCTAAAGGAGGCTTTTGCTTCCGCAATCGCCTCCCTTGTTCCTTTAGTCTACTCTCTTACCCCAATATTTGACTTTGAGCCCAAAAAAAGCACCCCATATGGGGTGCTTTTGAATTGATCTTACTTCTTAGAACAAGCCGCTGACTTTGCCGGTTTCGACGTCGACGTCGATACGACGGTAAGCGGGGTCGGAGCCGGTACCCGGCATCAAGCTGATTGTGCCGGCCATCGGGCAGAGGAACTTCGCGCCACCATAGACCAAGACGTCTCTGATGGGGAGTCTCCATCCTTTGGGTTCACCCTTCAATGTGGGATCATGGGTGAGGCTCAAGTGTGTTTTCACCATCATGGTGGAGTATTCTTGATACTTGGGATCGGCTTCAAAGCGTTTTGCTTTGGCTTCCGCTTCCGAGCCCAATCAACACCGTCAGCGCCATAAACTTCTTTGGCGATGAGGTCGACTCTCTGACGGAGAGGAACATCCAATTCATAGAGGAACTTCAAATCAACGGGATCATTGCAAGCATCGATAACCGCATCGGCCAATTCCAAAGCGCCGTCGCCGCCTTCCAACCAATGGCTGGATTTCGCACAACGAACGCCCATTTCGGCGCAGGCTTTCCGGATGATGTCTTCTTCTTCTTTCGTATCGGTGTAGAAGCTGTTGATGCAGACAACCGGATTAATGCCGGATTTCTTGATGGTGCGGATATGATGGGTAAGATTGCAGAGACCTTTTTCCACCAATTCCAAGTTTTGTTTCGTATATTCTTCGGGGATGGGACGGCCGGGAACGACTTGAGGGCCGCCGCCATGCATTTTCAGCGCACGAATCGTGCAGACCAAAACGGAAACATTCGGTTTCAAGCCGGAAAGGCGAGATTTAACATTCCAGAATTTTTCAAAACCGATATCAGCAGCAAAGCCGCTTTCCGTTACATGATAATCGAACATTTTCAGACCGACTCTGTCGCCGATGATGGAAGACTGACCAATCGCGATATTCGCAAAGGGGCCGGCATGAACCAAGCAAGGTTGATGCTCAACGGTATAGCAGAGGGTAGGATTGATGGTGTTCCGCATCCAAGCGGTCATAGCGCCGTCAACTTCCAAATCAGCGGTGGTAACCGCATTGCCTTGACGGTCATAACCAACAACGATATTCCCGATCCGTTCTCTTAAATCCGGCAAGTCTTTGGCAACAGCCAAAATCGCCATCAATTCGGAGCTAACAGCAATACCAAATTTGGACTGCATGGTGAAACCATCTCTTTTGCCGCCCAAACCGATCATGATGTTTCTGAGACCTTGTGCCGCAAAGTCGAGAACCCAACCCATTTCAACATTCTTCGGGTCGATATCCAAACGGCGGAGACCTCTCTTGGTCAATTCTTCGTCGGTGTAGTTGGCTTCGTGCTGCATTCTGGAGTTCATTGCGACCATTGCCAAGTTATGTGCATTGGTAATGTCATTGATATCCCCGGTCAAACCGAGAGAAAACTCGGTCATCGGGATCAAGAGCGCATTCCCGCCGCCAGCAGCCGTACCCTTGATGTTCATGGTGGGGCCGCCGGAAGGTTGCCGCAAGCAACCGCCGACATTCATGCCTCTTTTGCCCAAACCTTCGATCAAGCCGAGGGATGTGGTGGATTTCCCTTCACCCAAGGGGGTGGGGGTGATCGCCGTTACTTCGATGTATTTACCATCGGGACGATCCTGCAAACGGTTCATCATTTTCAGGAAGTCTAATTTAGGGGTTTTCCCATAGGGAATAATTTCGTCAGCCTCGAGGCCCATTTTTTCTCTGAAATGCTCTACATTCGGCAGACTCTTCTCTGCGTCTTCCGCGATCTGCCAGTCTTTGTACTCTCTTGGGTCTAGCATAATACATCTCCCTTTCTTTGTTATTAATCTCTATGTGATTCCTCCCTTGCGATACAAATGTCATGTACGACAAAGGAAATAGAAAGGCGTAAATAGATTTAGTCTTCTTTATTGGCTTTTTCCATCATCAACGCTCTCACCTTTAAGGGCAGACCGAACAGATTGATGAAACCTTCCGCATCATGCTGATTATAAACTTCGTCGGCGCCAAAGGTCACAAATTCTTCGCTGTAGAGGGAATAGGGGCTCTTTGTCCCCGCGGCGCTGAGATTCCCTTTGTACAACTTCATCCGCACCGTACCGGTAACGGTTTCCTGGGTCTTATCCACAAAAGCGTCCAATGCTTCCCGTAAGGGGGAATACCAAACGCCGTCATAAACCAATTCGGCATAACGACCGGCAATATTTTCTTTAAAATGCATTGTCAACCTGTCCAAACAGAGATTTTCCAATTGTTTGTGGGCTTCGTAAAGAATAGTGCCGCCGGGTGTTTCATAAACGCCCCGGGATTTCATCCCGACCAAACGGTTTTCTACGATATCAATGGTACCGATCCCGTTTTCCGCTCCAATCGCATTCAGTTGTTCCAAAAGGGCAGCAGGACCCATCTTTGTACCGTTCAAAGCAACGGGGATACCCTGGAGAAATTCTAATTCCACATAAGAAGCCTTGTCCGGCGCATCTTCCGGCGTCTTGGAAATCAAGAGCACATCTTTGGCCGGTTCATTCCAGGGATCTTCCAATTCGCCGCCTTCATGGCTCAAATGCCAAATATTGCGATCCATGCTATAGGGGCGTTTTTTCGTTACGGGGATGGGGATGCCGCGCTCATTGGCATAATCGATGGCATCGTCCCGCGAGCGGATATTCCATTCCCGCCAAGGAGCAATAATCTTTAAGTCCGGCGCCAATGCTTTCACTGTCAATTCAAAACGCACCTGGTCGTTGCCTTTGCCGGTAGCACCGTGAGCAATCGCTTCCGCGCCTTCCCGCCGTGCAATTTCAACCAGCCGTTTCGCGATCAAAGGCCGGGCGAACGAAGTGCCCAAAAGATACTTTTGTTCATAAACGGCGCCTGCTTTCAATGTTGGGAAAATAAAATCGGTCAAAAACTCTTCTCTCAAATCTTCAATGAAGATTTTTGAAGCCCCGGTATTGATCGCCTTCTCTTCCAAAGGCTCCAATTCCTCGCCTTGCCCCAGGTCGGCGCAAACAGCGATGACTTCATAACCGTAAGTTTCTTTTAACCAAGGGATAATAATGGATGTATCTAAGCCGCCGGAATAGGCAAGCACTACTTTTTTTGTCATTTTATATCTCCTTATTTCCAACAGAGTAATGTACTCCTATTTAATAATGTTATCATAACTTTAAAAGATTGAAAAGGATGAAAATTTAGTCATTTTGGCATTTTATCAACATTATTTATTTGAAAGTTTATAAACCTCATCTTTTCAACAAAATGATCCGCTTTCCTCGGAAATTAGGGAGAAATCGCCGCCCTAAGCAATGGGCATGATCGTCATTGCTTATTATTGGCAGCAAACACCCCATTATTCCGATTTTCGGATTGCCGCTTTATGGAATCAGCAATGCCATCACGGCTTTTTGGGCATGGAGACGATTTTCCGCCTCCTCAATGATTTCCGCTTTATGCGCTTCCATCACCTCGTCGGTGATTTCTTCTCCCCGGTGGGCGGGAAGGCAATGCAACACCATCGGCGCTTTTCCTTTTTGCAATAAAGCGTCATTGACTTGGTAAATGCCGGAAAAAACCTGTTTGCGTTTTTCCGCTTCTCCCTCTTGGCCCATGCTGGCCCAAACATCGGTGTAGAAAACATCGGCGTCTACCGCAGCTTCCATGGGATCTTCAACGATGCGGATGGAAGCGCCATTCTTTTTCGCTTCCGCCATGGCTTTTGCTGTGATCGCTTCATCGGGCCAATAGCCTTTGGGGCAAGCCAAATCGAGGATCATCCCCATTTTAGCCGCGCCGAACATCAAGGAATGGGCCATATTGTTTCCGTCCCCGATATAGGCCATCTTGATCCCTTCCAAGCGTCCCTTGACTTCTCGAATGGTCTGCAAGTCCGCCAAGACCTGGCAGGGATGGAGCGCATCGGTCAAGCCGTTAATCACCGGGATATCGGCATAATAGGCCAACTCTTCCACTTCCCCATGGCTAAAGGTACGGATCATAATCCCATTCAAATACCGGGACAAAACTCTGGCCGTATCTTTGATCGGCTCCCCTCTCCCCATCTGCAAATCCGCACCGGAGAGGAACAAACCGGAGCCGCCCAGTTGATAAATACCGGTTTCAAAAGAAACCCTGGTACGCGTTGAGCTCTTACTGAAAATCATCCCCAATGTGCGCCCGGGGAGGAAAGGCGTTCCTTCTCCGGATTTCTGCGCCTGTTTCAAGCTGTCGGCAGTATCCAGGAAAATCTTAAGCTCTTCGGGGCTATAATCATAGAGACTTAAAAAATCACGCCCCTTAAAATCCGTCGTTATCTTCATTCCTTCACCTCTTTTTGAACATCATATAATGCTGCTTCTAAAATAGACAAAGCCCTATCGGCGTAGTCTTTATTAATCGTAAGCGGGGGCATCAGCCGCAGAACTTTGGGTCCCGCCGCACCGATCATCAACCCTCTTTGCAAGCATTTTTGCTGTACCGGCCCTACCGCATCGGCGCATTCCACCCCGATCAACAGGCCAAGGCCGCGTATTTCCTTCATAAAGGGGAAGTTTTTCTGCAACTTTTGTAATCCGGCGGTAAGATAATCCCCCATTACTTCTGGCATTATCCGCCAGCTTTTCTTCCAAAACAACGGTAAGCGCCGCTTTTGCCGCTGCCATCATCAAAGGATTGCCGCCAAAGGTCGTGCCATGATCACCGGGAACGAAGGTTGCAGCGATCTTCTTTGGCCATAAAAGCCCCGATCGGGCCACCGCCGCCCAAAGCTTTCGCCATCGTAAGAATATCCGGCTTGACGCCGAAATGTTCATGGGCAAAGAGCTTACCGGTACGGCCGATACCCGTTTGGACTTCGTCAAAAATCAGCAATATGTCGTTTTCCCGGCAGAAGGCCGCCAATTCCCGGATATAATCGGCGTTGGGAACAATAACGCCGCCTTCTCCCTGTACCGGCTCAAGCAAAACGGCACAAGTTTTTTCATCGGCAGCAGCCCGCACCGCATCCATATCATTGTAGGGCACATAACTAAAACCGTTGGGCAAGGGTTCATACCCTTTTGCACTTTGGCCTGGCCGGTTGCGGTCAGGGTTGCCAGGGTACGGCCATGGAAGGACTGTTCCATCGTGATCACGGCAAAGCGTTCCGGATGCCCTTTCATCTTGGCATATTTTCTCGCCAATTTCAAAGCGCCTTCATTGGCTTCGGCGCCGCTGTTGCAGAAAAAGATCCGGTCCAAGCCCGTCTCCCGCACAAGCATTTCCCCTACTTCTCCCTGCCCGGGAATCCAATATAGATTGGAGCAGTGGATCAGTGTTTCCGCCTGTTTTGGATCGCTTTGACCACTGCGGGATGGCAATGGCCGACGCTGTTCACTGCAATACCGGCGACAAAATCCAAGTATTCCTTACCGTCTCCATCCCAAACCCGGCAGCCTTCCCCTTTGACAATCGCCAAAGGCAAACGGGCATAGGTATTCATCAACACCTTTTCTCCTGCGGTGATATAATCTTGATTGTTCATACGCTTCGTCTCCTATTCTTTCACGACCATGGTTCCGATCCCCTCATTGGTGAAGAGTTCCAGCAGAATACTGTGGGGCTGGCGGCCGTCAATGATATGAACCGCCCCCACGCTGCCTTCGATCGCGGTGATACAGCTCTCCACCTTCGGGATCATCCCCGTGGAAATACGCTTCTGTTCCATCAATTCCGGTAATTCCTCCAAGGTCAGTCTTGAATCAAACTGCTTTATCATCAAAATCCCGGAAAATCCCCTCCACATCGGTGAGGAGGAAAAGTTTTTCCGCTTGCAGGGCGGCAGCGATATCCCCCGCCGCATAATCCGCATTAACATTATAGGTTTGCCCGTCTTCATCGGTGCCCACAGGCGCAATCACCGGGATATATCCTTCGGCAATCAAGTTACGGATTAAGCGGCTGTCCACTTTTTTGACTTCGCCCACCATACCGATATCAACTAAGCGTTTTTCTCCGTTTTCTTCCACTTGGGCATATTTCTTTTTGCATTGGAGCATAGCGGAATCCTTGCCGGAAATGCCGACTGCATTGCCGCCCAGCTTATTGATTTCGGAAACGATATTCTGGTTCACTTTCCCAACCAAAACCATGGAAACCGTCTCCATCACCGCCTCATCGGTGACGCGCAACCCCGCTTCAAAGCGGCTCTTGATCTCCAAACGCTGCAAGTATTTTTCAATCTCCGGGCCGCCGCCGTGGACAAGAACGGTCTTGATCCCGATCAATCCCATGAGGATGATATCGTTAAAGACCGCTTCTTTCAATTCTTCATTCAGCATGGCATTGCCGCCGTATTTAACTACGATGGTTTTGCCGTGAAAACGCTGCACATAAGGGAGCGCCTCAATAAATAGCTCCGCCTTTTCCAAACTGGTTCCCATCTTCATCCCCTCTTTTTTTTCAAGTACGGTAATCCGCATTGATCTTTACATAATCATAAGAAAAGTCGCAGCCCCAAGCTTTGGCTTTGGCTTCTCCTTGGCGCAAATCGATCCGGATGAATACATTTTCTTCCGCCAAGATCGCTTTGGCCTTCGTCTCATCAAAGGCGATTCCACGGCCGGCAGCGGCAACTTGCTCTGTTCCCGCGCTGCTCTCCAAATAGATCTCTACCTTTTGCGGGTCGAAAACCGCACCGGAATATCCGGCGGCACACAAAATCCGGCCCCAATTTGCGTCCCGGCCAAAAATGGCGGTTTTGACAAGGCTGGAAGCGGTGACCGCTCTCGCGATGGTACGGGCAGCCGCTACATCCGGGGCGCCGGTCACTTCCACTTCAAGTAAGTGGGTCGCACCTTCCCCATCTCTGGCGATCAGTTTTGCCAAATCGATGCACATGGCAATCAAATTTTCCAAAAAGGCCGCATAAGCCGGGCCGGTTTCCGTAATCTCATCATTCCCTGCCTGGCCGTTAGCCAGCAAAAGGCAGGTGTCATTCGTGCTGGTATCGCCATCCACCGAGACCATATTGAAGGTGGTGTCCACCGCTTCTCTTAAAGCCTTTTGCACCATCTCGGCGGACAAAGCCGCATCGGTGGTCAAAAACGCCAGCATCGTCCCCATGTTGGGATGGATCATGCCGGAACCTTTGGCCATGCCGCCAATGGTGATCTCATGCCCTTCCCAAGTATAAGTCTTGATCGCTTCTTTGACGCTGAGATCCGTTGTCATTATCGCCAAGGCAGCGTCATGACCGCCGTCATCAGCTAAAGCCGCCAAAGCATCGGCAATCCCTTTTTCGATGCGATCCATCGGCAAAGAATGGCCGATCACGCCGGTAGAAGCAACCAGCGCCATACCGGAAGCTAAACCCAATCCTTCTTCCACCAAAGCGCCCATCCGCTTGGCGTCCGCCATGCCCGCCTCTCCGGTGCAAGCATTGGCATTGCCGGAATTGGCAATAATCGCCTGGGCCACACCATTTTTCACAAGTTCCATATCATACAGTACCGGCGCCGCTTTCACCAGATTCTTCGTGAAGACGCCGCCAACTTTGGCAGGCACTTCCGAATAGAGTAGAGCGATATCTTTTTTCTCGCTCACTTTGCTCTTAACGCCGGCACGAACACCGGCAGCGCGAAATCCTTTTGGCGCCGTGATAGCTCCTTTGGCACTTTTCATCTCATTTTCTCCTTATCAAATATAATCAATTACGGGAAAAGCGGCATTTGCCGCAATCCCTCATTCTCTTCAAAACCAAAAAGCAGATTCATGTTCTGGATACCTTGCCCGGCAGCGCCTTTACCCAAATTATCAATGGCCGTACTTACCACCACCCGGCCGGTGCGTCCATCCACTTTATATCCCAATGCGGCAAAATTCGTCCCCTGAACCCATTTGGTTTGCGGGAAAGAACCTTCCGGCAAAACTTGCACAAAATATTCATCGCCATAGGCCTCGTCGAAGACTGCGCCGATATCCGCCTTTAATCCCTTCTGATTCAAACGGGCATAGGCTGTGGTCAAAATCCCCCGGCTCATCGGTACAAGATGGGGGGTGAAGGACAAGGTCACCTTTTCTCCGGCAGCTTCCGTCAGATTCTGCTCTATTTCCGGGGTATGGCGGTGCGTGCCGACGCCATAGGCCTTCAAGCTCTCCGCCGATTCACAATAGAGAGAACCCTCTTTCAACCCTCTGCCTGCGCCGGAAATCCCGCTCTTGCTGTCAAAAATAATACTGTCCAAATCAATTAAGCCCGCTTTTACCAAGGGATACAGCGCCAATGTCGCTCCCGTGGGATAGCAACCGGGATTCGCAATCAACTGTTCTCCCCGTATCTGCTCCCGATATAGCTCCGGCAAGCCGTAAACCGCCTTTTCACTAATGGCCCGCGCTTCATGCTGCACTTTATACCAGGACTCATAAACATCAACATCGCGGAAGCGAAAATCCGCGCCTAAATCGATCACTTTTTTCCCGGCTTTCAATACCGCCAACACATGGGGTACCGAAAGGCCATGGGGCAAAGCCAAGAAAACCACATCCGTATCGGCAAGATAAATATCCGGGTCATTTTCCCCAAAGACCATCGCACCCAATGGCCCGTAACAGGGAAACAGGTCTCCGAATGCGAGCCCTTTTTTCGTATTGGCCCCGAGATAGCGAATCTCCACTTCTTTATGGGACGCCAATAATCTTACGATTTCCGCTCCGGCATAACCCGAAGCCCCAATTACCGCTACTCCGATCAATTCTAACCCTCCAACCTATGAGATAAAATAATAATACAACACTTTTTATATATATGCAACACTGATTTTCTCTTTTTTGCGGTGAAAATTATGTCTTTCCCAACAAAAAACCACGCACCCAATGACTGCCAAAAAAGCAGAAATCCCCGGTCTACCCGGGGATCTCAGATCGATCATACAAGTGTATAAGATGGGGTCGATCCAAAACGATCCGCCGTATTTTCCTGCAACGCTCGGATATTTCTCCCCATTTTATCGATAATTGATGAATTGTAGCTCTACTCCATAGTCATTTTCTTTCATCAGGGCAATAACCGCCTGTAGATCATCCCGATTTTTACCGGAAACACGGACTTGCTCCCCTTGGATCGAAGCTTGAACCTTGAGTTTTGTATTCTTGATATCCTTTACGATCTGCTTGGCCTTGTCCGCATCGATCCCTTGGGCGATCTCGATACTCTGGCGGATCATACCGCCGGCAGCGTCCTCCACTTTACCGTATGCCATATTCTTCACCGGTACTTTTCTCCCCAAAAGGCGGGTTTTCAAAATATCGATGATACTTCTCAAGCGAAAATCATCTTCCGTAACAACCCGAATCGATTTTTCTTCCAAAATAATATCGCTCTTGCTGTTTTTGAAGTCAAACCGTTGCGAGATCTCTTTTTTCGCTTGATTGACTCCGTTCATCACTTCCTGCATATCCACTTGGGATACGATATCAAATGAATTGTCTTTTGCCATTTTTCCTCCTCGTCAACAGTTAACAGTGCCTTTATCCATCCACTTTTCCCCGTCAAGATAAACGGTAGGGGCTTTAATGATGCCATCCAAATGGCAGTTCGATTCCACAAAACCGCCAAAATTAAGATTATCTCCCAATGCGATATGGATCGTACCCAAAACTTTTTCATCCTCTAAAGCATTGCCGCTCATCTCCGCTTTGGGGTTGGTTCCGACGCCAAATTCCGCAATATTGGTCGCGTTTTCATCCGCCTGTTGTAAGATTTTCGTTAAGCGTTCCGCTTCTTCGCCCCCTTCGATCATGGTCACATTGCCCTTTTCGATCGTAAAGGTCAACGGCGTTTCCAATTTGCCGATGGCCGCCATGGCGCCGTCGACAACCAATACGCCGTTGGCGCTGCCTTCTACCGGAGGCACATAGGCTTCCCCTGCCGGCAAATTGCCGAAAGCTCCGGGTTGGACATAGAACCCCGTATCCGCTAAGGCTTCCCGCCCTTTAATGGAGAAGGTCAAATCCGTGCCGGCTTCCGTCGTAATCCGAACTTGTTCGCTCTCATTAAGTTTCTTGGCGACACGACGGGAGAAATCGCCCATGGCTTCGTAATCTACGAGCACCGGTCCTTCCAGCATTTCCTTGGTCAAACCGGGCATGGAGGCAATCCTTGTTCCGGAAATAGAGGCATTCCGCCGCGCTCTCGTATGGGAAAGGGACCGCGAAGTGACCAAAATCGCCACATCCGCACTCTTCAATTCCTTAGCAATATGCTTCGGTGGTTCTGTTCCGTCTAAAGGCAAAGCCGCCATGGTGAGAAGCGTCGCCTTCAGGGACATCGCCAAGCTCTCCTTAAAAAATAATTCCCCCAGCTCTAAAAGAGCATCGTCGGTGACGATCAAAAGGGTTTCCTCCGGCTTTACCGCAAGACAATACCGCAATGCACGGCGAACGCCTGCCGCAGCTTTTTCCATGGTCAAATCCCCCTTATTTCATTATTTTCTTAAAGCTGTCTTTCAAAGAAATGATCCGATTAAAGACCGGCCGCCCCAAAGCACCGTCAGGGTCCGCCACAAAATATCCTTGCCGCAAGAATTGGAAGCGGTCTCCAGGCTTTACCTCGGCCAAGGAAGGCTCCAGATAGGCCTCCACCACCTCAACGGATTGCGGATTGATATGATCTAAGAAACTCCCGCCTTCCGGATAATCATCCGGGTTTTCCACGGAGAAAAGGCGATTATACAAACGAACTTCACCTTTTACCGCA
This sequence comes from Clostridiales bacterium, assembly GCA_040766525.1. GTDB lineage: Bacteria > Bacillota > Dehalobacteriia > UBA7702 > UBA7702 > JAXGQJ01. Next base: position 27,023 of record JAXGQI010000010.1, on the reverse strand, counting down.
TGGGGGTAAGAAAGCCAATGGGCCGTCCCCTTCACCTTGCGCCCGTCTTCAGACCAACCGCCCCGGGTAGAAGGATCATAGGTACAGAACAGTTCAACGACCTCACCGTTTTCATCCTTTTTATAATCTTCGCATTTAATATAATATGCGTTTTGCAAACGAATTTCAGCGCCGGGAGAAAGGCGATGGAATTTCTTCGTCGGCTGTTCCATAAAATCGCTCTTCTCGATCAAGATCTGGCGGCTAAAGGGAACCGGCCGCGTTCCCGCTTCCGAATCCTCCGGATTATTCACAACTTGCATCATTTCCTCTTGCCCTTCCGGGTAATTGGTGATCGTCACCTTCAAAGGATCCAAAACCGCCATCGCTCTGGGGGCATGATAGTTCAGATGATCACGCACAAAAAACTCCAGCTGAGCAATGTCCACCGTACTGTTGGCTTTGGCCACGCCGATACTCTCACAAAAAGCACGGATCGATTCGGCAGGATACCCACGGCGGCGAATCCCCGATAAGGTCGGGAGCCGGGGATCATCCCAGCCCTGGACATAGCCCTCTTCTACCAAGAGTTTCAGCTTCCGCTTACTCATTACCGTATAACTCATATTCAAACGGGCAAACTCAATCTGCCTGCTTTTACAAGGCATATCCGCCGCATTGATGCACCAATCATAGAGAGGGCGGTGATCTTCAAACTCCATCGTACAAATCGAATGGGTGATCCCCTCAATCGCATCGGAGAGCGGATGGGCAAAGTCATACATCGGATAGATGCACCAACCATCCCCGGTACGATGATGATGGGCTCTTTGAATGCGATAAAGAACCGGATCGCGCATATTGAGATTGGGAGACGCCATATCAATCTTCGCTCTTAAAACCCGGCTGCCGTCGGGAAATTCCCCCGCCTTCATCTTGCGTAATAAATCAAGATTTTCCTCCGGGCTCCGATCACGGTAGGGGCTTTCCTTCCCCGGTTCCGTTAAAGCGCCACGGTATTGGTGAATCTCTTCCGGAGAAAGATCGCAGACATAGGCTTTCCCAATCGTCACCAATTTCTCTGCCAAAAGATAAAGCTTCTCAAAATAATCCGAAGCAAAAAATAAATGATCCCAATGAAAACCCAGCCATTCAACATCCGCCTTAATAGAATCAACGAATTCCTGTTCCTCTTTGGTGGGATTCGTATCGTCAAAACGCAAATTGCATTTTCCGCCATTGGCAAGAGCCAGGCCGAAATTCAAACAAATAGCCTTCGCATGACCGATATGGAGATAGCCGTTGCTCCGCGGAAAACGGCATGGACCCGGTCGAATCTTCCCCTCGGCAAGGTCTCCATCAATAAAATGCTGAATGAAGTTTTTGCCTTCGGTCTTTGCCGTTTCTTCCAGGTTTTTTTCTTCTTTACCCTCTGTCATTTCCATATTGCCTTCCTCGTTTCCCTATTTTTTCCATTTTATCTTATTAATACTATATTTAAACATCAGATTAACAATTTTACAATAAAGCAATTCATATTTTGCCCCTATGCTTGAAAAGTCAATGGTAGAGTGATATAGTAGACAAAAACGAAATCGCTAATATGGTGTAATCATGAAGTACTTTTTGCCAATTCTCGTCATAGTATTATCCAATACTTTTTACAATATCATAGCCAAAGCTACGCCGACGGCAGCAAATCCCCTTTTATCGCTTTTCTTACCTATATCACCGCTGCGGGGATCACCGTGATTGCGCTGCTCTTCACCGGCTTATCAAAGCCTCTCTTTGCTTCGATAGCAGACTTAAACTGGATTTAGCTTTGTCAGTCTTCATTATCGGATTGGAGTTGGGCTATATTCTGGCTTACCGCCTCGGAATGCCGATCAGTATCGGTTCCCTCATCGCCAATATCGGTTTGGCGATCGTACTTTTAATCCTCGGCATCCTTTATAAAGAACATTTTACGATCAACCAAGCCATCGGCATTTTTCTTTGCTTTGGCCGGTCTCTTTTTTATCAATAAGCCGTAATTTGGCAAAAAAATCGCCCATCATTGAAGAAATACGGGCAAAATATAGTTGTGAATTAAATCGTCAATCGATTTGATCATCACTCTAAAGGAGCGAAAAAATGAATAACAGGACGTTACAACGAAGAACAAAGCGTACCATCTGTACTCCTGATGGTCCAAGGAGATGAATGGCCTCTTACCGGTGGAACGGGCAGAAGGGGTCTATTTTTATGATGCGGAAGACAAGCTATTTGGATCTATCGGCCCAGTTGGTCAACTGCAATATCGGCCATCAGCATCCGAAAGCGATTGCCGCATTGAAAGAACAAGCTGATACTTTGACCTTTGCCGCGCCCCTTTTCTCCAACAGTAAAGGAGAGTGCGCCGAAAAGATCATCCGGCGGCTACCGGAAAGTTTCGGCAAAGTATTTTTCACCAACGCCGGCGCCGACGCCAATGAAAATGGAATCAAAATTGCCCGGTTTTATTCCAACCGTTTCAAAATCTTCTCCCGTTACCGCTCCTATCACGGGGCACCGGGTGGAGTACGGCATTAAGCGGCGATCCCAGACGGATTGCGCGGAACCTCCATCCCCGGCATGGTCAAATTCCTTGATCCCTATTGTTACCGCTGTCTCTTCGGGCAAAACGGAAAGCTGCCATCTCGAATGCGCGCAGCATTTTGCCGAGCTCGTTCAGTATGAAGGGCCTGAAGCCATTGCCGCCGTTTTCCTTGAAACCGTAACGGGAACCAACGGAATCATCGTTCCTCCCGACGGTTATCTGAAAAAGATCCGGGAGATTTGCGATACCTACAGGATCCTCCTCATCTGCGATGAAGTCATGGCAGGCTTCGGCCGTACCGGGAAACTTTTCGCCTTCGAGAATTTTGACATCGTTCCGGACATCGTCACGATGGCGAAAGGCATCACCAGCGGCTATGTTCCCTTAGGGGCTGTCGCGGTGAAAAAAGAAATCGCCGCTTATTTTGACGATCATTATCTGAGCGCCGGGCTGACCTATAGCGGCCATACCCTTGCCGTAGCCACCGCATCGGCAGTGCTCGATATCTATGATGAAGAAAAATTATGTGAGAATTCCACAGCCGTAGGCGCTTATGCCAAAGAACAACTGCTGGCTTTAGCGCAGAAGCATCCCGCCATCGGCGATGTACGCGGCATCGGCCTGTTCTTGGGTCTGGAATTTGTAAAGAACCGTGAGAATAAAGAAGCGATGGATCTAAAGACAATGAGCGCATTTAAAAAGGCCAATCTTCAAGACGGGCTTTATCATATGACTTATCAGCATATCTTGCAATTCGCACCGCCCTTGATCATCACAAGAGAGCAGATCGACGAAGCGATCGCCATTTTAGATAAAAATATGGCAATCCTCGATGCCGCCTGTTATTGAGTTTATTAGAAGGAGAAACACCATTGGGAGCACAATCTGAAAATGTAACCGCCATCAAAACCTGCCGGTATTATGCCGGAGGTGAATGGCGTATTTCTGAAAGCAACACCCTCATTGATATCCATGACCCCAGTACCGGCAATGTCATTGCCCGCACTCCTTATTGCGCAAAAGAAGAGATTGAAGACACCATCGCCTGCGCCAAAGCGGCCTATCCCGGCTGGAGAGATACGCCCGCCGCCGAAAGAGCTCAGATCCTTTTCCGTCTCCGCAACCTGTTAGAGGAAAACCTGGAAGAATTGGCGCTTTTATCCGCAAAGGAAAGCGGCAAAGCCTGGGAAGACGCCAAGAATGACATCTTGAAAGCCAAAGAAGCTACCGAGATCGCCTGCGGCATCGCCAACCTGATGACCGGGGAATCTTTGATGAATACCTTTACCGATGTGGACACCGTTCTCTATCGGGAATCTTTGGGCGTTTTCTCCGGGATCGTCCCTTTTAATTTCCCGGCGATGATCCCCATGGGCTGGATGACACCCTTCTGTATCGCCTGTGGCAATACCATTATTCTAAAGGCCGCCAGCCTCACACCGCAAACCTCCATGGCGATCGCGCAGATGTACGCCGATGCGGGGCTGCCGGCCGGGGTGCTCAATATCGTCACTTGCGCCAAAGAAGAAGCGGATATCCTCCTCACCCATAAAGACATCAAAGGGATCTCCTTTGTCGGTTCCACAAGAGTGGGCCGCACGGTATATTCCCGCGGCGCCTCCGCCGGGAAGCGCATCCAAGCCCTTTGCGAAGCCAAAAACCACGCCCTGGTATTAAAAGACGCCGACTTAGAAGCTACTGCCGACCGTATCGTCGCCGCCGCTTTCGGCGCCGCCGGTCAGCGCTGCATGGCCTTACCGGTGGTGGTTGCGGAAGAAAAAATCGCCGATGATTTGGCCTGCGCCATCCTGGCCCGTGCCCAAAAAATCAAAGTCGGCCCCGCGTATGACAAAGAAAATACCATGGGCCCTGTGATTTCCGCCAAACACAAAGCCTTCATCGAAGGGCGCATTGCGACGGGAGTGGAAGAAGGCGCCAGACTTCTCTTAGACGGCAGAGATTATCCCGTCCCGGGCTACGAAGGCGGCTACTATATCGGCCCTACAATTTTCGACCATGTCAAACCCGGCATGGTACTGGGGGATCATGAAATCTTCGGCCCTGTCCTCGCCATCAAGCGGGCGCCTAATTTTGAAGAAGGCCTCGCGATGATAAACGCAAACCCCTTTGCCAAGGGAGCCTCCATCTTCACGCAAAGCGGTTATTATGCCAGGGAATTCCAGCGTCGCTCCGACGGCGGTATGGTTGGGATCAATATGGGCGTTCCGGTTCCCTTGGGCGTGTTCCCCTTCTCCGGGCACAAAGATTCCTTTTTTGGCGATCAACACTGCTTAGGGAAGGACGGCATCCGCTTCTTTACCGATTCCAAATCCGTAACGGCAACTTGGGTTAAAGAACATGAATAAAATATCATAAGAGCATGTCGTTCACTTTTGAAAATCAATGGCCTGGTCTGAAAGCAAATCAGAACCAGGTCATTTTTTATTTCCCTAATTCCCCTATTTGCGCACCTAAACGCAAAGGCAGCCCAATTAAGATATGTTAATTTTCTGTCCTATTTATGGGATAATGAAAAAATTTTCCACATCATGGCAGGATTTTGTGAATTATTAGAGAATTCATACTTTTGTTGGCCAATAGAGAAAAAAACCAAAAATTTAGGAGGGACTATTTGTATGAAGATGAGAAGTTTTGCAGTTGTAGTGCTCGTTTTGCTTTGCATTACGATGGCTTCGGCTTTCGTTATGGCAACCGTGCCGGCAGAAGGCTATGATCCCGCCGACGGTATGTATGTAAAGGCCCAAAGCGATTGGTACTGGGAAGGCCGTTACTCCAATGGCCGTGTATTCGCTGAATACATAGCAAATGAATTGGCAGACGGTTTTGAAAATCTTGAAAATTATGCGGTTGGCGGCGCTTTCTCCGGTGTTTTGACCGGTGACGTAGACGCAGGCACCGATCGTTCCAACTGGTCCAGCTGGCTAAAAGGTTGGGGTGGCGTCGAACAAACATTAACATTCCTTGATGATCATGAAGGTGTGGCTCCCTCCGACGGGCTGTATATCATCAGCACCGGCAGCAATGACAGTTATGCTGTTGGGGCTTATGATCTTGCAACCGTCGTCGGAATGTCCGCAGATAATACCGTTACCATGATCGACAATTTGGCCACAGCCGGCGCCACCGATTTTATCGTAATGCTGGTTGAAACCAAGGCGGGCAAAACGGAAAATGCGTTCTCCGCAGCCCAAAGAGCCGCAACCATTGCCGCTGTTGAAGCTTATATGCTGGAAAATGAAGATGTAAATATCGCTATTGTCGATAACGACAATCTTTATGAAAACATGGAAGATCAGGGCATGACAGCCTATGGCTACAGAACCTGGGGCTTCTATCAAATCTCCGACTGGGTTCCTGCCTACGGTTATGCCCTCGCCTGCAATGACAACAGCAATCTCTTACCCACCAATGCTACGGAAGATATTTATGGTTACGGCAACTATTATGCAGGTGATAATCTTGACTACTATTACACGCCGGAAACCGCTGATTATGAAATCGACGAATATCTCTATTATGATGAATACCATGTAACCAACAACACGCATAAACATATCGCCTCCTACATTTTGGACAGCGATATCACCAATGATGACGACTCTACCTTCTCTATGGTATATAATGGCACTGCTTCCGCTTTTGCCTCTTCGGATATGATCGACAATACCTATTCTATGGTCTATACCTTCGGGGACAGCACCATTGACAGCGGCAGAGCGAAGGAAGTCACCACCGCTTTGGTTGAAGGCCGTGAAGAACAATCCAAAAGTATCAGCGACATGACCGATACCAACAATAACTGCTGGTACACCACTTATGTCAACTATGTATTGCAGGTTGGTCTCATGAACGGCACCAGCGCCGACACCTTCAGCCCCGGTGTGGCCATGACCCGTGCCCAATTGGTCACCATCTTGGGTCGCGCGGATGGCGTCGCAGATTCCTCCGCGGAAAATCCTGCGAATGAAACTTTCACCGATGTCAATACCTCCGCTTATTATGCGTCCCATGTGGAATGGGCTTATGATAACGGTATCATCAACGGGATGGGCAATGATATGTTCGCTCCCAATGAATACATCAGCCGTCAAGATATGGCTAAAGTCATCGGCCTCTTTGCCGAATATGCCGAAATCGATTTGCCCACGCTTGAAAGCGGCGACCCCTTCGCATTTACCGATGACGCCGATATCAAAGACTATGCCAAATCTTATGTTTATCAATTGAATGCTGCCGACATCCTCGTTGGCTGCGACGGCGCCTTCAATCCCACCGGCAACACCACGCGTGCAGCAGCAGCAAAAGTCTTAGCAATGCTTTTGAACTATCAAATGGCTGGATAATCTAGTATTCTGCTGTTGGCCAATCACATATTTTTAAAATGGCCCGGGTCTATGTACCCGGGCCACATCTTGTCGACAAAGGCGGCAAGATGTGAGACACAAGACAGAATCCTAACGCTAGGAAAAGTAAAGGACCTGGACGCGCTGCGTATTTGGACATACGGAAGCGGTCAGGGGCTTTGATTTGACAACGGGTTCGGGTTTTGTCTGCAGTCTCTGGCTCGGGTCTATGTACCCGAGCCTCTTCTATTTAAATGATCGTGACTTTTGTCCCATCATCAACAGCGCCGGGGAAAATTCCCCGGCGCCAAAATTAACTTTATCCTTATTTGTTTTGAATGACCGCCTGCGCCGCCGCCAAACGGGCGATCGGCACGCGATACGGTGAACAGCTCACAAAATTAAGTCCCAACTGATAGCAGGTATGCACGGAATCCGGATCGCCGCCATGTTCCCCGCAAATCCCAATGGGCAAATTCGGGTTGGTCTTCCGCCCGCCTTCAATGGCGATCCCCATCAATTTCCCCACACCTTCTTTATCGATGGTAACAAAGGATTTTCTTCAATGCCTTCAAAATCAAGATATTGCTGCAAAATTTCCCTTCCGCATCGTCGAGAGAAACCGAAGGTGGTCTGGGTTAAGTCATTGGTGCCGAAGGAGAAGAATTCCGCTGTTTCCGCAATCACATCGGCAGTCAAAGCAGCTCTCGGCATTTCGATCATCGTCCCTACGGTATAGGGGAAATCAACGCCGGTTTCTTCCTTCACTTCCGCGGCCATTTGGCGCACCAAAGCATCTAAGCGTTTATATTCATTGACATGGATCACCAGGGGAATTTCCACTTCCGCAATGGCACGGTACCCTTCTTTGGTCAAGGCCGCAACCGCTTCGAAGATCGCTCTCGCCTGCATGGCGTAAATTTCCGGGAAAGTAATCCCCAAACGGCAACCGCGATGACCGAGCATGGGATTGAATTCGGAAAGTTTCTGCACTTTTTTGAGAAGTGCTTCTTTCTCCGCGATCTCTTTTTCGTCACCCCCGGTGCATTTCAAGGTCGTGATCTCTACAAGGAGCTCCTCTTTGGCGGGGAGGAATTCATGAAGCGGAGGATCTAAGAGGCGGATGGTTACGGGGAACCCGTCCATTGCCTTCAAAATGCCGTAGAAATCTTCTCTCTGCATCGGCAACAACTTCGCCAAAGCAGCTTCCCGACCCGCAAGGTCTTCAGCCAAGATCATTTTTTGTACCCAAGGCAAACGATCCTGGGCCATAAACATATGCTCGGTACGGGTCAAACCGATGCCTTCTGCCCCAAATTCCCGGGCTTTGGCCGCATCTTCCGGCGTATCGGCATTGGCACGAACGCCCATCGTCTTCACTTCATCTGCCCAACCCAAGAAGGTGGCAAATTCTCCGCCCAAGGACGGTTCCAAGGTCGGTACTTGGCCGTTAATGATCCGCCCGGTCGCACCGTCGATCGAAATGAGATCATATTTATTTAAGGACACCGCACCGATTTCCAGTTTTTCGGCGGCATAATCAATTTTCAAAGCTTCCGCACCACAAACGGCGGGTTTACCCATACCCCTGGCTACAACGGCGGCATGGCTCGTCATCCCGCCACGGCTCGTCAAAACGCCCTGGGCCACGACCATGCCATGGATATCGTCCGGGGTCGTTTCCATGCGCACGAGGATGACTTTTTCTCCGGCAGTGCCCAATTCTTCCGCTTCATCGGCGTCGAAAACGATCTTCCCGCAAGCAGCGCCGGGAGAAGCCGGCAAACCAACGGCGAGCACATCCAATGTAGCATTGGGATCAATCCCGGCATGGAGTAATTGATTGATCTGTAAAGGATCGACACGCATGAGCGCTTCTTCCTTCGTGATCAAGCCTTCTTCTTCCATTTCCACCGCAGCACGAATCGCCGCCGCCGCCGTACGCTTGCCGTTTCTCGTTTGGAGCATATAGAGCTTGCCGCGTTCTACGGTGAACTCAATATCCTGCATATCACGGTAATGTTTTTCCAATAATTGGCTGATTTCCACAAATTGCTTATAAACTTCCGGCATATCCTTTTCCAAGCTGGCGATCGGTTCCGGCGTGCGAATCCCGGCAACCACATCTTCCCCTTGGGCATTGATCAGATATTCCCCATAAAGTTTCTTTTCCCCGGTAGAGGGATTACGCGTAAAGGCGACGCCGGTACCGCAATCGTCTCCCATATTACCGAAGACCATACATTGCACATTGACGGCAGTCCCCAGATCATCGGGGATCTTATTATGTTTTCTGTAAACAATGGCGCGATCGCTGTTCCAAGAACTGAACACGGCTTTTACCGCCAAAAGAAGCTGTACTTTCGGATCTTGGGGGAAATCCTCTCCCGTACCGTCTTTGTAGATCTTTTTAAAGGCCGCAATTAAGTCAATTAGCGCTTCCGCTGTCAGTTGATGGTCATATTGCACGTGAAGCCGATCTTTGATCGCCCCTAAAGCTTCTTCAAATTTATAGCTGGGGACGCCCATGGCCACATCGCCGAACATCTGAATAAAACGGCGGTAACAATCCAAAGCAAAACGCCGATTCCCGGTGGCTTCCGCCATCCCTTCGACGGTTTCATCATTCAAGCCCAAGTTCAAGATCGTATCCATCATCCCGGGCATGGAAAACTTAGCGCCGGAACGCACAGAAACCAAAAGCGGATTTTTCGCATCTCCGAATTCCTTACCGATCTTTTGTTCCACCATTTTAAGATTTTTGGCAAGTTCCTCTTCCAATCCGGTGGGCATCGTTTCGTTTTCCGCGTAATAGGCATTACAGGCCTCGGTTGTGATGGTCAATCCGGGCGGTACAGGCAGCCCGATATTGCTCATTTCCGCCAAATTTGCACCTTTACCTCCCAAAAGGTCCCGCATATCGCTATTGCCTTCATGGAACAGATATACATACTTCTTAGTAGTCATGGATGGCCTCCTTATTGTATATTTCAAGAATATTCGCAGCCGTCTCCTCGATGGCTTTATTGGTAATATCTAAAACACAGCAGCCCAGCCGTTTATAGATCTTTTCCGCATATTCCAGCTCCGCTAAAAGGCGGTTGGGATTCGCATAATCCGCATCCGGCGCCAATCCCATACTGCTTAAACGCGCTTGGCGAATCTCATTTAAGGCCTGGGGTTTAATAATCAATCCGAAAATCTTCTTCTTCGGCAGCTGATAGATAATTTCCGGCACCGCCACTTCAGGCAAAAGCGGCAAATTGGCGGCTTTGATGTTCTTATGGGCAAGATACATGCAAACCGGCGTTTTGGAAGTTCTGGACACCCCCAGGATCACAATATCCGCCAACTGAAAACCGCGGGGGTCCTTCCCATCGTCGTATTTTACGGCAAATTCCATCGCCGCAACCCGTTTAAAATAAATATCATCCAACTGGCGCAAACGGCCGACTTCCCGCTGGGGCATCACGCCGCTGAGTTTTGCGATCGCCGCCACCGGCGAGCTTAAAACATCAACGGTTTCGATTCCGTTCTCTTTGGCAAAATGCTCCATCCCCAAACGCAGTTTTTCCGTTACCAGCGTATATACAATTAAACTATTATATCGCTTCGCTTCCGCAGATATTTCCGCCACATGCTCAATATCCGTCACATGGGGCACCCGCCGTATTTCCACCATATCGGCAGGAAATTGGCTGGCGGCGGCTTTTGCCACCAATTCCGCAGTCTCACCAATTGAGTCCGAAACGACAAAGATGACGAGATTCTCCACTGTTCCCCTCCTTAACCGCCTATTTCCAAGAAGATCTGTGCGATATTCGTTTTGGTAAAGCGGCCTACAACATGAATAATGGTTCTCCCCGACGCGGTCTTCTTCTCTTCCACGACCGGCAGAGAATCGATCTGATGCGCAATGATCCGCCGGGCAGCTTCTAAAACGCTATCATCGGGACAAATCGTAATCAAATTGGGAGAGCGCGTCATGATGATTTTCACCGGGATGTTATGTAGCTCACTCTTCCCCAAAGTCTGCTTCAAAATATCTTTACGGGAAATGAGTCCCGTAAGGCTTCCGTCAGCGTCGGTGATAAAGATGGTACCGGTATCTTCGGTAAACATCGCGACAATGCCGTCATAAACGGAGGTATTCTCCTCCAGGATCACCGGCAAAGATTGATATTCCCGCACCTTGGCGTGGAAAATATCCTGTCTGTCCTTAACGATAAAGTCGGGGAAAGCATAGCTATACCCCACTCTCGGCTTGGCATCCAAGATACCGGCCATCACCAGAACCGTTAAATCGGCTCTGAGAGCCGCCCGGCTGAGATTGAAGGTTTTCGCAATCGCTTCCCCCGTTATAGGTCCGTGTTTCTGCACTAAATCGATGATCTCGCGCTGTCTTTCATTGAATTCGATTTCCCACACCGCCCATCAAATATGATATACGATATGGGATATTATGCTACAATATTTCCCCTATGTCAAGGAAATATTTTATCACATTACGGCAAAATGTCTATTTATCCAACACTATTTTTGTGAAATCCGCAGCCTTCAAAATTTCCCCGGCAATCGCCGCCAATAGACCTAAGCGGCTGTTCCTGAGAGCCTCGTCTTCCGTCATCACCATGATATCATTGAGGAAATCGTCGATCGGGGCCCGCAAAGCGGCAAAGGCTACGAAAGCGGCCTTAAAGTCGTCTTTGGCAAGGGCCGCGTCGATCAAGACCCGTTTCTCTTCAAAAGCGGCCAGGAGCACCTTCTCAGCGGGTTCCGTCAAGAGGGCGGGATCATAACCGGGCTCGCCCTTTTTCCCCAAATTGTTGACGCGGGTAAAGCCCGCCATCAAGGCGGCAAATTCCGGGTTCAAACGGAAATCAGCCAGAGCTTGCGCCTTCTCCCGGATACGGCAGATATTGGCCAAAGCCTGGTCCCCTTCATGGAAAGCCGCATTGACAATATCATATCGGAAGCCGGCTTCCGCCAGAACATTTTCCACCCGCTGCCGAATAAAGGCCAGGATATGGCTTTTTGTCACAGCCAGGTCATTCTTTACCGGATAACGGCTGCTGATCTCTTGATAAACAAAATCGATCAAAGCGCCAAGGTCGATCTCTTCTCCCGCATCGAGAATAATCTGTACGATCCCCATCGCCTGGCGGCGCAGGGCGTAAGGGTCTTGGGAGCCGGTAGGCTCAATCCCCATCGCAAAAAATCCCGTGATGCTATCAATCTTGTCGGCAATGGAAACAATCCGTCCCAAATCCGTTTGGGGCAAATCATCCCCGGCGAACCGAGGCAAATAATGCTCACGGATACTTTGGGCAATGACCGGGTCCATCCCCTTAGCCAAGCCGTAATATTCTCCCATAATCCCTTGGAGTTCCGGGAATTCATATACCATATTGGAAACGAGGTCCGCTTTGGCTAAATGGGCGCTTTGCTGTAAGGCCCTTTGCTTTTCCGCAGTAAAACCAAGGGCCGCACCGAGGAAGGCGGCGATCTTTTCCATACGCTCGACCTTTTCACCGAGAGAACCCAAACTGATATGGAAAACAATATCCTTTAACCTGGCTATATCCTTCCAAGTCGGCTTTCAAGTCTTCCTGATAAAAGAACTCCGCATCCGCCAAACGGGTTTCAACACCTTTTCATTCCCGGCGGTAACGATATCAATATTGCGGCTGATTCCGTTCCGCACAGTAATGAAATTCGGCCGTAAACTGCCGTCCCGATTCAAAAACCGGGAAATAATGCTGGTGTTCCCGCATGGGGGTAATCACCGCTTCTTTCGGCAATTCAAGATATTTTTCCTCAAAGGAGCCCATGAGAACCGTCGGGTATTCCAAAAGGTAAACCACCTCTTCCAACAATTCCGGATCCTCTTCCACAACGGCGTCCTCTTTTTGCAGCAATCGCTTCGATCTGTTCCCAGATCATGCGGCGGCGTTCATTCGGATCGACGATCACATAGTTTTCCCGCAGTTTTTCTATATACGCTCCGGGTTCCGGGATTACGACTTCCCGTTCGCCATAAAAACGATGGCCCCAAGATACATTGCCGCTCTCAATATTGACGATTTTGATGGGGATGATCTCCGTATCCAGCAAAGCAACTAGCCAACGAATGGGGCGGACAAAACGCATCTCATTATCGCCCCAGCGCATCGGTTTTGGGAAAGTCAAATGTTCCACCAAAGCCGGGAGAATTTGAGGCAAGATCTCTGCTGCCGGGCGGCCTTTTTGTTCCTTTTTGGCAAAGATATAGTCCCCGTTCCCCAATGTTTTCACCGTGAGCGCGGACATTTCCACACCCTGGCCTTTAGCAAAGCCCAAAAGGGCCTTGGTCGGATTCCCGTCGGCGTCATAAGCCGCTTTTTTGGCGGGGCCTTTCACCTCTTCGGAAAGATCCGCCTGCTTTTCACTCAAGCCTTCCACCAAAACCGCCAAGCGGCGGGGGGTGCCAATGGCCTCCACTTTTTCAAAATCCAAACGGGCTTCCTTTAAGGCAGTGGCCATGCCCTCTTCTAAACGCCCGAGGCTACCCGGCATAAACCGGGCGGGGACCTCTTCCACACCGATCTCAAATAAAACTTTTTTACTCATTTTCCCCGTCCCCCTTTTCTTCCAACAGCGCTAATCTCTTTTCCTCATCTTTGATCAAGGGGAAACCGAGTTTCTTCCGCTGTGCCACATACGCTTCCGAGCAAGCTTTGGCCATCTGCCGCACCCGGGCAATATAATGCTGCCGCTCGGTGACGCTGATGGCGCTTCTCGCATCCAAAAGATTGAAGGTATGGGAACACTTCAAAATATAGTCATAGGCCGGCAAAACCAGGCCCTGTTCCAAAATACGGTTACATTCCTTTTCATACATATCGTACAATTTGAAAAGCATTTCCGTATCGGCGATTTCGAAATTATAGGTGCTTTGTTCTACTTCATTTTGATGGTAAATGTCGCCGTAGGTAATCCCGTCCACCCATTCGATATCATACACATTGTCAATCTTTTGAATAAACATCGCCAAACGCTCGATCCCATAGGTGATCTCGCCGCTGACCGGCTTGCAATCCAAGCCGCCGAACTGTTGGAAATAGGTAAACTGGGTCACCTCCATACCATCGAGCCATACTTCCCAACCGAGGCCCCAGGCACCCAGATTGGCGCTTTCCCAATTATCTTCCACCAAACGGATATCATGTTCATCGGGATCAATCCCAATGGCCTTTAAGCTTTCCATATAGAGTTCCACAATATTGTCGGGAGAAGGTTTCAAAATAACCTGGTATTGGAAATAATGCTGTAAGCGGTTGGGATTTTCCCCATAACGACCGTCGGTAGGGCGGCGGGACGGCTCAACATACGCCACATTCCACGGTTCCGGCCCTAAGGCTCTCAAAGCGGTGGCGGGATTCATCGTCCCCGCACCTTTTTCCATATCATAGGGCTGCTGGATAACGCACCCCTGTTCGCCCCAAAACTGGTTTAAGGCTTGAATCAAGTTTTGAAAATTCATTTTAATCTCCTCTCAAAACACAACTAAAAAAACTCCCGCATAAAGGGACGGCAAATGCCGCGGTTCCACCCTTTTTGACCGGAAGTCCACTTGACGGTGATAACGGAGTGCCTCCGTGGGCCAAGCCCAAAGCTCCGGGGCGCCCTTCCCTTCTTACCGGCTCACACCAAACCCGGCTCGCTGCTTTAAGGTACTGTTTCCCCTTCATCGCTACTGTTCGCAATAATGATAATAATGTAGCAAATCCACTGCCCTTTGTCAAGGCTCCGTTCTCTCTTCTTGCGACAATAGGGGCACGCCGGCTTTCCGCAAATTTTTATTTAATAAGACGCTCAGTCCTAATAAGGATATTGTTGCGCCGCTGATCGTGAAAAGCCAACTCATCGGCATCCGATCCGCAAGCGGCCCAAAGATGACCATCCCCAAAGGCACGGCGCCGGAACCGATGATCGCAAGCAAACTCATGATTCGCCCCAAGATATTTTCTTCCACCCGCTCTTGCAGCATCACATTGATAGACGAATGGGCAAAGGGCGTAACGATCCCGGAAAATAAAATCAGCATGAGAAACAGCCAAAATACCGGAGCATAACCCAAACCAACAGCAAAAAATCCGAAGAGAATGCTGCTAAAAGCAATGGTAACCGCCCGATTGGCAAAGCCGCCCCAAGCGGCAATGATCAAACCGCCAATAATGGCGCCGCCGCTATAGACCACTTCATTCACCGTAAGCATCCAGACGGCATCCCCGAAAACCCGGGCGATCATCAAAGGCGATAGGAAAGCGGCCGGTACGATGAAAACGCAAAAAACCAAGTAAAAAAAGCATAGTTCCAGGATATACTTGCTTCGCCAGGCATACTGGAGGCCTTCCCTCAAATCATGGAGATAGCTGCTTTTTTCTTTACTTCGCGCTTTTTGATGGACAGGAATCGGAATAAAGGCCAAAATCAACACTGCGGCAATAGCGGTCACCACATCGACGAAGAAGGTCATCGTCAAAGTTGAAACCGTTAAAATCACACCGCCCAAAGCCGGGGAGAGAAAATAAATGAACGATTGCAAGCTGCCATTGATACCGTTGACGCGCATCAGATGTTCCTGCGGTACAATCTGGGGCAAAACGGCGTTTACAGCGGGAGCCATGATCCCTCCGCCGATGGCACGCAGGGAAGAGACGAAAAACAAAAGCCACAAACTGTAATATCCCGTTAAAAAGATGCAGGCTAAAATCAAAGTGCAAAAAGCAATGGTCGTATCGGTAATCATAATCAATTTTTTTCTGGGATAACGGTCCGCCCAGACCCCGCCGAAGAGACTGACCAAAATCTGGGGCAAAAATCCCGCAAGCACATAAAGCGTCATCACCGAACCGCTTTGGGTCGACAAAGTCACATGCCAAAAGATCGAATATTGCACGAGGGAAGATCCGAACATGGAAAGGGATTGACTGCCGAGATAAAGCGCTGTCCGCCGTTTCCAGCCGGATGGATCCGGTTTATGAAGCTCATTGGTGGCTGTGGCCATTTTTTCCTTTGTTCCTGTAAAACTTTTTTACCCTTAAAAACTATGCTATAATGGGATATCGAATATTTCCGATCCCGAACTACGGAAGAATGGGATCGAAGAAAGCGTGGATAAAATGAAACTGATGGTCGTTTCCGACATTCACGGTTCCACAGTTTATTGCCAACAAATGCTCTCTGCATATCAGCGGGAAAAAGCGGATAAATTGCTCATTTTGGGAGATATCCTCTATCATGGCCCCAGAAACGCCCTGCCGCAAGCATACGACACCCAGGAAGTAGCCGCTATGCTGAATGAAATCAAAGGGAGATTCTTGCCGTCAGAGGCAACTGTGATACCGAAGTAGACCAAATGCTCCTCGATTTTCCCATTCTGGCGGAGTATGCGATCTTTTACTTGGGGAACACGATGATTTTTGCCAACCATGGCCATCATTTCCATAATCAGCACTTGCCGATGATCAAAAAGGCGATATCCTGCTCCATGGGCATACCCATATCCCCGCCTATGAAGTTTATGAAACCCATACCTATATGAATCCCGGCTCCGTATCGATTCCCAGGGGTAACAGCACCCACAGCTATATGGTCTTTGACGACCGGGAAGTCACGTGGAAGACCCTTGACGGAACCGTCACCCAAAAAGCCCATTTATAGAGATAAAATCATCGCGCAATGATGCGATCATGAGCGGATCCTTACACGGATCCGTTTTCCATTTGCCGCAAAATATCACGGGATTTCACTTTTCTTTCCAAATGGAATTGGAGCAAGCGGCCGGCGGCTCTTCCATTTCCGCATCTGCGTCGCATCAACTTTTAAGCGGAAAAGCTGTTCTTCCCCAGCATTGAGCAAAAACTGGAGCGCATATAAGGTTTTGGGGGATAGGGCCAAACCGCCGCCGCAATCTTCACAGGTGATCCCTTCTTGAACAGGAGAAAGGAAACCTGACTTGATTGCACGGCCACAACCGACGCAATGCTGAAAATCCGGTTGATAACCGTTGATTTTTAAGAGCTGCACTTCAAAATAACGGGCCAAAAGCCCCTTTTCCTCCCGGTCCAAATGCCGTAGAGCAAAATGCAACAGGTCAAACAAGGCCGGCTGCGGTTCCCGCTCCGGCAAGGAGGCGTCGATCGGTTCCAAAAAGTAGGAGGCATAGAGATACGCCGTGGGATTTTCCCTTGATATGGGATAGGCCTCCCGCACCATGGCCTGGCTGACGGTATCCAATTACGCCCGCGATAGAGTAACAGATCCAAACAATTCCCAAACTGCAAATGGCCCCGCATCGGGCTTTTTGGCCTTGGCGCACCCCTTTAGCAATCGGGAGAACTTCCCCTTCCAAAGAAAAAGGGTAAGAATCATATGGGAGTCCCCATATTTCATACCCTTTATCACAAATGCTTTCACCGGATAACATTTCATAAACTCTCCCGTCGCTCAGACATCATGGGAATAAAAAGCGCTGCCAAAATCGAATAAATCAACAGCCCAACCACATCGATGCTGGTACTGATAAACGGAGCCGAAGCTACCGCCGGATCCACATTGACCCGTTTCAAGGCCAAAGGAACAAAGGTCCCCACGGTGGCCGCCGTCGCCATATTGAAGATCAGGGCAAAGCCGACAACAAAGCTCAAAATCAGATCACCCTGCCAAAAATAAGCGATCACCCCGATCAACAGGGCGCAAACACCCCCAACGATAAAGCCCACACAAGCCTCTTTCAAAACATTGGTAAAGAGCTCTGCCGGGTTGATCTGGCCGGTAGAAAGCCCACGCACCGTAACGGTGGAGCTTTGGGTGCCGACATTCCCTCCCATCCCCAAAAGGAGCGGGATAAAATAGGCCAGCGCTACTACGGCTTGGAGTTCCGCTTCGATATTTCGCATGATGGTACCGGCCATAAGACCGCCAAACAATGTAATTAAGAGCCAGGGCAGACGGGATTTGACCGCCCGGTAGATCCGGATATGGAAATCCGCTTCTTCTTCCAATTCTTCCGCATTGGCGCCCCCTAAACGCAAGATATCGTCGGTGGCTTCTTCTTCCAAAACATCGATAATATCGTCGACGGTGATAATCCCCAAAAGCCTGCTCAAATTATCGACAACGGGAACCGCCAACAGGTCGTATTTCGAAACGACAGCGGCAACTTCTTCCTGATCCGTATAGGCATTGACGGATAATACCCGCAGCCGCATGATCTGTTCAACCAAAGTATCCGGAGAGGCGATGATCAATTGCCTAAGGGACAAAACCCCCACCAAAACATTATCGTCATCCACCACATACACATAATAAACCGTTTCCGCGTCGGGAGCATTGGCCCGCAAGGTATCAATGGCTTTCTGGGCCGTCATCCCCTTGTTTAGGGCGACGAACTCCGTTGTCATCAAGCTACCGGCAGTGTCTTCGGGATAATACATCAATTCCCGAACATCGGAAGCATCTTCCTGCTCCATCAGGCTTAAAACGGTATCCTGCTCGCTCTTGGTCAGCTCTCCCAGAATATCCGCGACATCATCCAAATACATCGCATCTAAGAGCGCGGCGCTCTTTTCTTCCCCCAAATCATGAATGATCTGGGCAAAATATTCCGGGTCGACATAATTTAACACATCGCCGGCCACTTCTACCGGCAAACTCTGGAGAATCGGCGCCATATGCGCCGGGCCCAATTCCTTTAATATTTCGCCGATGTCCACCGGCGCCAGGTCCGACAGAATCAAGGCCACCTTATCCATGTCTCCCTGGGAAAGATATGGTTCCATCAGAACCATGGCTTCTTCAATTTTCATGATAAACCCCCTTCTTTAGGGGGTCATGCCACGGAAAGCGCCCCCTAAGCTCATTCTCATTTCAGTTTTACACCATCGAGGAACGCCGTCCATGTCTTCACCTCTTCCTTTTCTTGACTCGGTTAATCTTTATTCATCCAGGCTCCGCTTATCGAAGCCGAAATTTCGCAAATGGATCTCTTTATTGCGCCAATCTTTTTTCACTTTGACCCACAATTCCAAAAATACCTTGGAGCCTAAAAGCACCTCAATATCTTTTCTCGCTCTTTGGCCAATCTCCTTCAACATCGCGCCTTTTTTTCCGACAATAATTCCTTTTTGTGACTCTCTTTCCACATAAATATTGGCGGCGGCATAGACCATGCCGTTATCCCGTTCTTTCACCTCGATCATCTCGACGGCAACGGCATGGGGGATCTCTTCTTGGGTGAGCTCCAAAACCTTTTCCCGGATCGTCTCTGCCATGATGGCCCGTTCCGGCTGGTCGGTAATCATCTCTTCCGGGTAAAAACAGGGCCCCGGCTCTAAATAGTTTATGACCGTTTCTATAAATGGTCCACATTATCTCCTTTTAAGGCAGAAATCGGGAAAATTTCCGCAAAGGGGAATCGCTTTTCATAAGCGGCAATCAATTCAAAAAGCGCTTCTTTTTTTAATAAGTCCACCTTATTGAGGAGGAGAAAAACCGGGATGTCTTTCGGAAGACGATCCACAATATATTCCTCCCCGGCGCCGTAAGGCTGGCTCGCATCAACAATATAAAGACCAGTCACCCCGCTGGAGGCGCTTTTCGCCGCCTGAACCTTCACCCAGTTTATGCCGGGGCTTATGGATACCAGGGTATCGATAAAAATGATCTGCGCGTCTTCCGTCGTATAAAAACCGCGTATCTTATTTTGCGTGGTTTGGGGTTTATCGGACACAATGGCGATCTTTTGCCCCAACACCGTATTCATCAATGTGCTTTTCCCTGCATTAGGCCGCCCGACAATGGTGACGAACCCGGACTTAAATTCACCCATCATTTTCCTGCTTTCTTAAATAATCCTCGGTAAATGCCAAAGGCAATAATTCTTTCCCGCGGCAAAGCCGCATCTTGCCCTTTAGATTCCCCATGATGATCCACATCATCGGGGCAAATTCCACGATCCATTGGCGGCAAGCGCCACAGGGAACCAAAGGTTCTTCCGTATCTCCCACCACCGCTAAGGCAACAAAATCCCGGGCGCCTTGGCTCAAAGCGGCCGCCATTGCGGAGCGTTCCGCACAAAGGCTAAGACCATAGGAGGCATTTTCCACATTGGCGCCGGCAAAGATTTTACCGTCGCTCGTGGCTACCGCCGCTCACCGCAAAACCGGAATAGGGCGCATATGCATTTTCTCTGGCCCGTTTTGCCTCCAAAAGCAATTTCTCGGCCTGTTGTCGTTCCATTTACACCTCGCTCGCTTCAAGCACGGGGTAAGTAACCGTCAAATTATTCGGTACGATATTGATGATCGTTTTCCCCGGCACGAGTTCAATCGCCGCACCGGTAGCGACGTCGGTATAGGTAATTGGGGAATCCGCATTAAGTTGCAACCATTTGATCTCTTGTACCTGTCCTTTATTGAAAAGCAACCCTTCTCCGCCGGCAAAGAAATCGATATCGAGGCGGCCGGCGTCATCAATCACGGTAACAGGCACATATTGGACGATGATATTATCGGCAAACACGCGTCTCTCCGCTTTCAGCATCGATATGGGGTTTCCCGTCGGATTGACGGAGATATTGCTCTCCATCCCATTGATAGTCCACGGCTTTATACACATAGGGAATATGGATTTCCGTTACTTCTCCCAAGGCCATCGCCGCAACTTCTTCCGTGGAATAGAAGCTGAAGGCAGGAACGGCAACTTCATCATACCAGCCCTCATTCGTCACTTCTTGCACCAACTTCTCATAACTGGTATATAAGTTCACCGGGGCCTTTCGGCTATCATCACGCCAGAAAGCGGCGGAATGGAAAAACTCATTGATATGTTCCACATCATAATCTTCAAAATACTGCTTCGCTAGGGGGCTCTGCCCACAATGGATATAGATGGCCTGCATCCCCTGGGCCAATGGGATCACATAATGGCGGGCGCTGCGCACCGGCCCGATCTTTTCCGGCATCTCATGATAAAAGAAGGCGAGGAAACGGGTAATGCCCCCTTCTACCGGCACTTCAATCAACAGTTCGGCATCATTCAATCCGCTTTGGGGTTCCGCATTGGGGCCGTTATCAATGGCAACAGCAAAGAGCCGCGTCGGCATTACAACAAGTTCACTTCCGTTAAGAGGATTGATCAGGGTCTCTGTCAGCGATTCTTCCGGTTCTCCTTCCTGATCGCCGCCGCAAGCAGACAAAACCAGGACGAGACAAAGGAAAAGGGACATGAGGAACATTTTTTTCATAGGCCTACCTCCTAGAATAGGACTCTCCACAGATAGGGCAAAAAGATCACCAGCCCTACGATTACCGCAATGAAGCAAGCGAAAAAAACAGCTCCGGCCATTACATCCTTGACGATCTTTGCCAAAGGGTGGTAATCAGGGGATACCAGATCGATGGCATTTTCCACCGCCGTATTTACCATTTCCGTACCGACCACTAAAACGATTGTCAAAAGAATGACGGCAAGTTCGATCCCAGACAGTTGAAAGTAAAAAGAAGCCACTAAAGCTCCTAAAGCAAACAGCAAATGGATGCGAATATTGCGTTCATAACGCAAACAATGGATGATCCCTTGAAAAGCAAAATAAAAACTCTCCGCCAAACTTTTTGTTTTTCTCATCTCTCCACTCCCAAAGAAGCTAAGATCTCGTCACTCCGTTTTTCCATCTCTTCTCTTTCCTCTTCATTTTCATGATCATAGCCGAGAAGATGCAAAAAGCCATGGAGCGATAAAAAGCTCAATTCCCGTTCAGGACTGTGTCCATAGGCATCTGCTTGGGCCAGGCCGCGGGGATAAGAAATGATGATATCCCCCAGGGGCGTCCGCTCCATTCCGGGCAAGGGTTGAAGCGGAATCTCCTCTTTCCCCAAAAATTGAGGGAAAGAGAGCACATCGGTTGCCGTATCAAGCTGCCGGTACTGACAATTATATTCTTTGATGCCCAAATCATCGGTAAAAATCAGATGGACTTCACTCGCTTTGGGGATGTTCTCCATCCGTGCTGCCCGTTTCAAAACTTTGCGGATCAACATCCGTACCGTTAGCGGGATACACAATGCGCTTTTTTCGCTCTCCATTGTTATTTTCATCCTGATGATTCCCCTTATCATTCTTAAATTCCGGCAGATTCGGATATTCGATACGGAAGTGGGCCAAGCCTTCATAAACGCCGACAAATGCCTCCTGTACCTTATGCAAATCACGGAAAGTCAAATTACATTCCTCAAACTGCCCTTCCGTCAATTTCCCCTGAATAATTTCGTGGACCTTCGCTTCCACCTGGCCTTTTGACAGATTATGCGCCGATTGCAAAGCCGCCTGGACGCTGTCGGCCATCATAATGATGGCACTCTCCTTCGTTTGGGGTTTGGGACAAGGATATTTGAAATCCTCCATTCTGACCGCTTCCCCTTTTTCGCCCTCTTTAGCTTTGCAATAAAAATATTTCAAAATACTGTCGCCGTGATGTTCCCGAATAATGGAAATCACACCTTCCGGCAAATCATATTCTTTGGCCAATTCCACCCCGTCTTTCACATGGGAAGTGATAATCAAGGTGCTCAAAGAAGGCGAGAGTTTGTCATGGGGGCTCGCGATCCCCTCTTGATTCTCAACAAAATATTGGGGCCGCTCCAACTTGCCGATATCATGGAAATAGGACGCCACCCGCACCAAAAGGGAATCCGCATCGATACTGTCGGCAGCGGCTTCCGCCAAGTTCCCCACAAGGATACTGTGATAATAGGTGCCCGGAGCCTCGGTCATCAAGCGTTTGATCAAAGGATGGCCGGGATTCGCCAATTCCATCAATTTCATCGGCGTGCTCAAACCAAAGTGTTTTTCCAAAACGGGGATGAAACCCACCGCCAAAACAGCGGAAAGAAAACCGCTGATCAAGCCGATCATTACACCCAAACCGATGGTCTCGGCCGTCTGCTCGCCGATAGCGCCGATCAACATAATCATCAGGGCGTTCAATACGCCAATATAAAAACCGAAACTCACCAAATGATAGCGCTCCCGCACCCGCCCCACAAGATAAATGGAAAAGAGGGCGCCAACCAACGCGACCAGGAGATATTGGACCTGATTCATCGCCATTAACGCCAAAAACAAGAGGAGGGAAACGACCACGAAATAGGAAAATTTCTGGTCCATCAAAGTGGTGGTAATGATTGCCATCGCGGGAAGGGGCAAAAGATAGCCCAGTGTCGTATATAAACTCCCGGAAAGGCTCCCGGACAAAATCATAATCAACTGCGCCACCAAAAGGAAGCCGTTGATCATAATCCCCAAGATTAAGATCCCCCGTCGGTCAAAGGCATAAAAGGAAAAGAATTTACGGCAATAGAGGAAAATAAGGAAATAGATAACGAAAACATACCCCAACACCGCTAAATAATAGAGCGGCGATTTGACCTGTTCCAAAAGGCCGGTCTTTGTGAGCATTTCCATCTGTTCCTCGGTGATGACCGTTCCCTTTTGCACCACAAGCTGACCCGGTTTCACGGTGACTTGTACCGGTTTCACTTCGCTCAACCGCGCTTCCAACACGGCTTTCGTCGCGGTTTCATCATAAAGGGAATTGGCTCCCAAAGAAAGCGTTTGGACAAAAAGATGTAAGATCACTTGCTCATTTTGACTATAAGAGCCGCCGCTGATCTCTTCTTCCAGCAACGCTTCAAAATCGTCAAGTTCCTCATCGGTAACGCCCGGCGCATAATCATCCTGCAAAATCCCACCAAGATCCGCCGCCAAACCCTCGATCGTTTTGCCATCAACCGCCTCTAGGGCAGGTGCAACGGATTCGGTATAATCTTCCCCCAAAACCTCTTGATAAAGCGCAGTTTTATCCTCGGTTTCATCATTTTGGATCGCGGTTAAACTTACTGCTAAATCATTCAGCGTATCCATCGCAGCAGTGTTGGCGGTTTCGTCCAGTTTATAGAGCTTTTCCATCTGGCTTTCCACCGCGGCTTTGGCTTCCGCTGTTTTCACTTCGCTGATATATGTAATGGAACTGCCTTCATGGTAAAAATCCTGGCTGCTGATTTCCCCCGCACTGATGGTATAAAACCCAGTAACGGTCCGGGCGATGATCAATAATGTGGTAAGCAAAATAAAACCGATCCATAAAAGGATCTGCCGGTCTACCTTCAGCCTATCATAATCATCCCGGGTAAAGAGCGTGTTGACCTCAAACAAGCTCTTCTTCTTTTTTGCCATGATGGTTTTCCTTTCTCAGGTCTTCCTGTTCATATGCACCGATAATCTGCTGCACCAAAGGATGGCGCACCACATCCAAATGCGTAAAATAACAAAACGAAATTCCTTCGATTTGCTGCAAGATTTTTTGGGCGTGAATAAGTCCGGAATAATGCTCTTTCGGCAAATCCACCTGGGTGATATCACCGGTAATCACCGTTTGGGAACCAAACCCAATCCGGGTGAGAAACATCTTCATTTGCTGGGGCGTGGTATTCTGGGCTTCATCCAGAATAATAAAGGCATCATCCAATGTACGGCCACGCATATAGGCCAGCGGAGCTACTTCTATAATGCCCCGTTCCATCAACTTCTGCGCGGTTTCCGCCCCTAAAATATCATAGAGGCCGTCATAGAGCGGGCGCAAATAGGGATCAACCTTGTCCTGGATCTGCGGGCAAAAAGCCAATTTCTCGCTTCCACCGCGGGCCGCGTCAAAATGATCCGCTGGACCGATTTGCGTTTTAACGCCAAAACGGCCATCACAACGGCAAGATATGTTTTCCCGGTGCCGGCTGCGGTGTGGAGTCCAGCGATATCATCCTTTTGAATGGCGGTCACATATTTTTTCTGCCCTAAAGTCCGGGGCTTGATCCCCTTACCTCTCGGCGTCGTATAAACCGTATCCAATAATTGTTCCGCGACATTTGTATCCCCTGCCAAACTAAGGGCATAGTTTATGGCATTGACCGTAATTTCGACCTTCGCCTTACTCAAGGTAATCAAATGCTCAAAGACGCGCCGCGCCCTCTCGACATCGTCATGCTCCCCTTTCAGACGGATCTCGTCGCCTCGCACCAAGATCTCAGCAGGTAATTTCTTTTCCAATAGGAGCAAATGGCTATCACGCTGCCCCAAAATGTTTTCAATCTCTTCTTGCCCGCCGGGATATAAAATCAATTCTTCCATGCTGTCTTTATCATTGCCTCCGCATTTTTACATTTTGCATTATACTCTCTTTCCCGAAAATATTCAACCTTCGAGCCAACCGCCACCAGGACAAAGAGGTAGAAGATTTCGCATAAAACCCCTTCCTTCGCCTTTTAAGCAAGGGGTTTCCCCTGGAAAAGGAAGAGAAAACGCCTAAACCCGGCGACAAAACGCAGATCTCCCCGAAAAATTCTTCCCTGCGGCAAGAAAAGGAAGGGCCGGGCATCCCATTAAAATCTCATGAGACACCCGGCCGTTTGACATGGCATTTTATCGGTCATTTTTACTTGGCAAAAACATGGTCCCCAATCGTCGCAAGGATCGTTTTCGCATTCAAGAAGGCATTGTTCGGCGCTTTCACCGGATTCCAATAAAAGAGACAACCGCCGGTGGGGTCAACCCCTGCTACTGCTTCTTTTGCCGCGTTGATCGCCGTATCGTTGGGGGTTAAAAAGTATTGCCCGTCGCTATAGGCGGTAAATTGCGATTTCTGGAAAAGCACGCCTGCCACCGTATCGGGGAAAAGGCTGCTATACACGCGATTTACAATAACGGCGCCAACCGCCACCTGCCCTAAATAGGACTCGCCTCGGGCTTCTCCGTAGATCATTTTAGCGATCATATAGATCTCGTCATCAGTGAAATT
The DNA here is from genome assembly GCA_040766525.1 of Clostridiales bacterium. Classification (GTDB taxonomy): domain Bacteria; phylum Bacillota; class Dehalobacteriia; order UBA7702; family UBA7702; genus JAXGQJ01. Next base: position 1,210 of record JAXGQI010000010.1, on the reverse strand, counting down.
TGAAGAAGAACTGGTTACTGTCTTCGTTGCCGTAGTTGATGCCGTAGTCGATGTCGTATTTGATGTTGTCGTCGACTTCTTTGCCGCTAAATTGGGGATATAAAGCTTTTGCCCCACATAGATCCGGGTAGCGGTTAACCCGTTTGCCGACATAATTTTTTCTACGCTGGTGTGATTGGCTTGGGCAAGCTTATAAAGCGTATCCTTGCTCTTCACAACATAGTTGCCGTTGCTGTTCGATTTAGCATTACTATCGATTAAAATGGTTTCGTATGCCATGACCATATTTCCACCATTTTTGAGACCGTTCGCCGTCACAATTACATCCATGTCTACCTGGTACTTTTGTGCGATTTTCCACACAGTTTCTCCGGGCGCTATCTGATGATATGTGTAAACCTCTTTGGCCGAAACCCCCAAGCTGATGCAGAAAACCAGAGAGAACAATATCATTATTCCTAGCAGCCACTTTGTTACTTTCATGATAGAACCTCCTTTGTATTGCTATGTTTTGCATTATACACGAACATTGTTCTGTTTTCCTTATATAAAAATTTCCAATTTTACTAAAATTTTCCAATAATGCGCAGTCTAAGCTCATCCCGCATACAATAGTGCAGGAAGAAATGGGGAGGAATTGCAAATGAATATAAAAAGCGGCGACTTTGTCGTCCGAAGATCCTATGACCGGGATATCATCTTCAAAGTCAAACAAATCTTCAAGGATGAAAACGGGAGCCTGTCCGCGATCTTAAAAGGAGTAGAACTGCGCCTTTTGGCCGACGCGCCCATCAGCGATCTGGAAACCGTCACCCCTCCGGATACGAACGCCATCTGTCAAGAAGAACGCCACTTGGAAGATCTCCTGTTGCAGCATACCGTGGCCAAGGGATTATGGCGAGGCGATGAGGAAAAAGACGGGAAATTCTTTGATTTCCCCGGCAAAGTGCTGCACCTGGATGGCGATAATGAATACCTCAACAAATGCTTGGCAGCCTATGAACGGTTCAAGATTCCGCATCACGGCCTTCTGATTCCCGAAAAAGAACAGCCGAAAGCCGTTTCCTATTATCTGGAAAAATACCGGCCGGGCATCCTCGTGATCACCGGGCACGACAGCTTGCTGAAAGGCGCCACCGACCTCAATAATCTCGATAATTACCGCAGTTCCGCTTATTTTGCCGAAGCAACAAAAAAAGCCCGGCAGTAT
>JAXGQI010000001.1:0-135036 GCA_040766525.1 Clostridiales bacterium | reverse complement strand
TTCGGTGCTCTCATTGAGCCATTGATATTCTTTTTTATAATTTCCCACCATTTTGCCGGTTTGCGGCATAATGAACTTTAAATAGAGTTTGAAAAACGGTTTCACAAAAGGAGAGGTGGGGTAAGAAGAATCGAGACAAAAAAGCTGGCCTTGGGGCTTTAGCACTCGGTACATTTCCGCCATGGCTACGCCGTAGTCGGGGAGGTTCCGGAGGCCGAAGGAAATCGTGACAACATCGAAGCTGTTGTCGGGAAAGGGCAATTCCAGGGCGGAACCGTGGACAAAGCGGATATTGTTTACGCCTGCTTCCTCCTGCCGTTTGGTCGCGGTTTTCAGCATGTTTTCCGAAAAATCCAAACCGATGATCTCCGCTTGCGGAGCGGCTTGGGCAAGCTGAAGCGCAATATCGCCGGTGCCGGAACAAACGTCGAGGATTTGGCCGGGGTTTAAGGCGGCTGCCCTTGCGATCATTTGGCTTTTCCATTTCCGATGTTGCTTAAAGCTGATCACATCGTTCATTTTGTCATAATCATCATAGATGGTCTGGAAGACTTGATAGACTTTTTCTTCTTTATTCACCGATCCATACTCCTAACAAAATTGCGAAAATATAGTAAAAATTGATCAGGTAGGTGAGTTTCACCGCTGTTTTCATCGCTTCGATCCGGGTGCGATAATTGAAATTTAAGGTAAACATCGTGCGCACACCGGGAAAAATGTGGATCCCCATGGGAAGCATGGCTAAAAGCCCCCATTTGAATTCCCAAAAAGCGAGATGGGCGACGACTAAAAAGCAAAGGATATAACCGAAACCCAAAAGGAAAGAAGCGATCTTTTTCCCTAAGAGGACCGGCAGGGTGTAGCGCTTCGCATCGATATCCCGGGAGATATCGCAAGTATTATTGGTCAGCATAATCAAGGCGATGGTGAGGATGGGAGGCGCCGCATAATAGAAAAGCCAAAGATTCGCATCTAAAGTCAAAGCGAAATAGGTGGCGTAAGTGATCAGCCCACCCATGACGAAGCCGGAAACCCCTTCCGATAAGGGGGTATAGGAGATCGGCAGGGGCCCTCCCGAGTAAAGGAATACGACGGCCGCGCCCAAGATGCCGATCCAAAGGAGCGTCAGCCCGGTTCCTATAATGAGGATCAGTCCCAAAACGCCCGCAAGCCCCAGCATACTCGCCGGCGATCAGCGCGGAGCGGGATTGATGTGATTATAGATAATGGAAGCATCGGTCGTATCGATGCAGTTTTCCGCGGTATCCGTCCCCTTGATAAAATCAAAGTAATCATTGATGGTATTGACGGCGGATTGCATCAGGATCGCAGCGAAGAGCAAAATCAAAGTGTAGAGCAGATTGACTTCGCCTTGGAGACCGAAAGCTAAGGCCGTTCCCACGAGAACAGGGCAGATCGCCGCTGCCCAGGAAGGGGGCGCCGCCAATTCAATGATGGCTTTGAATGTGATTCTTTGATAGGTACTCATTGTTTGCCTCCCATATGATCATTTCCATTTGGTACATCTTTTTTCCGCCAGATCCAGGAGGAAAAAGATCAAGAATCCGATAACGGCTAAAGTTACGATGCCGGTATAAAGGTTGATATAATCCAATTTCTGCCAGCTGTTCATGACAAAATAACCTAAACCTTCTTGGGTCCCGAAATTCTCCGCGAAGAAGAGAATGGACAAGGCGATGCCGGTGCTGATCTTTAAGCTGTTTAAAATTGTTGGCCAAAGACCGGAAAGCACCACCCGGCGGCGGATGTCCCGATTGCGGATGCCGAAAGCCCGTAAAGCATTGAATACTTCTTGATCCATATTGCGAACACCGGCAGAGATATCCATCACAAAGGGGAAGAAGATGATGATAAAGATCATGAGCAGCTTAGAGACTTCTCCCAAGCCGAATAAAAGCATGACGATGGGTAGAAGCGCCAATTTTGGGATCGGATAGGCAAAGTAAAGAAAAGGCGCCGCGATATCATGCACCTTTTGTTTATACCCCATTAAGGTCCCCAAAGGCAACCCAAGCCCAAGGGCCAGGATGCTGCTGATGAAAACACGGAGAAAACTTGCTAAGATATGCGGAGGCAAAAATGTACCGAGTCCTTTAAAAAAGTTTTTCGCCACCAAAAAAGGATGGGGTACGATGGGCCCGTCGACGATCCAATACAGAAGAAACCAGCAGGCGAGTATCGTCCCGAATACCATCAGCCCTTTTACGAGTTGTTCATAAAAACGCTTCATATGGCTGCCCTCATTTCTTGGCGCATTTCCCGATAAAGGGCTTCATTTCCTTCCCGGGCCAGGCCGAAAAGGGGGTTCTTGATTGGTTTTTGGCATTGGCCATCTTTTAAAATATAGATTTCTTCCGCCAAAAGCAAGGCTTCATCCATGTCATGGGTAATGAGGATGGTCGTTACTTTGTGGCGGCTGATGGTATTTAAAAAAGCCTGGTGAACATCATCTTTGGTGATGGCGTCCAAGGCGGAAAAAGCTTCGTCCAAGAGCAGGATGTCCGGCTGAAAGAGGAAGGCGCGGCAAATGGCAGCCCGCTGCTGTTCTCCGCCGCTGATGTGGTTGGGATAAGCGTCAAGGATGCCTTCGATTCCCACTTCACGGCAAAGGGTATCAAAGCGTTCTTGCTCATAAAGATGGCGGAGAGTAAGGGGTAAAGTAATGTTTTTGCGAATGGTTTGCCATTTGACGAGAGAATTTTTTTGGGGCACCAAGGCGACCCGATGCTTGCGGACATTGAGGGGAGAGCCGTTAATGAGAATATGCCCTTCAAAGGGGTGGACGGCGCTGATCGCTTTTAACAGCGTGCTTTTGCCGCTGCCGCTTTTGCCGATGATAGCATAAATCCGCTCATTCTCGAACTCCATATTGAGGTTTTCGATCACCTTTTTCTCTCCGTAGGAAATGGAAAGATTTTCCAATGTCAACATCTTTTCACCTGTAAAATGACTCTTATTTTTTCGATTATAGCATATTTTATAAGCGAAAGGAATGAACCCGGCAAAATTTCATGCAAAAATTCAGGATTGGGACTGGGCAGAGCAGTCATCCTGTGGTATGATGTGGAATAATAAATAAAATGAGGTGCAGGATATGCGGAAAATCTTTCTTATTTGTTTGATGCTCTCTCTTTTGGTTTTCGCAGGATGCAGTACAGGGAAAAATCAGGAGGAAACGGGTACTGAACCTGTTCAGTTGACGGTAGGTACGATGCCTTCCATCGACAAAGTGCCGATGCTTATTGGTGTTGAACAGGGATTTTTTGAGCAATATGGTGTTGATGTCGAAGTTTTGAATTTCCAAAGTCCCACTGATCGGGATGCGGCGTTGCAGAGCGGCCAATTGGATGGAATCATGTCCGATATGGTAGCCGCCATCTATTATCTCCAGGGTGGCCAAAGCGTCAAGATGACTTCCTTGATCCAAACGGATTTTGTGATCTTGGCTAGTGAAGAATCCGGGATCACCGGCATTGAGGATATTAGCGCTGATACGGTCAACGGGATCTCATTGAACGGTTTGATCGAATATATAGCCGACCAGGCGGGATCAGCGGAAAAGATTCTGTTGCCCTCGGTCATGAATCGGGTTGAGCAAATTGTCTCCGGAGAGATCGATTTGACGATTGTGCCGGAACCCTACGGTTCGATGGCCGTATCGATGGGGGCGGTGAAAGTAGCTACCGCTGCGGATCTCGATATTTACGGTGCGGTAATGCTCTTTACCGATGACGCCATCGCCGCCAAAGCCGACGCTATCGCCGGTTTCTATAAAGGGTACGAAGACGCCGTCAACTATCTTGCCTCGGCAGACCCAGCCGAATATATCGATGCAGTGATCGAGAAAGGGGAATTCTCTCCGGATATTGCTGCTTTATTGGAGGCAACGGAGTTTTATTCCTTAGAAGCGCCTGCGGAAGAACAGTTCGTCTCCATTCAGGATTGGCTGAATGAGAAGCAGGAAGAAGGAATAGCCTTCCAATTCGATTTTGGAGAAATTACCGATTTCAGTTTTTTGGAACAATAATAATAGAACAATCATAATAGAAGGGGATGCTCATCAGAGCATCCCTTGAGACTACAGACAAACGCCGATAGCGTTGTCAAACCAAAGCCCCTGACCGCTTTCGTATGTTTATATACGCGGCGCGTCCAGGGCCTTTGCTTTTCCTAGCTCTAGGCCCTTGTCTCTAGTCTCCCATCTTGCCGACTTTGTCGACAAGCTGAAGGATGCTCAATAGAGCATCCCCCAGCCTGTCGAAAAACTCTCGTGTTCTCACAAAACAAGAGACTGCCAAGAAAGGGTTTAGAGCAAGGCGCAGAAAAACCGCAGGACGCGACGTATACAGTGACGTACATGAGCGGTCTGCGGTTTTGCTGGAACACAGCACTAAGCACTTTATTGACAGTCTCAGGGGATGTGCTGTACACATCCCCAAGTGAACCGATCCGGTTCTCGAAAAACTGGTAGAATGTTGGATCAGACTTTGAATAGAAGGTCTGCATAGGTCGGGAAAGGCCAAATGCTTTTCCTGACGATGGGTTCCAGCTCATCGGCGGCTTTTTCTTAGCGCTCATTTTCGCCATGACCGTATCATGGAAGAAGACCGCTTTGGCTTCGAAAGATTCGATTTGATCGCTTTCATTGACGGCGGTGTCCAAATCTTCGATCGCCAGGATCAGGGTTTCCGCCAAATTGCTCATCGTGGCGGCGAGTTTTTCCTCCTGACTACTGGTCAGGTTTAAGCCGCTTTCCTTTTTCAGTTTCAGGTTTGCCAAGATTTCACTACTGTAGTCTAGGACGGCGGGCAGAATTTCCTGTCTTGCCATATCCAGCATCGTTTTAGCCTCGATCCTGAGGATCTTGCAATAGTCGTCCATAACGATTTCATAGCGGGAGTGAATCTCACTTTCCGTGAGGATACCATGTTTCGTCAAAAGATCGATATTTTTATCGGAGATAAATTCCTTTAATGCTACCGGTGTATTGGGAAGGTTGGGCAAGCCTCTTCTGGCCGCTTCTTCTTTCCATTCATCAGCATAGTTGTTGCCGTTGAAGATAATGCGTTTATGTTCTTTGAGTGTATTGATAATCAACTCATCCACGGCTTTGTCAAAGTCGGCAGCCGTTTCCAATTCATCGGCGAAAATGCTTAAAGTTTCTGCGACCATGGTATTGAGGCAGAAGAGGGTGCCGGAAATGGATTGAGAGGAGCCGGGCATTCTAAATTCAAACTTATTGCCGGTGAAGGCAAAAGGTGATGTACGGTTTCTGTCGCTGTTGTCCTTCGGCAAGTCGGGGAGGCTGGCTGCTCTGGTTTCCAGTAAGGCGTTCACTTCCGATGTTGCTTTGCCGCCATTGGTGATGATATCGACGATTCTTCCCAATTCATCACCGATAAACATGGAAATAATGGCCGGCGGGGCTTCATTGGCGCCCAGGCGATGGTCATTGCCGGCAGTGGCAACAGAGAGTCTCAACAGATCGCCATAGGTATCCACGGCTTTGACGATGGCGGCAAGAAAGAACAAAAATTGTTTGTTTTCCGCCGGGGTCGTCCCGGGATCGAGAAGATTTTCACCCAAATTGGTGCCCATGGACCAGTTGACATGTTTCCCGGAGCCATTGACGCCGGCAAAGGGTTTTTCATGGAGCAAGCAAGCCAGGTTATGACGAACGGCAAGTCTTTGCAGCATTTCCATGGATAATTGGTTTTGGTCGGCGGCGATATTGCAAGTGGTGAAGATCGGAGCAAATTCATGCTGTGCCGGAGCCACTTCATTATGCTTGGTTTTACTGTAGATGCCCAGTTTCCAAAGTTCTTCATCCAGCTCTTTCATGAAAAGGCTGATGCGGTCTTTGATGTTGCCGAAATAATGGTCGTCCATTTCCTGCCCCTTGGGAGGAGCGGCGCCGAAAAGGCTGCGGCCGGTCAGCAAAATGTCTTTTCTCTTTAAGAAGAAATCCCGGTCGATCAAGAAGTATTCTTGTTCCGGTCCGACATTGACGACGACACGTTTGGCCGGATTGTTAAATAAGTTTAAGACCCGCAAGCATTCTTTGCTTAAGACTTCCATGGAGCGGAGCAGCGGGGTTTTCTTGTCCAATACTTCTCCGGAATAGGAGCAGAAGGCAGTGGGGATATAGAGGGTATCACCTTTAACGAAAGCAAAAGAAGTCGGATCCCAGGCGGTATAACCCCGTGCTTCAAAAGTGGCTCTTAAGCCGCCCGAAGGAAAACTGGAGGCATCCGGTTCGCCCATGATCAGGGCTTTTCCGGAGAATTCCATGATCGCGCTGCCATCCCGGGAGGGAGAGATAAAAGCGTCATGTTTTTCTGCGGTGATCCCGGTCATCGGTTGGAACCAATGGGTGTAGTGGGTAGATCCTTTTTCTATGGCCCAATCTTTCATGGCATTGGCCACAACATGGGCGACGCTGGGTTCCAATGGCAACCCTTCATCCATCGTTCTTTTTAATGCGAGATATGTTTCTTTTGGTAATTTTTCGATCATGATGGTTTCATTAAACACATTGGACCCGAATTGATCAAGCACTTTGCTTTTTGTCATCGTGAAAACCTCCTAAAACTAAAATAACCGTCAGGAAATTACGCATAATCCCAACGGCCCCATTGCCAAATCGTATAATTTTTATTAAAGTATAACAGAGAGAAAAAAAGAATGCAATAGCTTTTCACAAAGATAGGTGGAATTTTTTCATCATGTGGGAGGAAAAAAGTGGGAAAAGTACTTTTTGTGACTGCCGCTGTCTCCGGAGAGGACGCCTTGAAAGGCGTTTTACGCCAAGCGGGTCTTGCTCCGGTCGATTTGGCGCAATCGGCAGGCGAGGCGCGGCGGAAATTGAATACCGGGGGATATACTTTGATTTTGATCAATGTCCCTCTTCCCGATGAAACCGGACGCGAACTGGCCATTTATGCTGCCGAAAAGACGGATGCGGCAGTGATGGTTCTTGTTAAAACCGGTTTTGAAGAGGCCTTGGGCGCTTTAGGGAGAGAGCATGGGATCTATCTATTGTCGAAACCGCTCAACCGCCAGTTTCTCCTGCAATCCTTGCAGTTTATTTCCCATGCGCAAAAGCGGCTATTCCAGTTAAAAGAGAGAAATGACGAATTGCTTCGTTTGCTGCAAGATGAAAAACAGGCGGGACGCGCCAAATGTTATCTTGTGCAGCATGAACAGATGACGGAGGCGGCAGCCCACCGTTATCTGGAGGCAGAAGCGATGAAAAACCATATGAAAAGGAGCCAGATTATCGATCGTGTGATTGATACATACGGCAAAATTGGGGAGGATAAAGAATGAAGAAATTAGAAGAAATCGCGACTTTTACTAACCACTATATGGCCCCTTTGGCGCCGAAGGAAGGAGATATCCGTTTGCAGGATATCGCCCATGCCTTATCCTTGATGACGAGAGCCAACGGCCATTTCCATACATTTTTCAGTGTTGCGCAGCATTGTTTGAATTGCCAAAAAGAAGCGGCGGCGAGAGATCATTCCCCCCGTTTGCAATTGGCGCTGCTCTTGCACGATGCTTCGGAGGCGTATATGTCCGACCTGACCCGTCCGGTGAAGAGCGGCTTCCCCCAATACCGGGAGGCGGAGAAAGAACTCCAGGAAGTGATCTATCGAAATTTCGGCATATGGCCCTTGCAGGAGGAAGAAATCCATATCTTGGATCATATTGATACGGCGATGCTCTATTATGAGTTTGAATATCTTCATCCCGGCGGTAGCTTGGGGGTACCGTATACGGTTGCCGAGGCCTGGGATCTGTCTTTCCGTAATATGATGGAGGTAGAGCAAGAATATATCGAGACTTATCACGGTTTGGCCGGGAGATAAAAATACCGAGGGATTGTGATTGGTTTTTGAGAGAATATAAGAAAGAGACGGTTCCCGGGAGAGGCGGATTTTGTCGTATTGTACTGCGAAAACCTGCCGGAAAACCCGGGAATTTTTTGTTTCGGCCCCGCATCTTTCTCCTCTGCGGGGCCGGGAAGTAAAGAAGGGGTTGGAAATTTTTTGTAGAATTTAATGGGGAGACGGAAAAGGAAGTGTCTTTCATGGGGAATTTTGTACATTTGCATAATCACAGCGAATATAGCCTATTAGACGGCGCCGCACGCCTCACGGATATGGTCAAGAAAGCCAAAGAACTGGGAATGCCGGCGGTGGCTTTGACCGATCACGGCGTGATGTACGGCGTGGTGGATTTTTATAAATTGGCGAAAAAAGAGGGGATCAAGCCCATTATCGGGTGCGAGGTGTATGTTGCGCCCAGAAGCCGCTTTGAGAAGACCCCCCGAAGGGAAGAAAGCGCCTATCACTTGATCCTGTTAGCGGAGAATCAAGTCGGGTATCAGAATCTCTGCGCTCTGTCTTCCTATGCTTTTACCGAGGGTTTTTATTATAAGCCCCGGGTGGACAAGGAATTGTTACGCCGGTACAGCGAAGGCTTGATTTGCCTTTCCGCTTGCCTTGCCGGGGAGATCCCCCAGGCGTTTTTGCAGGAAGATGAGGAGAAGGCCCGGGCGATTGCCGAAGAGTATATCGATATTTTCGGGCGGGATCACATTTTCATTTAGATCCAGGATCAAGGGATCGATGTGGAACCCCTCTTAAATAAAAAACTGGCGGCTCTAAGTAAAGAATTGGGCTTGGGCTTGGTGGCCACCAATGACGTTCACTATATCAATAAGGAGGATGCGGAGTATCACGATATCCTTCTTTGCATTCAGACGGGGAAGACGGTGGAAGATGAAAACCGCATGTCCTTCCCGACGAAGGAATTTTATTTTAAATCCCAAGAGGAAATGGAACTGATCTTCGGGGAATATCCGGAAGCTTTGGAAAACACGGTCAAAATTGCCGAACGCTGTGAAGTGGAATTTGACTTTTCCAAATACTTTCTCCCGGAATACCAAGTACCGGAAGGGGAAACCCTGGCCAGCTATTTGGAAAAGCTTTGTCGGGAGGGGCTTGTGCGGCGCTATGGCGAGATTACCCCGGAGATTGAGGAACGCTTTGTCTATGAATTGGGCGTCATCAAGGAAATGGGTTTTCCCGGTTATTTCCTCATTGTTTGGGATATGGTGAATTACGCGAAGGTTCATGGCATCATGGTTGGACCCGGCCGCGGTTCCGCCGCCGGGAGTATCGTATCCTACAGCCTGGGGATCCTGGAGATCGACCCTTGAAATATGATTTGCTCTTTGAACGCTTTTTGAATCCTTCCCGGATCTCGATGCCGGATATCGACATTGATTTTTGTTATGAACGCCGGGGAAGTCATCGAATACTTAGCGGATCATTACGGCAGAACAGGTTGCCCAGATCATTACCTATGGAACAATGTTAGCCAAAGGCGCAGTTCGCGATGTAGGGCGGGCTTTGAACATGCCCTATGGCGAAGTCGATAAAGTCGCAAAGCTGGTTCCCGGAGAACTGGGGATGACGATCACTCGGGCGATGCAGGAAAATCCCGATTTGAAAAATGCTTATGATGAGGATCCCCGCGTTAAACGATTGATCGACGCGGCCTTAAAGGTAGAGGGCATGCCGCGGCACCATTCGACCCATGCCGCCGGCGTCGTGATTGCCCCCAAAACCCTGCACGAATATTTACCGGTCCAAAAAACAGCGGAAGGTTGGCTCACCACCCAATTCGCCAAAGAATTGGTGGAGGAAATCGGCCTTTTGAAGATGGACTTATTGGGGCTGCGGAATTTAACGGTCATTCGGGACTGTATCAACAATATCGAAGCTTCCTATGGGCATCGTATTGATATCAATCAGATCCCCTTGGATGATGAAAACACCTATCAGATGTTGACAAGGGGGGAAGGCATCGGCGTATTCCAGCTTGAAAGTAGCGGGATGCAGGCGGTGATGAAAAACCTGCGTCCGGAAAAGATCGAGGAAATTATCGCGCTTGTTGCCCTCTATCGGCCGGGCCCATTGGGCAGCGGCATGGTGGAAGATTTTATCGATCGGAAACACGGCCGGAAAGAGATCGTTTATGATCATCCTGTTTTGGAGCCGATCTTGAAAGAGACCTACGGCGTTATCCTTTATCAGGAGCAGGTGATGCGGATCGCCGGGCAGATGGCGGGCTTTTCCATGGGAGAGGCGGATTACCTCAGAAAAGCCATGGGGAAAAAGAAGCCGGAAGTTTTGGCGAGTTTTAAGCAAAAGTTTATCGACGGCTCCGTTGAACGCAAGGTCAATAAAAAGATTGCGGCCAAGGTCTTCGACCTGATGGAGAAATTCGCCGGGTACGGTTTTAATAAGAGCCATTCCGCGGCTTATGCGGTGGTTGCCTATCAAACCGCATATTTGAAAGCAAATTATCCTGTGGAATATTCGGCTGCTCTTTTAACCAGCTTAATGGATAAGACAGATAAATTATCCGATTATATCGTGGAGTGCCGCCGCTTAGAGATTCCGGTTTTGCCGCCGGATATCAATGAAAGCCGCATGGACTTTACGGCGGTAGGAGATTCGATCCGTTTTGGGATTGCAGCGGTGAAAAATGTAGGAAAAACCCCCAGCGAAGAGATCATCCGAGAGCGGGAAGAAAACGGCCCCTATCGTTCTTTGCTGGACTTTTGCCGCCGCGTTTCTTTAAACAGCCGTATGTTGGAAAGTTTGATCCAGGCGGGGGCCTTCGATTTTACCGGTATGCACCGGGCACAGCTGCAAGCGATCATGCCCAAATGCCTTTCTTTGGCGGAATGCCATCGGAAGGAGGAGGCATCCGGGCAGATGAATATCTTCGATATGGGCATGGAGGATGTCACGGACGATGAGGATTTTTCGGAAGCCAAGGATATCCCGGAGCTTCCTCGAGAAGAAATTTTGCGCATGGAAAAAGATATGCTGGGCCTTTATCTTAGCGGCCATATTTTGGACGGTTACCAGAAGATCTGGCGGGAATATGATCTCGTCCCTGTCAAGGACCTTGGTGAGTTGAATGAAAAAGCGGACGTCTTTATCGGCGGCCAGATCACCCATATCAAATTGCGGACCAATAAAGCGGGGCAGCGTTATGCTCAGTTTGATTTGGAGGACCTCTCCCGTAAAATCCATTGTTTTGTGTTTGCCCGTGAGTTTGAGCAATGCCGGCATCTGTTGATCAACGATACTTTGGTTGCGCTCCAGGGGACGGTGCGCCATAATGACGATGAGGTGAACTTCAATGCCCGAGCGGTATCTTCCTTGCCGGAATTAAAAACCATCGGCGTTCCCAAAACCTCCAACAGCAATAATCTCCCCAATGAGGATATTAATTATTATGCGGAATTCGGCTTGGATTTGCCGGAATGTTTGGAGACGGAAACGGAGGAGCCGGTGGTTGTCGGTGCGGAAGATGAGACCGTTTTGGATGAGATCGTTAAAGAGCCGGAACCGGTGGATCTGGCGGTAAAGCGCCTTTACCTCAATGTGAAAAATGACCAAGAATGGGTAGAGCTGGACATTAAGATCAAAAAAGTCCTTGTTCGCCATCCCGGAGAGGATCAGGTGATGGCCTATTTTAAGGAGCGTGGGACTTGCCGTGTTTATGGCATGACGGTGGAAGCCACTTCCCCATTGATTGGGAAATTGGAAGACCTCTTGGGGAAGGATAATGTTTTTCTAAAAACATTGGAACAATAAATAAGAATCAGGGAATAGAGTTGAGGAGGAAGAAGATGCGGATTTGTATTTATCCCGGCACATTTGACCCGGTAACCAACGGTCATCTTGATATTATCAAGAGAGGGCTCACTTTGTTTGACCGGATGATTATTGCCGTTTCAGAGGATAATTATAAGATCAATCTTTTTACCCAAGCAGAGCGGGTAGAGATCATGAAGGAAGTGACAAAAGAGTGTTCCCGCGTGGAAGTAGAAGGGTTTTCCGGGCTATTGATGCAGTATTGCGCTGAAAAAGGTGCTGTTGCGGTCATCCGGGGTTTGCGGGCCATATCGGATTTTGAATATGAAATGCAGATGGCGCTGATGAACAATAAGCTGAATCCCAATGTGGAGATGGTCTATTTGATGACCGGGCAAAAATATTCTTTCATCAGCTCCAGTATCATCAAGAATGTCGCACAGCTGGGCGGGGATATCCATGACCTCGTGCCGGCTGTCGTGGAAGAAAGAATTTTGGAAAAATACGGGAGGCACAAAGATGGAGAATTATGATGCCAGGGCCGACTTTGTGGTCGTCAAAGCCAAAGAAAACGGTGTGACCATCATCGGTATGACAAGGGGTCGGGATACGAAGTTTCATCATACGGAAAAACTGGACCGGGGTGAAGTTTTGATTGCCCAGTTTACCGAGCATACCTCCGCTATTAAAATCAGAGGTCATGCCGAGATCATATCGAAACACGGTGTTCTCCAATCGGGAGAATAAGCGGACAAGTTTCGGGAAATCTAGCGAAAGAAGGGGCGAATATGGAAGCAGAAGTCTATCATGCCAAAAATAAAGCTTTTGCGGAGATTGTAAAAGTTTTTGGAAAGTAACGAGCATCTTTGCCTTTGTGCGCATCGGAAGGCTTGCCTCTATCTTGGCGAAGCGCCGAGGCTTCCGTTTATGTCAAAGCGGAAGATTTGGATGTTGCCAAGGAGCTGATTCGAGATTTTACCCTCTGAGAAAGGATGCTGGAGATGAAAAAGATTGCCGTTTTAACCAGTGCGGGGCGACGCCCCCGGTATGAATAGTGCCATTCGGGCGGTGGTGCGTACCGCTATTTTTCATGAAATGGAAGTGACCGGCATCCGCCGCGGTTATTGTGGTTTGTTGGAAGAAGATTTTATCTCCATGGATTTGGGCTATGTCGCGGATATTATCCAACGGGAGGAACGAAATTGCTGACTGCCCGTTGTGATGCCTTTTTGACCCCGAAAATCAAGATGAATCCTATCGGATCATGCAGCGTTATGGAATCGAAGGTTTGATCGTCATCGGTGGGGACGGGAGTTTCCGCGGCGCATTGGAACTGGAAAAACGGGGGATGGCGGTGATCGGCGTGCCCGGTACGATCGACAATGATATTCCCGGTACCGATGCGTCTATCGGTTTTTCCACAGCGGTGAATACCAGTATTTGGGCCATCAACCATATTCGGGATACGGCAAGTTCCCATCAGCGGAACTTTTTGATTGAGGTTATGGGGCGGGATTCCGGCCAGCTGGCTTTGGCCGCAGGCTTGGCCGGCGGTGCGGAAGCGGTGCTTTTGCCGGAGATCCCCTTTGATTTGCGGGAGATTTGCGATAAAATTGAAATGGGTCATCGCCGTGGTAAGGTCCATAGCATCATTGTCCTGGCGGAAGGGGCCGGTGATGCTCCGGAGGTGGCGATGAAGATCAAAGAGATCACCGGACATGAATATAAAATTACGACCATTGGCCATATCCAGCGGGGCGGCAGCCCCGATTATTCGGATCGCCTTTTGGCGGCGCGCCTCGGCAATCGGGCCGTTACCCTATTAAAAGAAGGGGAGAGCGGCAAGATGGTTGGGATACGCGGAGAAAAGGTGATCGTTAGCGCTTTGAAAGATATTGTCGGCAAAAAGAATCCATTGCCTATGGGAGATTATGATTTAATGAACGTTCTTTCCATATAAAGGAGAAAAGCCATGTTAATGACGAAAATCGTTGCGACGATCGGCCCTGCTTCCGATTCTGTTGAAATGTTGACGGCGCTTTTTAAAGCCGGCGTCAATGTTACCAGGCTAAACTTTTCCCATGGCAGTCATGAAGAACATCGTAAAAGGATCGCCAATATTAAGGAGGCAGCCCAAAAAGCCAATCAATATGTGGCCCTGATGTTGGATACCAAAGGGCCGGAGATTCGTACCGGTGAAATGGCGAAGCCGCTTCATGTGAATCGGGGTGACCAGGTGATTCTAACAACAGAGAAGGCGTCGGATCACCGTGTGCCGGTCAGCTATAAAGGATTGAAAAATAATCTCTCTCCCGGGGAGCGGGTACTGATCGATGACGGCACCGTAGAGCTTTTGGTCGAGTCGATCGAAGGCGAGGATATCCTTTGCCGGGCGGAAAATCACGGGGAGATTGCCGGTAAAAAAGGCGTCAATATCCCCGGCCGGGAAGTGGATCTTCCCGCGGTAACGGAAAAGGATAAAGCGGATTTGGCTTTTGCCATCGCAGAGGACATCGACTATATCGCCGCGTCTTTTGTGCGCAATGCGGGCCATGTTTTAGAGATTCGCCGTATTCTTGAAGAGGCGGGGGCGGATATCAAGATCATCGCCAAGATCGAAAGCCGGGCGGGAGTCGATAATCTCGAAAGTATTCTCCAAGTTGCCGATGGGATCATGGTGGCCCGGGGCGATTTGGGGGTTGAAATCCCAATGGAACAAGTGCCGATGGTGCAAAAACAGATCATCGAATTATGTAATGAATACGGGAAGCCGGTCATTACCGCAACGCAAATGCTCGATTCAATGATACGCAATCCTCGCCCCACCAGAGCGGAGGTTACCGATGTTGCCAATGCGATTTTGGATGGCAGCGATTGTGTGATGCTTTCCGGAGAGACGGCGGCGGGGAAATATCCTCTAGAAGCGGTGAAGGCAATGGCGAATATTATTGCCTATACCGAATCGAAGGCGGACTTCGCCAAATTTCGGCGGGAGCGGCGGGGGCCGATCACCATTACCGATGCAATTTGCCGTTCCGCTGCTTGGATGGTGCGGGATCTCTGCGGCAGAGCCTTGATCGTGCCGACGACTTCGGGCTATACTGCCCGGATGATGGCGCGTTTCAGGCCCCAAGCGCCGATCATTGCCGTTACCCCTCATATGAAGGTCATCCGCAGTTTATGCCTGGTTTGGGGTGTGTATTGCATTTGGCAGCAGGCGGTGGAGGGTACCGACGAAACCATTGACGGCGCTATGGCAAAGGCTTTGGCGGAAGGTTATGTGCATCGGGGGGATCTTGTGATTATTTCTGCCGGTGCGCCGGTTGGGTTCCCGAATACAACGAATTTATTGAAGGTGGAAATCGTGGGTTCTATGATTGCTTCCGGCACAGGGATCGGCCGCAGCGTGGCAGTGGGGAAAGCTCGGAATATCCGCGGCGCCGAGGACTTTGGCAAGGTGGAGAAAGGGGATATCCTGATTGTCCAGGCAACGGATAAAGAGATGATCCCGATTTTGGAAAAGGCAGCCGGTTGCATTGCGGAGGAAGGCGGACTGACTTCCCATGCGGCGATCGCCGCTTTGAATTTGGGCATTCCCGCCATCATCGGCGTGGAAAATGCTTTGGATTTGGTGGAAGACGGTATGCTGCTCACCATCAACGGGCGGCAGGGTAGCATTTATTTGGGTTCAGCGCAAATGGTATAAAGATTTTTAGATGATAAGGAGGAGAGACGATGGAAAGTTATGAAGGTTTGGCCAAAGTGTATGACCGTTTGATGGCGGGTGTGGATTATGATACCTGGGCGGATTATGTGATGGAAGTTGCCACCTCATTCGGCGGCAGAATAGAAACGGTGCTCGATCTTGCTTGCGGTACCGGGAATACGAGTATCCCTTTAGCAAAGCAGGGGTGTAAGGTAACGGGGGTTGATCTTTCCCGGCACATGTTGGAAATCGCCGAGGAAAAGGCGAAAAAAGCCGGGCTCTCGATCAATTTCATGCAGAAATATGTTGAAAATGGAATTTACACAACCTTGATCTGGTTGTTTCCTTCCAAGACGGGTTAAATTATCTTGTCGGCGAAGGGATTTTGCTCTGATGGCAAAAAGGGTCAAAGCCGCCTTAAAACCGCAGGGCCTTTTCATTTTCGATTTGAACCAGGTGAAAAAATATGACGATCTTTCCGACGGTTCTACGGATATCGTCGATGACGAAGATCTCTTTATGGTCTATGAATATGATTATAGTAAAGAGAATCAGGTTTGGGAAATCAGAGTAAACGGGTTTATCAAGAGCGGGGCCTTGTATGAACGCTTCAGTGAAGTGCATCAAGAAAAGCAGTATGAGATCGAAGAAGTTCAATCGATTCTCACAAAAGAAGGTTTTACGATTAAGGCGGTTTGGGGGATTTTCACCAAAAAAGCGCCGACGGATACCTGCCGCAGGCTTCTTGTGGTTGCGGAAAGGGAAGCATAATGCATATTGTCCTCTTTGAACCGGAGATTCCCGCCAATACCGGGAATATCTCCCGCACCTGTGCGGTGACGGGAACCCATCTTCATTTGATTGAGCCTTTGGGCTTTTCCATTTCCGACCGCCATTTAAAACGGGCGGGCTTGGATTATTGGGATAAGCTTACCTTAAGTATCCATAAGGATTTTGCTGATTTTATCGCCGCCAATCCCGGGGCACGGCTGTTTTATTTTACGACCAAGGCGAAGGAGTTATATACGACGCCCCAATATACGGCGGAGGATTATCTTGTCTTCGGGCCGGAAACCAGGGGGTTACCCCGGGAGATTTTGGAAAACGATTTGGGTCTCCCGGTTCGCATCCCGATGGGGCCGGAGGTCCGCTCTTTGAATCTGTCTAATTCGGCAGCTATCGGGCTTTACGAGGCGTTGCGGCAAATGAATTTCCCCAACTTAATGTAAAAGCGTTGACAGGATGGTGTCGATGGGCTATAATGATAGAGCAGTTTTTTCATTTTCACACCATCTTTTGCTTTTATAAATTTTTTTGTCGGAGTGTGGCTCAGCTTGGTAGAGCGCTGCGTTCGGGACGCAGAGGTCGAAGGTTCAAATCCTTTCACTCCGACCATTTTGTGCCCTTTTTTAAGTAAAAGCTCGGATAGAGGGCTTTTGCAAAAAAATAAATCGGCATCTCAATCAATACTCTCGGCTCTAAAAAGAGCCGGAGAGTATTTTTTGGTTGGGGACGCAGTCTATTGGTAACAGCATTGACACCCTGGCACAACTGTTGTAGTATTACAGCAGAGTTCTGCAATGCTTTGCGGCATTTTTGGTTGCTGCTATCTTTATCTAAATATCTGCCTCGATATGAAAACTCTTCAAACCATCGATGTGCACGAGTTTGAAGGGTTTTTTGCAGAAGGGAGGTTCCGTTCTTTATGAACCAGCCGAAGGTCAATGAAACGGAATTGTTATTTGAGTTTAATCAGGCGGGACAAAAGGATCAATACTTTCGCTTTGTGGATCCGGTAAAGGTTTTGGTCGCAGATCGGATCGATCAGGTTATCCCCTGTCTTGAACAGGTGGAAAATGGCTTGAAGAAGGGTTTGTATGCCGCGGGATATGTGTCCTATGAAGCATCTCCGGCCTTCGATTCAGCGTGCAGAACCTGCCATAAAAGCGATATGCCCCTGCTCTGGTTCGGTTTATATGAAGCGCCTACGCTGATTGATAAAGCCGAAATTTCCGCTTCCGGATCGTATCAAATTAGCGATTGGGAACCGGATACCGGCAGAGAAGAGTATGAAGCCTGCATCAAACAGATCAAACGGGAAATCTATGCGGGTAATACCTATCAGGTGAATTATACTATCCGCTTTCACGCGGATTTTCAAGGCGACGATTTTGCCTTCTATCAAAAGTTAAGCCGGGCCCAAAGCAGCCAGTATTCAGCTTACCTTAATCTGGGCCGTTATCGCATTTTATCGGCGTCTCCGGAATTGTTTTTCCGCACCGAGGGCGATAAATTCATCGCAAAGCCGATGAAGGGAACTGCAAAAAGAGGGCGGAATCTCGCGGAAGATCAAAAGCAGAAAGAGCATCTCCTGATTTCCGAAAAGGAGCGGGCGGAAAATGTGATGATTGTTGATTTGATTCGCAATGACCTGGGGAAAATAGCTGAATTTGGGCAGGTGCGGGCAACGGATATCTTTGAAGTGCAGAAATTCCCCACGGTTTTCCAAATGATTTCGACGATCGAAGCAAAAATGCCCGCTGATACTTCCGTAGTCGATGTGTTCCGGGCGCTGTTTCCCTGCGGCTCCATTACGGGTGCTCCCAAAATTAGTACCATGGGGATCATCGCCGATTTGGAGCAGTCACCCCGGGATGTCTATTGCGGTGCAATCGGTTATATCACGCCCCAGGATGGGATGTGTTTTAATGTCCCGATACGGACAGTGATTGTTGATCGAGAATCCAATACCGCCCAGTATGGTGCGGGCGGCGGGATCACCTGGGATTCAAAGGCGGACGCGGAGTATCAGGAAGTGCTGACAAAAGCGTTGGTTTTAAATGAATCGGTCCATCCCTTTCAATTATTGGAAACGGTGCTCCTAACAAAGGGAGAGGTTGCTTATCTGAAGCGGCACCTGAACCGCTTGCGGCATTCTGCGGAATATTTTTCTTATCCCTATGCTGAAAAGGATATTCGCAACCGTCTGGAGGAATATGGGAAGAGCTATCCGAATGAAGCAAGAAGAGTGCGCCTGCTTCTTTCCGAAAAGGGGGAAGTCACAATCGAATCCGTGCCCTACCAACCCTTTGAGAAGGATGTAAAGTTTCCTGTTATTCTTGCAAGTAGTCCGATAGACAACGGTAATCGCTTTTATTATCATAAGACGACGACCCGGGAGATCTACGAATCATTTAAAAATACCGAACCGAATCATTTCGATGTGCTCTTATGGAATGAGAAGGGCGAAATTACGGAATTTACCATCGGCAATATTGTGGTGGAAATCGACGGCCAAAAATATACGCCTCCTGTCAGTTGTGGCCTGCTTCCCGGGGTGCTGAGGGAAGATCTTCTCACCAAGGGAGAGATCAAAGAGAGGGTTATCCCCGTAGCTGATTTATCACGGGCAACGAGTCTTTGGCTGATCAATTCTGTGCGTGGCTGGGTCTCTGTGGTACTCGACCGGAATTAGGCATCTACAATAAGTCAAAATCGAAACCCTTTATTGTTTGTAACCAAGACAATAAAGGGTTTTTTTTGCGATACGGAAAATTTGAAAATTCATTTGTAGCTATATTTTGTTTGTTCCTATGTCATATTTACATTGGCACAATGGTAAAGCCGAGGTTTTACTTCTTTTTAGCAGTAATAGACAGGAATGGTAAAATGATTTTTTGTCAATAAATGATAAAAAATTCATGTGGATTTGGGATGACAATGATGTTTTATTGGTGTATAATAATTGCGGTAATGGTTTTCCAAAACCGGAACCAAACAAAATTAAAAAACACAACAAAATTGAAAAAGGAGAAAAAAATGAAAAGAGTAAAAACAACATTCCTTGCATGTATCGCTGCCATGATCCTTACATTGTTTATTTCGGCATCAATTTTTGCGGTTACCCCCGCGGCTGAAATCAACGGTACGACCTATCCGTCGTTGGGAGCGGCTATTGCTGCTGTGCAAAACGGCCAGACAATCGTTTTACTGAGAGACATTGAAAATGAAGGTGCAGAAGGAGTCATCATTGATAGGGATGGCGTTACATTCACCATTGATATGGATGATAATTTCTGGGTTTATAATGATCGTGATTCTATTTGTACGATCGTTGTAGTGAGCGGTGATGTTACATTTAAGAACGGCTATATTGCCAATGATGGGTATATGGATGAGGCTGATGCCATTGCCTTGGTTGTTCTTACCGACGCCACTGTGACTTTGGAACATATGGGTGTGATTGCCTACGATGACTACGGTTGCTATGTGGAAGGCGGCCATGTCAATATCCTTTCCGGGCTCTATTATGGTTATGATGATGCGGTAAGTTTGAGCTGCGATGAATTGGAAAATTGGGGTACGGTCGATATCCTTTCCGGTTATTTCGGCACGGATCCGGCAACCGATGAGGATGACGGTTGCATCTATTTCAGTGATTATCCGGAAAATGTTTCGGTTGATGAAAACGCCGTGGCTTACCCCAGTGATTGGAAAGAAACGCCGGCTACTGAAATCACCGTAAACTGCTTTAAAGATATTCCTGCCGGAAAGTGGTATGAAGAATATGTTTATGAGCTTGCCTCGATGGGGATCATCGGCGGTAAGTACAGCGATATTTTTGATCCCCAAGGGAAGATTACCAGAGCTGAATTTGCGAAGATTATTGCGGCATCTTACGGCATTGACTGGGAGTGTTATGATTATTCCAGCGATTTTAATGACGTCGATATTGAAGCTTGGTATAACCCTTATGTCAACTGGGCTGCCGACAATGGCATCGTAAATGGGAAAGGCAATAATCTCTTTGCCCCCAATGCTCCCATTACCCGTGAGGAAATGGCAGTGATGTTGTATCGTTATGTTGATCTCTTGGAAGAAGATGGCTTTGTCCTTCCTACGGATCAGCCGTGGATCGATTTCAGTGATGTGGGACAGATTGCACCTTGGGCCCTTGACGCAGTCGATATGATGATCGAAGCCGGGATCATCAATGGGTACGGCGATAATACCTTCCGTCCGCAAAACACTGCCACAAGAGCGGAAACCGCGAAGATGGTTGCTATTTTCCTTCGCTCTTTGGTAGAGCAAACGGTTTAAGGCTGCCTGTTTAGAGAAAATGGCGTGTTAAATAAATGATGTAGATATTTTCAGCCGCCCTTTCAGAAAGAGGGCGGCTGAACTTTTCGTTTTTAGAACTTGGTATTTTTACCCTAACCGGTGTTTGGCACGAGGTTTTTTTATCTACCGCTCGCCCTGGGTGACAAAGAATGGATAATATTGTATAATCTAAATAGCTGCACGGTGAAAGGAAAGGGAAAGAACTCCGGGAACTCTTCGGAAAGGATAGAGCCGATGAAGCCACAGGCGAAATTTTGTATTGTACTATGGATCGCGATGATCTTTGTCTTGATCGTGTCGGGATCCGGTTTTGCTGCCGATGCGGCGGCCAAGATCGGAAATACTTCCTATACTACCTTGGAGAGCGCTGTTGCGGCGGCGGCCAATGGGGATACGATCATCGTTCAAAAAAATATCGCCAATAAACAGCTGGAGATCGATCGGTCCGGCAAAAGCTTTACCATTGATTTGAATGGTTTCATTATTTCCGAAAGCAGCGTCAATCACGCGGTGATTGCAATTAAAGCTGGAGATATTACGATAAAAAACGGATCGCTGCGCAATTCGGCATTGTTGGATGTGAACGGAGTGGGCGGAATCGCTGTCTATTCCGGCGGCAGCGCTGTCTTAGATGACCTTGATGTGCTGAGTAGCCATGATTGCGCCGTGTATGTATGGGGTGCGGATGTGGAGATCCTTTCCGGGACATATACCGGTTTTGACGATGTTATTTATGTGGGCCTGGATGGTGCGCAAGCGAGTGATGTAACGATCACATCCGGCACTTATAGTGTTGCCGAAGGTTCCGATGCGGGCTATGATGACGGGTGCTTTTTTGCTGAGCCCGGCTGTACCATCAGCATTAAAGCGGGGGCTTGCGTGGATCCCGCCGATTGGGAAACGGTTTTTCCCCTTCAGGTTACGGTGATCTATTTTTGTGATGTGTCTTCTACCGCATGGTATCGGTCCTATGTATATGATTTAGCATTCCAGGGGATCATCCAAGGCCGGTCTTCCGCTGCGTATGTCCCCGACGGCAAAGTGACCAGAGCGGAATTTGCCAAGATTTTGGCCGCGGCTTCCGGAGAGGATATGGAACCCTATGATGAACGAAGTAGCTTTAGTGATGTTTCGCCTACGGCTTGGTATAATAAATATGTGAATTGGGCTGCGGAGTGTGGCATTGTCAAAGGCAAAGGCGATGGGCTCTTTTGCCCGGGAGACGATATTACCCGGCAGGAAATGGCGGTCATGCTGATGCGGTACTTAGATGAAGTGGCGGCAGAAGATCAATTGGTGTTACCGATCGTGGGGGATGAAATCCTTTTTAATGATTGCGATGCGATCGCTTCATGGGCAAAAGAAGCAGTAGATACGATGGTGAAAGCCAGCGTCATCGGAGGATATGGAGATCAAACGTTTCGGCCGTTAAATTCGGCTTCCAGAGCGGAAACGGCGAAAATGGTTTCGGTTTTTCTTGCTTCTTTGATAGCGGATCCGCAAGGATGATGATTTGGTGATAACGGAAAAGCCCGGATGAAGCGGAGCCCAATTTTGAAGGCGGATTTCCTTTTCGACTGGGAGAAAACTCTTTCCACCATCATATGTTTATGGTAAAATGATATGAAATCTATGTGAAATAAGGGGTTACTATGCGGGAGCAGATCAAAAAAGCGAAACGAATCGTTTTCAAAATCGGCAGCAGTACTTTATTGGACGCTGAAGGCCGTATTGACGGGCCGGTGCTGCATCAATTAGCGGCGCTTTGGTCTTTGTTACATCGGGAAGGGCGAGATATTGTGATCGTTACTTCCGGTGCGATTGCTTTGGGCTGGCCTTCCCTTGGTTTGACCGCGAAACCGAAGAGTATCCCCGAGCAGCAGGCGGCAGCGGCCATTGGCCAAAGCCTGTTGATGTCGATGTATGCCTCGTTTTTCCAGGCGAGCCATATTCCGTCGCCCAAGTGTTGCTGACGCGGGAGGATATTGCGGATCGCCATCGCTATTTGAATGCGAAGAATACATTGAATGTGCTTTTAGATAAAGGGATTATTCCAATCATCAATGAGAATGATACCGTAGCCTATGAAGAAATCAAATTTGGGGAAAATGATACCTTAGCAGCGATGGTCGCAGGTCTTGTCGATGCGGAATTGGTGCTTTTGCTCTCAGATATTGATGGTTTATACAGCGGCGATCCCCGCAAAAACCGGGATGCGAAATTGATCACCCTGGTGGAAGAGATCACCCCTGATATTCAGGCTCTTGCCGGAGGGATCGGCAGCGCCATGGGGAGCGGCGGCATGAAAACGAAGATTGATGCAGCCAATATCGCCGGTAAAAGCGGTATCCCGCTCATCATCGCGATGGGGAAAGATGTGGAAGCGATCAAAGGCGTTTTGGATGGGCAAGAAAAAGGGACGCTGTTCTTACCTAAAGACCATGCTTTGGGCCATCGCAAGCGTTGGATCGCCTATGGGTCTTCTTTGGAAGGTTCGGTCACCGTTGATAATGGGGCCAAAGACGCTCTCCTCCATCACGGCAAAAGCTTATTGCCGGTAGGAACTGTGGCCGTTGAAGGTGATTTTGAAAGAGGCAGTGTGATCGCTTTAAAGGATCAAGACGGAGTGGAGCTCGCAAGAGGGATCGTCAATTACAATGCCGGCGATATTGCGAAGATTTTAGGGTGCCGTAGCGATATATTAGGAGAAATTCTGGGGGAAGAAGGCGAGTGGTTTGCCGAAATCGTCCATCGCGATAATCTGGTTTTGCAGGAAAACGGAGGGTAAAAAATGGAACAATATATTCAGAGCTTAGGGAAGCGGGCCAAAGCGGCTGCTCCCCAAATGGCGGCTTTTTCCAGCGCCGATAAAGATCAAGCTTTGGCCAAGATGGCAAAAGCCCTGCGGGACAATGCAGAAAAAATCCAGCGGGACAATGAGAAAGATATGATCGCCGGGAGAGAAAAGGGGCTCTCCAAAGCATTGCTCGACCGGCTTCTGTTAACGGAAAAACGCATCGAAGATATGGCGGCGGGTTTGGAAAGCCTGATCGCTTTGGCGGACCCTGTGGGGGAAACGATTTCCATGTGGCGCAGGCCCAACGGTTTGGAAATCGGGAAAAGGCGGGTACCCTTGGGCGTGATCGCCATGATTTATGAAGCAAGACCCAATGTAACGGTGGATGCCACCGGTCTTGCGATCAAAACCGGGAACGCTATTATTCTGAAAGGCGGTTCCGAAGCTTATCAATCCAATCTTTGTTTGGTTGAGATCTTGCGGAGCGCATTACTGGAAGCGGGCTTGCCGGAAGACGCCCTCCTTTTTGTCGAGAGCAGGGAGCGGGAAGCCGTCGGCTATCTTTTGAAAATGAAGGATTATGTGGATGTCGTGATTCCCCGGGGCGGCGCCGGTTTGATCCAATTTGTGGTCACCAATTCCGCCATTCCCTCAATTGAGACCGGGGTGGGGAATTGCCATACCTATATTGATGATAGCGCTGATGAGGCCATGGGCGTAGAGATTGCTGTCAATGCCAAGACCCATCGGCCGGCGGTATGTAATGCCATGGAGACCCTTTTGGTCCATCAAGATATTGCCGCTTCCTTTTTGCCGAAACTGGCACATGCCATGGAAGAGAAGGATGTGGAACTTCGCGGTTGCCCCCGGTAAAGAGATTTTGCCCCATGTTCACTTGGCAAGTGAAGAAGATTGGGCGACGGAATATTTAGACCTGATTTTAGCCGTCAAAGTTGTTGCCGATGTTGAGGCGGCGATGGCCCATATCGCAGCGTACGGAACGGGTCATAGCGAAGCGATCATTACGGAAAATTATGACCATGCCCGGCGTTTCCTCGATCAGGTGGATGCGGCGGCAGTTTATGTGAATGCTTCCACCCGCTTTACTGATGGCAATGAGTTTGGCTTTGCGCGCTGAGATCGGGATTAGCACCCAAAAGCTCCATGCCAGGCCCGATGGGATTGGAGGTCTTGACTTCCATAAAATATATTATCTATGGCAATGGGCAAGTGGAGAGGATAAGTGATGATGAAAAGGATCGGCATCATGGGCGGCACTTTCGATCCCATCCATTACGGCCATTTGGTTGCGGCAGAAGCTGCCCGCGTGGAATATGGTTTGGAGAAAGTGATTTTTGTGCCGACTGGGAATCCCCCCATAAAACGGAAAGGAGATTGCCGATGCCCGCCACCGCTATAATATGGTGAAGCTGGCATGCAGTACCAATCCACATTTTCGCGTCTCCAGAGTGGAGATTGATAGAACTGGCTTTTCCTATACTTTGGATACGGTGAACTATTTTCGCGCAAAATACGGGCGGGAAGCGGAAATCTTCTTTATTACCGGCGCCGATGCGATCAAGGAAATCTTGCATTGGCATCGGGTCGCCGATTTGATGAAGGAGTGTTTCTTTATTGCCGCAACGCGCCCCGGATATCTCTTTGATGAAGGCAGCCATCTGCCGGAGGAATATGCCGCTCGGGTCAGTAGCCTTAATGTACCCGCTTTGGCGATCTCTTCTTCTCAGATTCGCCAGATGATGGCAAGCCAAAAATCCATCAAGTATCTGTTGCCGGAAAAAGTGGAAGAGTATATCAAAAAGAACCGCCTGTACAGTGGGAGGGGACATGAAACGGCCTAAACCACTATCTTTAGACCGTTGGCGGCATTCGCTGTCGGTCGCTAATTTTGCTTATGATTTAGCGCTATTTTGGGGCTATCCTCCTTTTCGGGCTTATACTGCGGGATTGCTCCATGATATGGCGAGGGAAGTCCCTGAGGCTGACCTTTTGGCGTATGCCGATCAGTATCATCTGCCTTGCGGGGAGGAGGAAAAAACATACCCTATTTTGCTCCACGGCAGCGTGGGGGCTTTGATGGCAAAGGAGTTTTTCGGCCTTCAAGACGAAGAGATCCTTTCCGCAATCGCCAAGCATACGGTTGGCGATCTTAAAATGTCCTTATTGGATAAGATCATATATAGGGTCGCAGATAAATGCGAGCCGTTGCGTACTTATGAGGAAGCGAAAGCACTGCGGAAGCTCGCTTATGAAGATCTGGACCGGAGTATTCAAACGGCAATTGCGGGGGAGATCGCGTACTTGACCGACCGCGGCTTGTCGTTACACCCGATAACGGTTGCATTGGAAAAATCGATAAAGGAAAGGAAGAAACATCATTGACTACATTGGAAAGCGTTTATAAAGCAAAGGACGCAATGGTTGAGAAGAAAGCTACGGAGATCCTACTGATTGATGTTGCCAAGATCACGGAGATTGCGGAATATTTTTTACTGTGTTCAGCCAGGAACAGGCTGCAAGCCCAAGCCATTGCCGATGAGATCATGGATCAACTGGAAGCGGCGGGCATCATGCCTTTACGTAAAGAGGGATATGAAAACGGTGGTTGGATTCTATTGGATTACGGCGCGGTTATTATTCATATTTTCCAGCCGGAAGAAAAGGAATATTTCAAACTCGAAAGACTTTGGGGCGACGGGGAATTTACCTATTTTAATGATAACGGAGAGCCGAAGTGAAAGATTACAGTGCGCTAGCTCCCTATTATGACCGTTTTATGGCCTTTGTGGATTCTGCCGGAGAGGCGGCGGTGATCGCAGATTTCCTTACGGCGAAGGGATGCCGAAGAGGACCGATCTTGATCTCGGCGCCGGTTCCGGCGCGCATCTCATCTATATGGCGCAAAACGGTTATCAAATGACGGCGATTGACCTTTCCGCCCCCATGGTACGGGTCATGAAAGAAAAATTGGCGATCGGCAATCTTGAAGCACAGGTGGAACAAGGCGATATGCGTAATCTTCATCTGCCCGAAGATACCTATCGGGCCGCCTATTCTTGGGGAGATACGGTGCATCATCTGACGGAGCCCGGTGATTTGGAAGCCTTTTTGGCTTCGGCCTATCGGGTTATTGAGCCCGGCGGCTATCTGTTGTTTAATTGGCAAAGTCCCGCCTACTTTGAGGAATTGGTCGCTAATGGGACTTTTTATGAGCAGCACGGAGAGGACTTTTTGCTTTGGGATGGGCAAGAGGAGGGCGGCGCTTATTGCCTTTTGACCTTGAACGCCTTTATCAAAAGAAAAAACGGCAGTTATAAGCGGATAGAAGAGTGCCATCGCCTGCGGATCTGGGAAGAAGAAACGATGATCCAAGCGATTCGTGCCAGTGGTTTTACTTTGGACGAGGTGGCAGCGGAGGAGTATTTTAACGAGGCAGCGCGGGAGACGAGATTCCAAAATATTTTCGTATTGAAGAAAGGGAATTCGTAAATTTCCATTTGACAAGTGCCGGAGAATTGTTTATAATATCTTTTGTTGACACGCATGTCAATAAAATTTGGGGGTGTAGCTCACCTGGGAGAGCGCTTGAATGGCATTCAAGAGGTAAGGGGTTCGATCCCCCTCATCTCCACCAAAAGTAATACCATCAATTGATAAAAAGTATTTTATCGATAGGTGGTTTTCTTTTATTCTAAAAAGGGTTTAAGCTGCTGTTTATCCTCATATTTCCCGTAGATATTCTCTAGAAAGTCTATATATTTTGTACAACAATAAAGCAATTTGATTTTTGTGACTTATCTCAAAAAAGTAATCGTTTGACTTTTGACAAAGGTGTGCATTTT
This sequence comes from Clostridiales bacterium, assembly GCA_040766525.1. Taxonomy (GTDB): domain Bacteria; phylum Bacillota; class Dehalobacteriia; order UBA7702; family UBA7702; genus JAXGQJ01. Next base: position 107,844 of record JAXGQI010000001.1, on the reverse strand, counting down.
TCAAATAAATCGTTGAACATTTGCTTGAAAACGCAGGGTATCAGGCACATAAGTCCAAAGTTGCTTAAGGCAACATAACATTTTATTAGGTTGTATTTTTTCAAAAAAATAGCGTAATGAAAATATTTAGCCTATACAACTTATCTTCTTAGCCTAATCAACATCTGGCTTGTCTATTTCGACTCCGGATTTTTTCATACTGTATCGTGTAGTTTTTCTGATGTTGCTGCCGTTTGTATCTTTAATGGTATTACTCCGTTCTTCTCTCATGGCACATGCTTTGTCAAACAGTTCTTTCGAGATGATTGCTGGATGCGCATTTAAAGAAATATATTGATCCAGTTCACCATGATTAACCACGCGTTTGTTTTTTGGATAGCCTTCGCTGTAGGTTTTCATAACGAGGACATCCCCTGTATACTTTTCATTTTGTAATAACGTATCAACAGTTCTTTTGCTCCAGGTATTATTACCAGTTGGGGATTTAATATTCCGTTTCTGAAGTTCTTTTCGAATGGCATTAATGCTATAACCGTTTAAATATAAATTAAAAATCAGCTTAACAACTTCAGCCTCAGATTCTTGAATGGTTAATGCTCCATCCGCATTGTTGATATAACCATGGTATCAATACGGTTTCTGACCCAGTTATGGGCTATTTGGGTAGAAAATTCCGGGCTTCTCGTGTATTAATCTGTTCTTGCATTCTTATGATTTTACTGATGACAATTATGACGCTACTTCCTCGAACGGCCCCTTTCACCATTATGGTCGCTATTTTGATTATAATATATGCCTTTTGCATGAATGGCAGTTACTGCATTAGTTCTGCCTTGCTTACTGAATGTAAAATTCCGGAAAGTCTTTTTGGTACTGCTGTGGGATTTATTCTTTCATTGGTTTTTCTCCCGATGTTATCATGCATCCCATCATTGGAAGAATCATGGACTGTGGTGGAGATAATACTTATACTTATATCAATCTATTGATGATTGGTTGCAGTGTCTGTGCTATGTTCGCAATTATTATATTAACTGTCTACATGAATAAAAAACATTGACTCAAGTCCATTTCGATGAGCCGGTCAACGGGGATTAATCCGAAGTTAATTTAAACCGTAGTAATACCGGATTGTGATCCGAATAGGTAAAACCGGCATCAATATGTTCTTCATGGATGACTTCGACATTCGTAGATACGATAAATCCATCCAGTACGGTTACAAAAGATTCTCCTTCCACATAGGCCGTTTCGGTGGAGCGAAGGGTCGGAACCAGATTTTCATCGTTTTCCGGATGCACAATGGCGAAGGAATCAGGGATCAACTCTTCGTTGATTGGTTTTGCCCAGTTCGGCAATTCTCTGGTCGTACCGAAAATTTCAGGTGAATTACCAAATAAATCTTTGTTAAAATCACCGCCGATAATGACATAATTACCGGCGTCAACCTCCTGTTGGGCGTCCTCAAAAAGCATTTTAAGCTGTGCTTCTCCGATTGTTACGTCAGCCGTAAATGCGGAAAGATGAACATTGATCAAAACAAGTTCCTGATCGTTCGCTATCGGGAATCTGGTAATACTGTAACAACGATCCAGGTCGAGCAGCTTACGAAAGCCCGATTCCAACGGCAGGCTGCGGCGGAGCGCTGCGCTTATTTTATATTTTGACAAGGTCACAATGCCGGAAACTGATTTACCGATAGGTTCTAATAGCGGATAAAATATATAGGGGGAATCATAGTTCATTACGAAAACGGAAGAAAAATCTGGGAAGGCATCCTCCATCATCATATATTGATCAATGTGGTAACTCCTTGTGGCATCAATATCAACCTCTTGGAACAGCGCAAAATCCGGATCGATTTGAGAAATGATCTCAATGGCGCCGGCTACATTTGTATTGACATCATCCTCGCTTAATGCCCTGGCATACTCGCCGCCATCCATAAAAAAACTGTAATCCGGACTGTAGGCGCCATAACCGATGTTAAATGTCGTCAGGGTATACTCCGTATCTGTTTGTATGATTTCTGAAGAAGTATGATCCACCTCGATTGCCAGCTCGTCTTCAATACGGTCATAGGCAATAAAAACATAGGCGATATAAACGATTGCGGCAATGATGATGACGGAAATAATTGCAGCCATGACTTTTAAAAATTTTTTCATAATATGTCTCCTTATCAAAAAATGGACATCGTCCGGAGTCGTTTGGTAAAGCTTAGTTGTCACACAAACTCCAACCCAAGAGGATAATAAATACAACTGATAACATTATACAATTGAATGTGCAATTAATCAAACCTGATTGGAACATTGGAAACGCTGGTCTGTGCCCGCTTAAAGCATGGACAGATGCGCAGTGGGGAGAAAAATGTTATCTCAATATCTATACGTGTATGCCTATGTGAAAGAAGCGACCCGGTGACGCCGAAGCTATTATAACGCATTTTATCCGGCTGAGATTGCTATACCCTTTTTTCATCATATGTGGTAAAATATTTGAAACTATACAGTTATGTTTGCAGCGACAGGGCAAGCCTGACGGTTAGGGGATTTCATATGTTTTATATAAACAATATTGAATATAGTGATCTGTTGATATTTAGCATTATCATTAACATAGTTATGTATGTATTTCTATATAAACAAAAATCTCGCCAAAGTTATTCGACAAGACTTTTCCTATGGTTTGTTTTGTCTGTAATCGTAGTGGCTTTGTTTGAACAGTGGCTTGGATCATTGGCGTTCCCAATAATGACTCCTTAAGATCATTTCATTATTTGAGTAATGCTCTTTCTTCTCCTTTAACACCTTACCCGCAGCGCTCGGTCTTTGCTATCTGGACTATATCATATCTGTATCCAAGGAGAAGAACAAAAAGAAATTCTTCCTCTATCTGGCGCCGGTATATCTCAATATCGGGTTTGTGATATACAACTTATTTTTCGATGGGTTTTCTTTTTCGCATTGACTTAGTCAATGTGTATCATCGAGGGGTTGCAGTTTATATTGGGAATGGGTTTACGTTTCTGTTTGTCGCAATCATTGTCCTAAGTTTTTTCCGCAATAAACAAATGATTACAGGACGAATTACCCAAGTTATTTTAGCCCTGACTTTGCTTCCTGTCATAGGAGTTTTACTGCAAACGCTCTTTACGGATTATCTTTAAGTATTCCGGCTTATACACTTGCTATATTCATCAGTTTTCTGCTGGTGGAAAGGAATGAACTGTTAAAAGATCCGCTGACCCTGTTGAACTCCCGCATACAAATGGAAAGCCGGCTTCAATACAAATTAAAATCACAGGAACCCTTCACTGCCATTATGATTGATGTGAACGATTTTAAGAATATTAACGATATTTATGGTCATACTGTCGGAGACCAAGTATTGAAGGATGTTGCCAGAATTCTTCTCTCCAGCGCAAATTTTGAGGATTATGTTTGCCGATTTGGAGGAGATGAATTCTTTGTTATTCTTGAATCTACAAATGATATCGGGCATTCTTATATAAAAAGAGTTGATCAGGTACTGATGGAATACTCTTCTCATAAACCCTATTTAACTACGCTGAGTTATGGGCTTTTGTATGTCGATCACTCTGTAAAATATAAAATGGAAGAGCTGGTTCGAATTACTGACCAGATTATGTACAAAGATAAAACCAGTCGGCGACAGTAAGGATTTGGAATTAACAGCAGACGATTTCCCCTGCGTATTGAAGCGTATCTCCTGGGGCTCATTAGCGGGTGGTGAAATTTTACCTGCGTTTGATTATTTGCATTTTTCGCCGCCTTATTGAAAAAAAGAGCAAATAAGACTTGATTTTTTTTGGACACTTGTTTATAATTGTAAAAAAATAGTGATTCGGTGCATTTGCTTAATAGGGAAACGGGAAATCCCGTACTGTCCCAGCAACCGTGATACGGACGAAAGGATAATGACCACTGTGCTCTTTGGGCATGGGAAGGTTTCCGAGTAGGATGAAGTTCAGTCGGTAGACCTGCCGGATTTGATAGTTCTCCTGGGTAGGGTAGTGGCTATTTTTGCATTTTTTGGCAATACCGTAATATGAATTCAAAAGCAAAATAAATATTTAAGAAACACTCAGAAGAACAGAGTGTTTCTTTTTTTTATGTTTAAAAAACCTTAGCAATGGATTTGTTTGCTGGAAAGAGAGAAAGCATGAAAGAGATGGCAAAAAGAAAATGCGGTTATGCGCTGATGATCACGATCATAACGGCAATGACGGTCTTTATCTGCATTTTGGGGATATCGATCGGCTCTGTAAATATTAGTTTCGCCAAGGTCGTGAAAATACTTTTGGGTATGGATGTCGGGAACCCGGTATTTACGTCGATCGTGATGGATATCCGGTTGCCGCGGGTTTTGGCGACGATTATCGGCGGCGCGTGTTTATCTGTTTCCGGGCTGTTATTGCAGATTTTCTTTCGAAATCCGATTGTGGAACCTTATGTACTGGGGATTTCTTCCGGGGCCAGCTTATTTGTCGGATTGGTTATTTTGGGCGGTTACACTTTTGGTTTTAACAATGCAAGCCCCATGGTGCTGTTCCTCGGCGCTTTCATGGGGGCGATGTTGATCATGGCCGTTGTGGTTTTAGCCGCAAAAAAAGTCAAGAATGTGACGACCTTATTGATTATCGGGATTATGGCAGGCTTTATTTGCAGCGCGATGACGAGTATTTTGACTTCCTTTGCCGATAAGGAACAGATCGCAGGTTATGTTATGTGGACATTGGGGAGCTTTTCCGGTATCTCATGGGAACAAGTTAAATATCTCTATTTTTTGGCGGGGCCTTTTGTGCTCCTATCATTTTTCCTCAGTAAACCTTTGAATGCGTTGTTGTTCGGAGAGAATTATGCGATTTCTATGGGGGTGAATATTAAGCGGTTTCGGGTCGTGATTATCATCATCTCCAGTATTCTCACTGCCGGCATCACGGCTTTTGCCGGACCGATCTCCTTCGTGGGGCTTGCCGTGCCGCACATGGTGAGGATCATATTCAAAACATCCGACAACCGCATTTTGATACCGGGCGTTATCGTTGCCGGGGCCTTTATGACAGCTTTATGTGACTTTGGCGCTAGAATGCTGTTATCCCCGATCGAATTGCCGCTTAGCGCGATTACATCATTGATCGGGGCCCCGATCGTCGTTTATCTGTTATTAAGAAAGAAGAATGAATTATGAATCAAGTCATTGTCGCAAAAAACCTGGACGTTGGTTATGAGAAGAAAGTTGTTGTGGAGAATGTCAACATCAATGGGATCCGGGGCCAGCTGATTTGTCTTTTGGGCCCGAACGGCGCAGGGAAATCGACGATTCTCAGAACATTGACAGGCTTGCTTGCGCCGGTAAACGGAACGGTCTATGTGAACGAGACCGATTTGCTTCAGGTTAATAAAGGGGATTTGGCGAAGAAACTGGCCATCGTCTTGACGGAACAGTTATCCTTGGGCTTTCTCACCGTCTTTGAGATCGCCGCAATGGGCCGCTATCCCCACACCAATTATCTCGGTAAGCTGACGGAGCACGATATTCAAATTGTCGAGGAGGCCTTGGCGGCGACGGATGCCCTATGGCTGAAAGATCGGTATTATTCTGAGCTAAGCGATGGGGAAAAGCAGAAGATCATGATCGCCCGTGCCCTTGTGCAAGAGCCGGAACTAATTGTTTTGGATGAACCCACAAGCCATCTCGATGTCAAGCACAAAGTGGAAGTGATCCGGATCCTCCAGGAATTGTGTGTGAAAAAGGGGATCACCGTGGTCTTATCCTTACACGATATCGATTTGGCGATCAAGGGCTGCCAGACGATTTTATTGGTTCAAAACGGGAAGATTGTGGCTCAGGGAACCCCGGAGGAAATCATTCAAGCCGGAACTATCCAAAAACTTTATGCGATTGAAGGCGCTCATTACAATGAATTGATGGGTAGTTTGGAATTTAACAGTCCCCAAAAACCGGAAGTTTTTGTCACCGGCGGGAACGGAACCGGCGTCAGCGTTTATCGGGCGTTGGCCCGCGCCGGATTGGGGATGTACTGCGGTGTTTTGCACAGCAATGATATTGATCTCCACATTGGCAAGGCACTGAATTGCGAAATGATCGAGGAGCATGCGTTTCATAATATCAGTGCGGAAAGTTTGGCAATCGCGGCGGATAAAATCGCTTCGGTCGATCATGTGATCGATACGGGTTTCCCCTTGGGGAATAATAATCAGGGCAACTTGGATTTATTAAACAATGCGGTTGCTTGCGGCAAAAAAGTATTCTCCCTTTGTCCTGCGGAGGAAATGAGCAGACGCTTCGGCGCGGCAGCGGCCAAAGTTGTATGTTGTTCAAATCTGCATACATTGATCGGGATGATCTTAAATGACAAACAACAATAAATGGAGGGATTGCACATGATGATTGATGTATTAGCCACGGGGGATCCGATTCATCGTTTTAGGCGCTGTATCGTCGTTCCTTTTGAGGGAAAACGCAAGGTGATGAGCACTTCCATGCATAATGGCGGCTATCGTGAAGATCTGACGGCGGTATTTAACCGCGATGTGAATCCCGGCCCCGGGATGCCTTGCGAATATTGCCAGCCCGGCGCTGAAGAGAAAATCAAGAGATTTGTTCAAGAAGATTTGGGGCTTGATTATGAATCTGTGGCCTATATGGCGACGATCGTATCGATGGAAAGCGCCGTGATCAAGAGCATGACATACGATGTGTTGACGGTTACCGCAATCGTGACCGCCAGCCTTGAAGTGAACGGAGGTCGTGTGGGTGAAGCGGCGACAAGTTATGAAAAGCATGGCAGCAGCGTCAGCTTACGGCCGGGAACGATCAATATGATGGTTTTTGCGAATGCCGATATGACCCCCGGTTGTATGGCCCGGGCCATCGTTACGGCAACGGAAGCAAAAACGGCGGCTCTTCAGAGTTGATCGCAGGCAGTTTGTATTCTTCCGGCATTGCCACCGGATCCGGAACCGATAATGTCATGATTATTGCAAACGGGGAATCCGACAATGTTCTGACATATGCGGGGAAACATGGGAAATTGGGAGAATTGATCGGCAAGACGGTGATGGCGGCGGTCAAGGAATCTCTGCATCTCCATATGGGTTTATCGGCAAAAAGCCAGCACAGTATTGGGGCACGCTTGAAAAGATACCAAGTTGCCGAGAAAGCGTTTTGCGATAAATTGGATCAGTTCCCGGATGTGAACATGGCCAAGGCTGACTTTGTCCATCAGCTCCATTTGCTCGACGGCAATAAAGAAATGGTTATCTATACTTCATTATTCGTACATTTGCTGGATCAATTACAATGGGGCTTACTCTCGCTTAACGAAACGGTGATCGGAGGAGAGATGATTCTGGGGCAGATCGCGGCAACCTATTCCATCGAATGGCAAGCGCAAGAAGGGTCTTGGACGGAACCAGAGGCTTGCATCGATTTTATGCTGGATCGTTTTGTAACTATCGTTACGATGGTTGCAATTGCATTAAATAAAAATTAAATATTTAGGGAAAACAGGGAGGAATGTAAACGATGAAAAAAAGGTTATTTAAATGCCTTGGGGCCATCTTATGCATGGTGGGTTTGACTGCCGTCTTATTCACCGGTTGTGCGGAAGACGCCGTGAACGTAAGTGGGGATTCCGTATATGGCGGCAGTGTGGAAGATGTTATTGCCAAGTATCCGGCAGGCAGTACGATGGAATTATCTTATGCAACGAATTTTAGTATTGAATATCTTGAAGACGGTATGAAATTGGTTACGGATGGCCAGGGGAGCCAGGTACTGCTTTTGCAAGAAGGGCAAACCGCTCCTGAAGAATATGCCGATCTGACGGCGCTTACCATTCCGATCAGCAATGTGATCTCTTCCAGCACGACCCAAGTCGGCTATTTGAGAGCCTTCTCTGATGAAGATTTATATGATAGCATCGTCGGCGTGCGGGCAACCGAAGAGGATTGGGATTTTGATGCGATGCGTACCCGGATGCAAAGCGGCCAGATCGTAGACGTCGGCAGCAATACGACCATGTCGACCAGTTATGATTATGAGATCGTACAGGCTTTGCTTCCCAATGTGGTTTTCACCAATGCGGGGATGGGCACAGAACAGGTTGAATTGATGGCAATGCTGGATGAAGCCGGTATTCCTTATGTATTTGACGGTTCCAGTTCCGAAAGTGATTACCGGGGAATCATGGAATGGGTGAAGTTTTTTGCCGCCTTCTATAACTTAGAAATTGAAGCGGAAGAGTATTTCGATGCTGCCATGGCCAATATTGACGGAATCATGGAAGCGACTGCCGGGATTGATGCAGAATCCAAAGTAAAAGTCGGTTGGGGCATTGTTGTCAATGGCACGATTTATGTTGAGAATGCCGGATCGAGCAGCGCGCAAATGGTCCGGGATTGCGGTGGGGAATATGTGTTTGATGATATCGGCGTTGGTGTTGATGGGGTTACAACCATTACGGCGGAAGAGTTCTATGCTCGCATGAGTGATGCGGATATCTTCATTAACAGAGGGATGCCGAAATATGGGGCGGATATTCAGTCCATCATTGATCAGCTTCCGGTGTTGGCAGATCTTTCCTGTATGGCTGAAGGCAATGTTCTCCAGATTACGGACGATTATTGGAATTCTTATCATAATATCGATGGGAAATATGTGGAAATGGCGGAGTTCTTCTATCCGGATTCCTTTGATACTATTACCGTTGACAGCTTTGAACATTTCTTGATTATGCCCTTTACGGCTGAATAATAGGAGGAAAACATGTTGAATCTCGTAGTGATCATGACAGCGAATGAGCCCTTCCTTACCTTTAAGGAGGCTCAGAGTAAGCTGGAGGAAGAATATCCGGGCATGTATCATCTTGATCTATTCAATACCACGGAGCTCGATGACGATGAAGAGATCTATGCCGCATGTGCGGAAGGCGACGGAAAAAGCTGATTTTGTTTTTATCAATATTTTCGGCTCCCTGTCATTTTTCAAAAGCTTTTTGAAATATTATGAGCGCTTCAAGGGCAAAAAGAAATTCTTTATCAATACGACAATCGAAGAAGAAGTCGCTGAATTATTTCCGCAATGTCAGATCATGCACGATGATTTCAAAACCATGTTTCGCTATTTTAAATCCGACGGGCTCAATAATATGCTGAATCTCATCAAGTGGATCGGCAATCAGTTCGCAGGATTGGATGTTCCCCTGGATCTGCCGGTTTGCCCTAAATGGAGTGGGATTTATGATCCCGACGAGGAGACGGTGGATGAAGCGGCCTATATAGCGAAGATAAAAAACAGTAATCAACCGGTGATTGGCATCATTATGAATGTGATGCTCATGCAAAAAAAGAATCGCTTACATATTGATGCCTTGATCCGGGAAATGAAGAAGCAAAATGCCATGCCCCTATGTATCTATGCCGAGTTGCTGCCCAATGCGGATCTCGGTTGTCTGGGGATCAAGGCGACTTTGCAACAGTATATGTTGTCTGAAGACCGGCCGATCGTGGACGCCATCATCAATACGACCGGGCACAGTTTGAGCATCATTTCCGCCCCCGGAGATGGTTCCAAACCCCAGGAAAACAGTATTTTTGAACAGTTTGGCGTACCGGTGTTCCAGTTGATGACCACCATGCAATCGTATGAAGAATGGGAAATATCGGTGAAAGGGATCGACAGCTTGTCCTTGAGTTGGAGCGTATTCCAACCGGAATTTGACGGCCAAGTTATTACGTATCCCTTTGCCACAACGGAATTGGAAGAAACGGAATTGGGTACCAGAAGATATGCCGCTCCCATTGCGGATCGCATTAAAAACATCGTGTCGATCGGGATCAAATGGGCCATATTGCGCCATAAAGACAACAGCGAGAAGAAGGTTGCCATTATTCTGCATAACAATCCGCCCCGCAACGATAATATCGGCGGTGCGGCGGGTCTTGATACGCCGGTTTCGGTTTGTAAATTGATTACCAGGATGGAAGCAGCCGGGATTCATACCCAATATCATTTTGCCGACGGTAAAGAGATTATCGATACCATCACGAAAGGGCTCACGAATGACGGGCGCTGGATGTCTCCCGAGAATATGCTGGCCAAGAGTATCGATACGGTAACGGAAGCAAAGTATCGCCAATGGTATGATCCTTTTATTCCTCGCATTAAAGAAAACCTGGTGAAATATTGGGACGAGCCCGTGGGGGATTTTATGGCGGTGGATCAGCAGCTTTTAGTCCCCGGGATCTTGAACGGGAATATTTTTATCGGTTTGCAGCCGCCCCGGGCTTTTGAAGAAAAAGCGGAAGAAATGTATCATAGCACGGATATTCCCTGTCCCCATCAATATATCGGCGTGTATCGTTGGGTGGAAGACGTCTTCCAGGCGGATGTGATCATTCATGTCGGCACCCATGGAACAATCGAGTGGCTCCCCGGCAAGGAAGTGGGGTTGTCCAAGGATTGTTTCAGCGATATTTGTATCGGAACGATTCCGCATCTCTATGTCTATATCATCAATGCGCCGGGAGAAGGTACCCAGGCGAAAAGACGCACCTATGCGACTTTGGTCGATCATATGATTCCCTCCATGGTCGAAAGCGGCGTGTACGATGAGTTGGCGAAGATGGATGAATTGATGAAGCAGTATTATCATGTCAAGGCTGCGGATCCGAAAAAGCTGCCCCTAGTTCAGCAGGAGATATTGGAACTTGGGAAAAAGATCAATTTGCACGATGACATCGGTCTTACCGATGAGGAGATGGCAAATGATCCCGATGAATGTATCGAAAAGATGCATACTTGGGTCACAAGAGTGCAGGCCTGCGATATTGCCGATGGCTTCCATATCCTCGGCATGGTGCCGGAAGGCGACCGCTATCGCAATATGCTGAAAATGCTGGTCAGAAATCGTAACGGAGAAGTTCCTTCTTTAAGAGAAGGCGTTTGCGATTTATTGGGACTGGATTTTGAAGCTTTGCTGGCCAATCCGGAAACAGCGACACAAGACGGCAAGTCCTATGGGATTTTGCTTAGGGAAGCCGATGAAGTTGCGGAAAATATTTTTCTCGCGCTGGAAGGAAAGGGTTTTGCGGCGGATTCCGTCGACGGTATCATCCAAGACTTTCAAATCAACCGGGAAAACAGTACGAAGCGCTTAAAAGAATGTTTAACCTTCGTTTGTACCTTCATCAAACCGCGTATCCAGCGGATGACGGACGAAATGGATCGGCTGGTCGGCGGTGTTTCCGGCAAATTTGTTCCGCCGGGGCCTTCCGGCGCGCCCACAAGAGGCAATGCGGGAATTTTGCCTACGGGGAGGAATTTTTATTCCGTTGATCCCGGCGCGATGCCCTCCCGTTCTTCTTGGGAGATTGGGAAAATTTTGGCGGATCAATTGATTGAACGGTCTTTGCATGATGACGGCGTTTATCCTCAAAGCGTATCCATCCTGGTCTATGCTACGGAAGCAATGCGGAACTATGGCGACGACATCGCGGAGACCTTTTATTTATTGGGGGTTCGTCCCGTTTGGTTAGGGAATACGGATCGAGTGATCGGAATTGAAGCCATCCCCATGGAGGAATTGGGCCGCCCGAGAATCGATGTGACGCTGAGAATCACCGGATTATTTCGGGATGCTTTCCCCAATCTGATCGAGAGAGTAGAAGATGCGGTGAATTTGGTGGCGTCTCTGGATGAAACGGATGATGTGAACTATATTAAGAAGCATGTAACGGAAGAAGTTGAAGAACTGGTCAAACAAGGTATTGATCTTGAAACCGCAACGACCCAATCCTTGTATCGGGTCTTTGGCGACGCGCCGGGAGCTTATGGCGCCGGAGTCAATAATGTTGTGGAAAGCAAAAAATGGAATGATGTAACCGATTTGGGGAAGGTCTACACGACCTGGGGTTGCCATGTTTATGGGAAGCATGTGCATGGAGATAAGGTTCCGGAAACCTTTGCGCTGCGGATGAAAAAAGTCAGCGTCGCCGTTAAAAATGAATCAACCAGAGAATTTGATATGCTGGACAGCGATGATTTTTATAATTATTTCGGTGGTATGGTAGCGGCGATTACGACCCACAGCGGCTCACAAAAACCGGCCTATGTTCCCAGCACCTCGGACACGGATCATGTGGAAACTTTGACGCTGCATGAGGAAGCTTCCCGGGTTATGCGGGCCAGAGTCAATAATCCCAAGTGGATCGAGGGCCTAAAGAAGCACGGCTATCGCGGCGCCAAACAGATTTCCGCCATGGTAGATTTCGCCTTCGGCTGGGATGCGACGACCAATGTGATCGACGATTGGATGTATGACTCTATTGCCGAAAGATACGCTTTCGATAAGGAGAACACGGATTGGATGCGGGAAGTCAATCCCTGGGCCTTGCACAATGTAGCCGAGAGATTGCTTGAAGCGAATCAGCGCGGCATGTGGAATGCATCAGAAGATAAAGTTGAAAAACTCAAGAAAATTTATATGGAAATGGAAGGAGATCTCGAGGATTTGGGATAAGTAGAAATATGCAAAAGCCAAATACCGTCTTCCCCTTTACTGCGGTTTTGGGGCAAGATGAAATAAAAAATGCTTTGATTTGGAATATCGTCAACCCCAAAATCGGCGGTGTTTTGATCAGCGGTGAAAAAGGAACGGCAAAATCTACGCTTGTTCGAGGGATATGTTCTATTGCTCCCGCTATCACATTGGTCGATCTGCCGTTAAATATTACGGAAGACCGGCTGATTGGGAATATCGATTTTGAATATGCCGTTAAATACGGCGAAAAACGCTTTGAGCCGGGATTGCTGTATCAAGCTCATGGGAACCTGCTTTATGTGGACGAGGTGAATCTCTTGAGCGACCATATTGTAAAATCGCTTTTAGAGTCGGCAGCATCCGGGGTCAACATCGTTGAAAGGGAAGGTATTTCCTATAGTCATCCCGCTAAATTTATTCTGGCCGGGAGCATGAATCCGGAAGAAGGCGGTTTGCGCCCGCAATTTTTAGACCGCTTCGGTCTCTATGTCCAGGTAGAAGGGGAGACCGATATCAGGAAACGCGTCGAGATCATCCGAAGGCGGATTGCCTTTGAACGGGATCCTTTGCTTTTTATTAAAAAGTGGCAGGAGGAAACGAAAGCACTGCGGGAAAAAATTACCGCCGCCCAAGAAGGACTGGCGGAAATTATCGTTACGCCTAATGCGATGCAGTTGGCCTCCTCTATTGCGAAAGAAGCAAATTGTGCGGGGCATCGGGCGGAGCTCGTCATCATCGAGGCGGCGAAAGCCATCGCCGCCCTTGATAAAAGAACGGTATTGAATATTACCGACATTAAAGAGGCCGCAAAATACGCTTTGCCGCATCGGTCGAGAGAGCAGCAGGAAGAGGAGCACAACCAGCAGGATGATCCCACGCAAAATGATGATCCCGATTTGCCGGCGGATCAAAACGATGACAACCGGGAGCAGACGCCGCCTGAAGAACCGGAGGTCCCGGAAGATCCTTTGACGGATGAAGAGGAAATGCTTTGCGAGGAACCCGATACGACGCCGCAAGACCAGGATTTTGACGAGCAAATGCAAGCGGGAGAAGCGGAGGAAACCGTTGACGATCCGGGAGAACCCTTTATCGTTTCCCGTTGGTTAGCGGAAAAAAGAAACGAGACGATCCAGCATGGCAGCGGAAAACGCAGCTTGGTGAATACCTCCAGTATGCAGGGAAGGTATGTTCGCTATGCGTACCCTGCCAATGATCAGATCCGGGATATCGCGATTGACGCTACTTTGCGGGCCGCGGCCCCTAAGCACATGTTCCGGGATAAAAACGGCATGGCGGTGGCGATTCACCGCTCGGATATTCGGGTAAAAGTGAGAGAGAAACGGACCGGTAATACCATTATTTTTGTTGTTGACGCCAGCGGCTCTATGGGAGCGAACAAACGGATGATTGCCGTAAAGGGCGCTATTTTATCCCTCTTGAACGACGCTTATCAAAAAAGGGATAAAGTCGGCTTAATTGCTTTCCGCAATGATTGCGCCGAGCTTTTGTTGGGGATTACACGGAGCGTAGAACTGGCGGAGAAAAAACTGAGCATTTTGCCGACCGGGGGCAGAACGCCGCTTGCGGCAGGCCTCGATATGGCGTATGAAGTTGTGAAAGCGGGAATGATCAAAGATAAGGACATGCTTCCTGTTGTGGTGGTGGTTACCGATGGCAGAGCCACCTATAGCCAAAAAGGGATCGATGCTTTTGACGACGCATTGGGTGCGGCCGAAAAGATCGCAGCGGAACAAATCAAGTCCATCGTTATTGATACGGATCAAAATTTTATCAAATTAAAAATGGCGGAAGACCTGGCAAAGGCAATGAATGCGGACCGTTTCCAGATCGAAGAGCTCCGTGCGGAGAGCGTTGTGGCGGCAGTAGCATTGTCTTTATAAGGAAATAGAATGAGGCGGAATGAAAAATGATTGAAATCACGGATTTATTAAAAGAATATGAAACCACGGTTGCAGTCAATCATCTGAGCTTGCGGATCGAGAAAGGCGAGTTTTTTGGTTTGTTGGGTCCCAACGGCGCCGGGAAAACCACCATGGTGCGGATGTTGAGCACGCTCACAAAGCCGACTTCGGGAACGATCGTGATTGGGGGCGTGCCCTTGGACCGCAATGAAACCCAGGTCAAATCCAAGATCGGTATCGTGCCCCAACATATCAATCTCGAGTGGGATATGACCGCAAGGCAAAACCTTGCCCTTCATGCCAAACTCTTCGGGATGAAAAAGGAGGCGGCGAACGAGAGGATTGACGAGCTTCTCCATTATATTGATTTATACGAAAGAAGAAATGACAAGGTAAAAACCTTTTCCGGGGGCATGAAGCGGAAACTGATGATCGCCCGGGCATTGTTGCATCGTCCAGAAGTATTATTGATGGATGAGCCGACCGTAGGTTTGGATGCTTCCGTAAGAAGAAAATTGTGGGATCTGATGAAGGGCCTCAATAAGGATGGAATGACGGTAATCCTGACGACCCATTATATCGAAGAAGCGGAAGTATTGTGTAACCGCGTCGGCTTTATGGATCAGGGGAAAATTGTTGAACTGGATACGCCGAAAAATTTGGTCGAGAAATTCGGGTCTTTTGTCTTGGAAAGCTTCGAGGATGGTGAAACGAAGATCTTGTTCTTTAAAGATAGAGAATCTGCTTTGGAAAAAGAGGCAACGATCAATGCCACCGTCAATATCCGGCCAAGTAACTTGGAAGATACATTCATTATGCTGACCAATAAGAGAGTAGGAGATTGAAATGAAAGTTTTGTCGATATTATGGTATGAATGGATTATATTCAGCAATCGGTTTTGGGGGATTACTTTGGGTCTCTTGGTCGCGCCGATGCTCTATTTGATTGCTTTTGGCTGGGGGATTGGCGGGAGCACCGTCGTTAACGGGTCCAGTTATCTTAGTTTCGTGATCCCCGGTATTATCGCCATGAGCTCCATGACCACAAGTTTTGGGACGATCGCAAATAATATCAATATCTCCCGCACCTATGATAAGACCTTTGAAGAGTTTATGACGGCGCCGATCAATATGGGTTCCTTCGCGATCGGTAAAATTACCGCCGGGGCCCTAAGAGGGATGTATGCGGCGGCATTAATCATCGTGATTTGTTTAATTTTCAGAGCGGATATTCAGTTTGATTTATATGCGTCTTTGATGGTCGTTTTGAATTGCCTGGTATTTTCGGCATTGGGTTTTATGATCGGGATTATTATTGAATCCCATGCCGATATGAGCAAATTCCAGAATTTTATTATTACGCCGATGTCTTTTTTGTGCGGCACCTTTTTCCCCCTTGACAGAATGCCGATGATCTTAAAAGAACTGATCTGGATATTACCTTTGACGCAAAGCAGTATTGCGATCCGTCGGGACAGCGATTTGTTCATCAACATGTGGGTCCACCCGTTAATTATGATCGGATATTTTTTGATTTTACTCTATATCGGAGTGAAACTCTGCAAAAAAGCCGAATAAAATATAACTTTAAGAAAGGATCCCTATTATGAATTTGAAAAAGAAAATTTATCCCTTCACTGCGATTGTTGGGCAGGAGCGGATGAAGCTTGCTTTGATACTGAATATCATCAATCCGTCTTTAGGCGGCGTTTTGATCCGAGGAGAAAAAGGGACGGCGAACTCGACTGCCGTGCGCTCCTTGGCCGATCTCTTGCCGGAACGGGATCAGATCGAAGGCTGCAAATTCTCCTGCAATCCCCATGATCCGGAGCAGGCTTGTGACGATTGTTATAAGATCATTACCGGAGGGTTGCCCCACCAAATCCTGCAAACGAAGATGAAAGTGGTGGATTTGCCGATCAGCGCAACGGAAGATCGGGTAGTGGGTACCCTCGATATTGAGCAGGCAATCAAAAAAGGCGAAAAGAAATTTGAGGCCGGTATTTTGGCCCAGGCCAACCGCAATATTCTATATGTGGATGAAATCAATTTGTTGGACGATCATGTGGTGGATATCCTTTTGGACTCCGCAGCGATGGGGGTCAACTTTATTGAAAGGGAAGGCATCTCCTTTACCCATCCCGCCAAATTTACCTTAGTGGGCACGATGAACCCCGAAGAGGGAGACTTGCGGCCGCAGTTGATCGACCGCTTTGGTTTGGTCGTCGATGTCCTTGGGGAAAATGAAACTTCCCAGCGGGCCGAAGTTATCAGAAGGCGCCTTGCCTTTGAAAAAAATGCCGATGAGTTCAAAGAGTCTTACAGTCTTGAGCAGGAAAAACTGGCAAAAATAATCATGGAAGCGACCGAGCTTTTGCCCCAAGTTGTATTTGATGATAAGCTATTGGAAACCGCTGCCAAAATATCGATGTCTTTCGGCGTGGATGGGCACCGGGCGGATATCGTGATGATCAAAACTGCTCTCACGATTGCCGCCTATAATATGAAGGATTTCGTCAGCAAGGAAGATTTAAAGGAAGCGGCAACGTATGTATTGCCCCACCGTATGAGAAGGAGACCCTTTGAAGATTCGTTGTTGAGTATGGACCTCATCGAAGACAAAGTGAAGGAAATTATTGCGTAATCAATCTATGAGCAAAGAAAGAATACTGATCGTTTTATGGACAAGTGGTCGCTGCAATCTCAAGTGTAAATATTGTTATGCCGACACAAGGAAACAGCAGCATGATATGGACTTTCCCACAGCCGTCAAAGTCTTGGAGTATTTTGGGGATACGCCGCTAAAGATCCAATTTGCCGGGGGCGAGCCGCTGCTAAACTATGCCCTGATTTGCCGCATTGATGAATATATCCGGAGGCATGGTTATGATGTTCAGTTCCAATTACAGACGAACGGAACCCTGATCGACCAAGAGATTGCGGCCAAGATCAAGAGAATGCAGATCGCTGTCGGCGTGAGTTTGGACGGACCGCCCGAAGTGAATGAAATGCTCAGAGGCGGAACGAAATCGGCTGTGAACGGGATCCGGAAATTAGCCCAGGCCGGGATCAATATCAATATTAACAGCGTCGTTACCGCGGAGAATGTTGAACGTCTTCCCGAACTGGTGGATTTTAGTGTCTATCTCGGCAATGTGAAAGGGATCGGTTTGGATTTGATTCGCTTTGCCGGAGAGCGGGCCGGGAGTCTTTGTTCGCTCCATGCGCCGGGAGCCGAAGCGTTACGAACCGCCTTATTTCGGCTCCATCAGAGAAGCGAGGCTTCATGCGTGAAAGTACCGGGGTCAAGATCTCCATTCGTGAGATTGAGGAGGCCAAAAGAAGACTTTCTTGCCCCTCTTGCAGCAAAAACTATTGTTATGCTTCCTGTGGGCGATCCTATGTGGTATTGCCGGAGGGTTCGGTCTATCCCTGCGGCTCTTTGATTGACCGGGAGGAATATGCGATGGGCAATATCCATGAAGGCCCGATCCGCCAGATCGCCTTGACCGGTCGTGAAGAACGCGAATCCTGCGTGCAATGTCCGTATTATGCCTATTGTCCCGGAGGTTGTCCCTCAAGAATCATAACCAATAAAACGGAAACGCTGGAAAACAGTTTGGATTGTGTTTTGAAAAAGACGGCATTTGAAATTGTTTCCAGTGGCAGTTCTTTTTCCCTTTGAGTTTATGGGATGCTCCTTATTTGCGGAAGAATTTAGCCTAAAGTAGGGGATTTCCTTTCTCATCTTCATAAGAGATGCGCGCTAGGTAAAGCAGCGCATCTGAGACTGTCAATAAAGGGCTTAGTGCATTGTTCCGGTAAAACCGCAGACCGCTCATGTACGTCTATGTACACATCGCGTCCTGCGGTTTTTTTGCGCCTTGCTCTAATCCCTTTCTTGGCAGCCTCTTGGTTTGTGAGAATACGAGAGCTTTTCTTACAAGCCAAGTGATGGCTCTTCGGGGAACGGTGCAGTTTGGAGGCGACGGTTCTCGGTTGTCATATTTCGCCTTTTTTTGTTGCCTGGAAATATTGCGTATCTTTGGCGGCAAGCCATGGTTTCATGGCAAAATGGGGTAGGAATGTAAAATTTATATCGGTTACGCAGAATAAATAATGTAATAGATATTGTCATATCGTGGCAGTATTCGTATAATAGAGGTAGCAATGCAAGAAAAATAGCGGTTGGATGAAAAGAAAACCGATTGCCGTATGCTTCTTTCTTGCAATAGCGTGATCGCAAAGGAGTTAGATCGCAAAGGAGTTAGATCGTAAATTGACACCGCAATGGCAATCCCGGAAGTGGGTCCCATTTGCGGAAAGATGTGCCTTAAAGCCATGTGCACACATAAATAAATCCGGCGGTTGAAGCGCCATCGCTGTCCGATCATGCCATCCATTGGGTTATGTTTTCTGGGAGGCGATAGTATGGGTAAGATTCTAACACTGTTTTTAAGCATGATTATTTTGTTGACCACCCCCTTTGCCGGCTATGCGATTGACAGTCGTATCGACTGGACAAAAGAGGAGCTTGCTTTTATGGAGCAACATCCGGTCATTCTTCTTGGTGTTGATCCGAATTTTGTGCCCTTTGAGTTTATTGATAAAGATGGCGATTATAAAGGTATCGTTACGGATTATCTTGCCTTGATCAGTGATAAAACCGGCCTGCAATTTGAGGTCGTCGAGGGGTTGACATGGCCGGAGGCTTATGATCAGGCGCTGGCAGGGAATATTGATGTTTTGCCGGCTGTTTCCAAAACGGAAGAGAGAGAACAGGTTTTCCTTTTTTCGGAGCCGTATTACTATTTTAAAAGAGTCATTGTTACGCGAGATACGGAAACGGAGATCAAAGGCATCGAAGATCTGGAGGGCTTGGCGGTTGCGGTGCAACGAAACAGTTCCCATCACAGCTATCTCCTTTCTTTTCCCGATATCAATCTCAGCTTATATGATTCCGTAGAAGCTGCTCTCACCGCCGTCGCCAACGGTACGGAAAAAGCCTTTGTCGGCAATCTTGCCACAACCAATTATTTGATCAAATCAAACGGTTTAACCAATTTGAAATTTGTTGCCTTTGAGGCGGAGATACAGCAGGCCTTGTATTTTGCTGTTCGTAAAGATTGGCCCGAGTTAATCAGTATTTTGAATAAATCGCTGGACACTGTTACCGAAGAAGAAATTATCCAGATCAATAATAGATGGATTGATCTGGATACAGAGCCGGATTACAGTGCCATTATTCAAGTACTTGTTATCGTCGGGTCTTTGGTTATTCTTGTGCTTGCGGTATCCTTCTACTGGATCGCCCGTTTGAAGAAGGAAGTTGGCAAGCGCAAGCGGATTCAGGCTGATTTGGAAAATGCGAAACGAGAGGCGGAAGATGCGAATAACTTTAAATCAAACTTCATGGCCCGCATGTCCCATGAGATCAGGACGCCGCTCAATGCCATTACGGGTTTGTCTTATTTATTAAAGAAGACCGATATTACCCTGACGCAAAAAATGTATATTGATCGCATCACCCAGGCGTCTACCAATATGCTCAGTATCATCAATGATCTCTTGGACTTCTCTAAAATAGAAGCCGGGAAGGTTGAGCTGGAGGTCACATCCTTCAGTTTGGATCAGAGCATTCAGGATGTTGTCAATATTATTTCCTATAAAATTGAAGAACAGGAAATCGGTTTCAAGCTCACAAAAGATCCGCTGATTCCCAATTGGTTTTTCGGGGACGCGAAACGGATTGAACAGATCCTGCTCAATATCTTGAGTAATGCCGTGAAATTTACGACGGCCGGAGAAGTAACCCTTAATGTTCAGCTGGTTGCCAAAGAATCGGATCAATATCATTTGGCGTTCACGGTCAAAGATACCGGTATTGGCATGTCCGAAGAACAGGTCAAAAATCTTTTCGAACCCTTTACGCAAGGGGATATCAGTATCAATCGGCGTTTTGGCGGCACCGGCTTGGGGTTGTCCATCGTGAAAAATCTATTGGAGATGATGGGCGGGGAAATCCAGGTTTACAGCACGAAAGGGGAAGGCTCGACTTTTGTCATTCAGCTTTCTCTCCCGGTAGACCGTGTAAAAGAAGAAAACGAGAAGAAGCATGTGTCCCGGGATCATTTTAAAAATGTGCGGACGCTTGTTTTAGAGAAAACCGGCTCCAATATGAATATGATCGAAAGCTATCTCGGCGCCTTCGGTATGGATTGTGAACTGACAACATCACCGGTAAGTGCCGTCAGCATGTTGGAAGCTGCCGACGGTAAATTTGCAAAACCTTTCGATTTAATGATTGTCGATTATGAAACACCTGTTGAAGGTGGTTATGCATTTGTAAAATCCATTCGGAATAATAAAAACATCATTAAAAAACCGAAGATTGTGATGCTCCTTCCCATGATGCGGGAAGATTTGTTTGACAGATTGGATGAAAACGGCGTTGAAATCGGCATCGGTAAACCGATCATTCCATCGATTCTATTTAACGGTATCCTGGATATTTTCAAGCAGGAGGCCGTTGCTGCAACACAAATAGCCGCAGCTGCGGAGGGTCATAGCGTCAAGCCCAAACTGCCCCATTGCGTTTTGGTCGTGGAGGACAATAAAACGAATCAGATGCTTGTGGAGGCGCTTTTGCACCAGATCGGTCTTGAGGTCATGCTTGCGTCGGAAGGGAAAACCGCAGTTCAACTCTATCAAGAAAACAAGGATAAGATCGACCTGATTTTAATGGATTTGCATATGCCGGTGATGAATGGGTATGAAGCAGCTGCGGAAATCAGGAAAATCTCGGATCGGGTTCCCATCATTGCGATGACGGCGGATGTGATCTTAGGGGTTAAGGAAAAATGCGAGCAATGTGGAATCCATCATTATATCAGCAAGCCCTTTGATCCCGACCATTTGATTGAAACAGTCCGGGCAATTCTGGAAGAAAAGCAAAGTAGGATGAAGAGGCTGAAATCTTGGATCTCATTGTCGGGCAAAGAAACCTGGGCGGCGATCTCGCTTTATACCAGCAAATATTGCGGGTGTACGCTGAAGAGAACGCGGATATTTCGGAACAACTGTCTCTTGCCATTAGAGAAAAACGATTCTCCGATGCTGCGCAAATGATCCATAAAATCAAAAGCAGTTCCGGCAGCATCGGGGCAAAATCATTGTATGATTTGGAGGTTCATATGCAAAAAGCCCTGGAAGAGGAAAATGAGGGGAAATCGGGGCTTTGCAGCTAGAGTTTATTCAGGGTTTAGGGAAACTGTTGCGGAAGATTTCGGAGATTGTGAATGAAGGGTAAGTCGTGCGGGCCCAAGGTCGTTGTGACCGGATGAAAGTTTCTGAGAAGGAGGAGAAGAAATGACAGCAAAAATCTTGGTAGTTGATGATTCGGCAACGGATCGTATCATCATAAAAAATATGTTGCGTGATTATGATATTTCAACTGCAAGCGACGGACTGGAAGCGATGCGCTGTATCGATACGAACGCAGATATTGATTTGATCATTCTTGATTTGAAAATGCCCAATATGGACGGATTCCAGGTGTTGGAAAAATTGAAATCAAGCGATCAATATCAAAAATTGCGTACCATTATTCTGACGAATTATGATGAGATTGATAATGAGATCAAAGGATTGCAGTTGGGAGCGGTTGATTATATCAGAAAGCCCATCAATATTGACTCCTTACGGGTTCGGATAGAGATGCATCTTGAGCTTTTGAGAATACAGCAGTTATATGAAGAAAAGCTCAATGAGAGCAGCTTGACACTTGATGTGATCTTCGATCAGGCTCCGATCGGGATCGCAATATCCTATTGTGAGCTTCCTTTTGATCCTTCTGAGGATCACGAGCCTCTCATCAATCCGATGTTTGAGCAGATTACCGGTAGAACCAAAGAGGAGCTGGCAGGACTGGGTTGGGTCAAAATTACGCATCCGGATGACCGCAAGGAGGATTTAGGGAAATATCAGCAAATTCAAGCGGGGGAAATTTCCAGCTTTTCTGTGGAAAAACGGTACATTAAGCCCGACGGTTCGATCGTTTGGGTCAATATGATCGTTGCTCCGCTCAAGTTGAAAAACGAATCTAAGTTAAGTCATATCTGTTTGATCCAAGATATTACGGAACGAAAAGAGATGGAGAGAGCGATCTTTGAAAGTGAACGCAGCAAAGCGGTGTTGCTTTCCAATCTCCCCGGAATGGCATATCGCCGTATTTACAGGCATGCGTTTACCATGGAGTTTGTTTCGCAAGGCTGTTGGGATTTGACCGGGTATCTTCCCGAACGCTTAATCGGGTATAACAAGGTGTCGTTTCTTGATTTGATCGTGCCGGAAAATCGTGATCAAATTCGCTCTGCTTGGGAGAATGCCTTTGTGCAGGGAGTTCCGCTGAAAAATGAATATGAGATCGTGACGGCAACCGGGCAAAGGAAATGGGTCTTGGAAATGGGGCAAGGCATCTATAATGAACAGGGGAGTGTGGAGGCCATTGAGGGGATCATTGTCGATATCACGGATAGAAAAGATTATGAATTAAAGCTGAAGCATGTGAGTGAAATTGATATTGTCACCGGCTTATACAACCGCCGCTATCTCGAAAATATCCTGGGACAGGATGTATTGGAAACGTCCGGAAATAAAAGAGCGATTGTATTATTAGCATTGCGGAGAATCAATTCGATCAGTTTAACCTACGGTTATAATTTCAGCGAAAATTTGGTAAAAGAACTGGCGGCAAGTTTGGCGGTTCTCAGTCATGACAAATGTAAATTGTTCCGGATCTCATTTGAGCGTTTCGCCTTCTATTATCAAGGATATCATACCAAAGAAGAGCTCGCAGATTTTTGTGATAGCATCATTGAGATTGTAAGTAATGTCCAGATTTTTCATCTTGAGGGTTGCGGTATCGGCGTTTTCGAGTTAATGGAGCGATGCTGCGACGCCGATATCATTATTCGCAATGCCGCCAGCGCCGCGGAGTTGGTTGGCGATACCCATATGTTTGGCTACCATTTTTTTGACGCAGAAATGGATGCCGCATTAAAGCGTGAAGCAGATGTTAAAGAAGAACTCATGCACATAGCCAATGATTGGGAGAACAACTCCCTTTATTTACAGTATCAACCGATTCTGGATCTAAAGACCGGCAAGATCACAAGTTTCGAGGCCTTGGCACGCATCGACTCCACTGATCTCGGTAAGGTGTCTCCCTCTGAATTTATCCCCCTAGCGGAGGAAACACAATTGATTGTGCCGATCGGTAAGCAGATCATCCACATGGCATGCGGCTTTATGAAAAAACTGGAAGCATTGAATTATGGGGATATCAGGGTGTCCGTCAATGTATCTGCAATCCAAATACTTCGGGAGGAGTTTGTGGACGATCTTGTCGCTATTTTGGAACAGCATCGGGTTAGCCCCTATAATATCGGTTTAGAGATTACGGAATCTGTCTTTACCGGGAACTTTACCACGATCAACAATAAACTTGATCAATTGAATGGATTGGGATTCAAAGTTGCGATTGATGATTTCGGTACCGGCTATTCTTCTCTCGCCCGGGAAAGGGAATTGAACATAAACTGCCTGAAAATAGACAAGTACTTTGTTGATAAATTACTTGAAATCAGCCCGGAAAATGCGATTTCCGGCGACATTATTTCGATGGCCCATAAACTCGGTCATTGTGTCGTAGCCGAGGGGTTGAGTATGAGCAGCAAAAACAGTATTTAATTGAACATCATTGTGATATGATGCAGGGATATCTTATAGCAAACCGTTGCATGTGGAAGAAGCGATAGCGTTCTTGAAAAAGCAGGATTGAACAATGCGGATCAATAACCGTGGATGGCAGATTGAGGAGGTATTAACGGTGAAGTATGATGATCTTTCCAGAGACGAGCTGTTTCTTCTTCTCGTGGATGAATTGGAAGTGATGAATCAGCAACTCCTACAAGAAAAGGAACAGGAAGCGAGATTAGAATATGCCTGGACCGGGAATTTGGGGCATTGGTACTGGAATATCAAGACCAATAATGTGACATTTAATCCGCTTAAAGTTACCACTTTGGGTTAGTGAAGTTTCCGAGATACCCGCAAAAGTCACCCATCAGTATTTTACGGATAAGCTCCACCCCGACGATTATGAAAAAACGATGAACGCCATGCGGGATCACTTAACATGTAAAATAGGGGTTTATGAAGTAGAATATCGGATCCGCACAAAGGGCGGAAAATATAAATGGTATTATGACAGAGGGAAGATCACGAAATACGATCAAACGGGTAAACCTGTTTTCTTGGCCGGTATTGTCTTTGATATTACCGAAAAAAAAGTGATCCAACAGGAGCTTGAGAATAAAAACAAGCTGTTGGCGGAACAATCCGCTCTTGACGGTCTCACGAAAATCAGCAATCACAGCACGATCGTTGAGCATTTAAAATCTGAAATCGCAGCATCAAATCATTCAAAGGAGCCTTTGGCAGTGGCGCTGTTTGATATTGACGATTTTAAAAAAGTGAATGATTCAAAAGGGCACATCTTCGGAGATCGGGTCCTTGTTGAAATTGCAGGGATCATTCAGAGCAAAATCAGGAAGAGTGATCTTGTCGGCAGGTACGGTGGCGAAGAATTTCTCGTAGTTTTCTCAAATACGGATCTTGAGATGGCGTCCATGATTGGGGAAAGGATCCGACAGTCTATCGAAAATCATTGCTTTGAGCCCGGATTAAAGATCACCATCAGTGGCGGCGTAAAGCAATATGCGGGAGAGGAAATAACGGCCCTGATCCATGCTGCCGATATGAAATTGTATGACGCCAAAAAGAGTGGGAAAAACCGGGTCGTTTCTTGATGTGTTTTCCTGGATTTTTCCAAAGCTCTGTCTGGGGCTGATGCCGGCAGAAAAGCGCTCTTTTGTTTTGGCATTCTGATCTTCTCCTGGTTTAAAAGGAAGCACAATATAAACTCCAGTGGGGATTATTGTTTGTTAACTTTCGTCCCAGGGCAACCGGGGGGGGCAAAACAGAAAACCACCCGTTAACGGGTGGCTTTGATGTGTTTAAATAGTGATGTTACGCATGAGGTCTTTCTCAATAAAGATCATTTTAATTCTGCGTAATTTCAACATATGGCCTAAGCCACTCAATGAGAATATCAGGAGTGACCCCTCCCACATATTTAAAATCTTCTGTGACATAAACACCGCCGGGAAGTGCATCCGGTTCTTCCCCCAGCAAATCAGCCTGTGCAATAACATTGCCAGTTACTGCTTCTCTCAATATAACCGTCTTTTTCTCCTGTGCACGCGTGCCGTATACAGGGTCATTTGTTCCGTAGGTTGCCGATTCAATGACGATTTCTTCGGCATCTCCCCAACAGAGCACAAGCTCTATTTCTTGCGGACTGCCCAAGGCCTGCCAATCAAGGGGTAAGTATTCATTCCAATTCAAAGGATCGTCTTCATATCCATATGCTCTAAAGGATTCAAAAGGGCGTTCATCGACAATTATGACAGGGTGAATGCCCGGTTCTTGGGACTGATATGGTGTTGCCTCGATTCCTTGGCCGGAACAAACGGACTCAACATAATTGACATTGATTTCCACGAGACCGCCTTTAAGGACAATATCTTCATTCATATAGTTGCTTAAGATGTCGATTGCCTCTACGCTTCCGATTCTGCATATTGAATATAAAGCGTTAGACTTCAACTCTTCATTTCCCAGAGCAGTAGCTAATGGCTCGATCGCCCGTTCGTCTTTTATTTCCCCTAATAAACGGATGGCTGAATCGCGAATGGTCTCATTATTATTATTGATGGCGTTGATCAGTGCATCGACTGCCGGTTTTCCGATTTCTAATAGAGCGTCATAAGCATCGCTTCGGATGTCGTTATCATAACTTTCTGCATCACCTTTGTCATATCCCAGTGCGTTTATAAGGCCCGTAATATCGTTTTCAGACTTTAGTGCTTGGACATTGGGCTTGCCGCAACCGGATAGTATCAATGAAACGGTAAATATGAATACAAGAACCCAGGTTTTGCGCTGTGATTTCATCCTAAAACACCTCCTAAAATGTGTAGGCACAGTTAAAGCCTTCCATGGGCAGCTTACGATAAATCTATTATATAAACTATTCAAAAATAATCATAGAAATCCTCAAATATACCAATCTTCCGTTTCGATAATATCGCTGGTTTAACGACTTCTTTATATTATTATGATAGCACACGCTTATTCTAGATACAATTACGAAAGTAGATATCCCTGAAACGATCATTGTTCGAGATATTTGATTTCCTTTTTTCAAGGTGAATTTTTATGTTGGTTGAAAATTTTATAAAATGCTATATATTTTGTCATTTTTGTAAAGTAGAGATGATAGCGTCTTCCTTGATTTTGTTGTTCCTCTGTTAAAGGACAGGAAGAGAGCGAATGGAATCCGAGAACGGACAGGATCGCATATTGGAGGTGGGTTGGAAAATAAGCTGCTAAAGCTCTATGAGAAAGAAAAGAGGAAGGTCATAGAGAACTGCATATTCTGTGGTTTGTGTGTGAGAACATGCCCGATTATTTCCAAACGAATTTGAAGGAGGTTTCTCCAAAAGAAATTCAGGAAAAGTGTATTGCATTTTTGCAGGATGGGGCTCCTAATGACGATGTCTTTACAAAGGCATATGCGTGCATGGAATGTTTTAAATGCATGGAAGGCGTCTGTCCCAAGGGATTAAAACCTATGCGGATCAATGAAACAATCAAATGGGAGCGTTTGACAGAAAAACGATACAAACGAAGATTATAATCATCCGTAAAGTAAAGATGCGTTGCAAAGAATCATTGAAGTATACAGGTCTCAAAAGAGAGGAATATCAAAAAATAACCACAAGTTCTCCTCATAAAAGCAAAGTATGTCTTTTTCCCCGGTTGCAATGTATACTTTCAACCGGTATTGCTGACGCTCTGGACATTATGGATCATATTAATATCGACTATGCCTTTGTATCCGGTCTCGATCATTGTTGCGGTGATGTGCGCATTTGTTTTACGGCGCTATTGAAGAGCGGGCAAAGGCGATGGGCAATTTTGATTGAAACAGTGTCGTATCAGCCGGAAACGCTGGTCTTATGGTGTCCAACCTGTCGCTGCCGTTTTCAAGAGCTGGATTCATATTTGGCAGAATTGCCGTTTAATATTGTATTTTTCCCCCAATTTGTGGCGGAGCATATCGAAAACTCCTATGAAGGATAGAATAGATCAGGATGCGGCTACTTACGAACCCTGTAAAACAGCATATATGGGGGTTGATTCACTCCGAGTACGAGATCATCCAAAGGATACCGGGCTTAGATTAAAAGAAATGCCCTCGTCATGGAAAGGAAACGTCTGTTGCGGCAGCGGGGCACTTCCTATTTCCGGCGAGTTTTTAATGTGATGAGGAAAGGCTTTTAGAAGCGCAAGATACGAATGCGGAGATTCTGATTGATGTCTGTCATTTCTGCCATGAAGTCTTCGTTACGGGAAGAGAAAAATACGATTTTACTATTTTAAATTATGTTAGCTTATTGGCGGAAGCAATCGGAACTATCGAAGATAAATTCAAGAAATATAAAACAGTGGCAGGACATCGACCAGATTATGGAGGATGCCGAGGAATATATTTTGCACTGCCATATTCTGAGAAAAGATAAGGGTGTTTAGGAAACGATTTGAAAGGATAGGATCAATTTGGATTTTGCATAGTGAAACGTTCTTTGGCCATCACCTTGTTTTTTTTAAGCGAAGAAAAATAGGGAGAATACTATTTTTTTAGGTAAATAGTGTGCATTTTTTGGTTTTTGATGAGAGGAGGCAGGTTGAATTGTTACCACGGATTTGTGAAGATCAAACAAGAGATCCCTGCTCCGGAGATTGCCGACGTCTATCAGGCAACCCTTGAGGAATTGGCGAAGGTTGAGGTTCAAAATATGGATCTCAAAGGGCTTACGGTGGGCATTACCGCGGGCAGCAGAGGGATATCGGGCATTGTGGACATCATGAAGGCCGTTATTGAGACCGTGATCAAAGCCGGGGGTAAGCCCGTAATTATCCCCGCCATGGGGAGCCATGGGGGCGGAACCGCCCCAGGGCAGCGGGGGATCCTCAAAGATTTGGGCATTTCCGAAGAGACCATGGGCGTGCCGCTGCGGGCGACCGGTGAATCTTCCTTAATTGGAGAAACGGCCCAAGGCATCCCGGTCTATATCAATCAAGAGGCTCTCAAAGTCGACCGTCTCGTTTTAATCAATAGAGTAAAACAGCACACAGATTTTACGGGCGAGATCGAGAGCGGTCTCCATAAGATGATCACTATCGGTTTAGGCGGGCCGAAGGGAGCCTATATGGCCCATGAAGCCGCGATGAAATACGGTTATGAGGAGGCGATCGTTCGTATCGCCGAGGTTGGGTTTGAAAAGCTCCCCATTATTTTCGCGCTTGGTATTCGGGAGAATTGGAAGGGGAAAACGGCGGAACTTTGCGGAATGCTCCCGGAAGAGATCTCGGTAAAAGAACGGGAAATGCTCATCAGAGATAAAGAGAAAAGTAGCAAGATCCCGTTTTCCGATCTTGATATCTTGATGATTGGAGAAATCGGTAAGAATGTCTGCGGCGGTGGGATGGACAGCAAAATCGTCGGCAGGATTCACTTGCTTGGCCAAAAGGAACCCCTGGAGCCGCGCATTAAGCGCATTGTTGTTTTGAGTCTCACCCCGGGAACCCATGGAAATGCCTGCGGGATTGGATTGGCCGATTTTGTTCCCAGCCGTGTATTCGATGCGATCAATATCCATGATACGGTTATGAATTGCGTTACTTCCATGGCGCCGGAATATGCGGCGATTCCTTGTGTATTGGAGAATGACCGCGAGGTGATCCAGGCGGCTTTGCGCACCAGTTGCCCCGAATCCGATGAGGAAGCGAGGATCGTATTTATCCAAAATACTTCCCGTTTGGACGAGATGGTTGTTTCCGAAGCGTTGTTGGATGAAGTGCGCGCCCATACAATGCTGGAAATTATGAGCGAGCCCCTGGAATTGTCCTTTGATGAAGAGGATAATTTGCTTCGATATCGAACTGGTTTATGAATCGACCTTGTCGCCACCCGATATTTTGCCGGTAAGCAGCGCTTTACCGGAATAGGAGTATGAAAATCATAAAATTGGAGGGAACGATATGTTGTGTAGTCAAAAATCCCGCGCTTTAAACCCGGAATATGATCCCCTGTTACTGGGTACCGGTTGGACCCCGGATGATCTTAAGCGACCCCAGGTGCTTTTAGAGAGTACTTATGGGGATAGCCATCCCGGCAGTGCCCACTTGAATCAGCTTGTGGAAAATGCCAAATTGGGGGTTTATAAATCCGG
This sequence comes from Clostridiales bacterium, assembly GCA_040766525.1. Taxonomy (GTDB): domain Bacteria; phylum Bacillota; class Dehalobacteriia; order UBA7702; family UBA7702; genus JAXGQJ01. The sequence continues at coordinate 77,902 of JAXGQI010000001.1, read as the reverse complement.
GGGAAAGCCGGCTGTCTATACGACGACCGATATTTGTGATGGTGTGGCCTGTGGACATAACGGGATGAATTATTCTTTGGTTTCCCGGGATATTATTTCCGCCATGGTGGAAATCCATGCCAGGTCGGCTGCTTTCGATGCGATGATTACCTTTTCTTCCTGCGATAAGGCGACCCCCGGCCATTTGATGGCTTTAGCCCGGTTGGATCTGCCTGCGATCCATTTTTGCGGTGGTTCCATGATGCCCGGCCCCGATTTCATTAATGCCGTGATCTGTTACGAAACCGGGGACAAGGTGAGGGAAGGGAAGATGACCGAGGCAGAACAGCTTGTGTATCAGGTCAATTCCTGCCCCAGCGCCGGGGCTTGCCAATATATGGGTACTGCCAGCACGATGCAGGTCATGTCCGAGTCGTTAGGGTTATCTTTACCGGGGAATGCATTGATGCCTGCCTGGTCCAATTTCATTAAGCATTATGCCGACCGGGCCGGGAAACAAGTATTGGAATTATTGAAAAAGTCAATCGTTCCCAAAGATATTTTGACGCCGAAAGCCTTTGAAAATGCGATTATGGTCCATGCCGCTATCTCCGGTTCCACCAATGCGACCCTCCACTTGCCTGCGATTGCACGGCAAGCCGGAGTGAAAATCTCGGCTCTGGATTTTGACCGTATCCATCGGAAAATCCCGGTTTTGGTGTCTCTGCAAACATCGGGCGCTTGGCCCACACAGATCCTGTGGTTTGCCGGCGGCGTGCCGGGGATCATGATGGCGATTAAAGAATACCTGCATTTGGATCAGATGACCGTCACCGGGGAAACTTTGGGTGAGAATTTGGATGAGTTGGAGAAATCCGGTTTCTTCCAAAATAATTATGCGTATTTACGGAATTTCGGATTGAAGCCGGAAGATGTGATTAAACCTCTTTCGGCGCCGTATTATGCTGGTGGCGGCATGGCGGTCCTGACAGGGAATTTAGCTCCTGCGGGAGCTGTGGTGAAGCATGCGGCGGCAGATCCGAAGATGCACCAGCATACCGGGCCTGCAAAACCCTTTGATTCGGAGGAAGATGCGATCGAAGCAATCTTGGCCAATCAAATCAAACCCGGAGATATTATTATCATTCGTTATGAAGGCCCCCAAGGTTCGGGCATGCCGGAAATGTTAAAGACGACGGAAGCCTTATTTAATCGGCCGGAACTGCGTGCGACGACGGCTTTAGTGACCGACGGCCGTTTTTCCGGTGCGACCAGAGGCCCTGCCATCGGCCATGTTGCGCCTGAGGCGGCTCTCGGCGGTCCCATTGCCTTCGTTGAGGAGGGAGATCTGATCACAATCGATATCCCCGAGCGGGTTTTGGCAATCGTGGGTTGCAAAGGGGAAAGAAAAGATCCCGGCGAGATCGACCGCATTTTACAGGAACGGGCTTCAAATTGGGTGAATAAGAAAACAGAGCAAGGCGGCGTCTTGGGATTATTTTCCCGTGCCGCCGGCGCTACTGCCGAAGGGGCTTCGATGCTTTAAAGAAAGGATGTTGCCCCGGGCCGGTGCCAAAGTGAACTTTTTAGGATAAAACGATTTGAAAGCAGTCAAAGTTAAAGAGTTGGCTGCTTTCTATTTCCTTTATACTTTGTGTATTTCGTATTTGAATACATGCTTTTCGATGTAAGCAATTTTATGATGTTAATGATGATATTTTGCGAACAATCCTTGGGGCTATTCTCCCTGATAAATGTTGTGTTTGGCAGATTGATGGTGCCAAGTTATAATTGACACATGTTTGGGGGTATGTTAGCATATTATCATAATAAACTTAAAACCTCATGCAATATTCGCCCAAATATGATATAATATACCTATGAAACAGATAAATTTTTTGCAGAAGATAATCGCCTTGACAGGCTCAGTAAAATGGGTGACCCACTTGAAAAAGTGGCAGGTGGGTGGATTTTGAAATATTCCGCCCCACGCTTGACACAACAGCAATTCCAGAGAAAGGGCGATAAGGGAGGTCGTCCACCAATGGATAATATGCTGATGTTCAAGATAATGCTATTGAGCAAGAGTGGTATCATATTGCTGATGATATGACCGAATATTTTGATAAACGACCGTCTGAGTTTTCAGCGATTTTGGGGTTGTCGGGCGATAAAGTTCCTGACGCCAAGACGATATGGCTTTATCGTGAAATGCTTAAAAAACAGCGGAAAATCAAAGGAATTGTTTGATATGTTTGCCGCATTAATGGAACAAGTCGGGGTGATTACACGCGAGGGTAGCATCGTTGACGCAAGTTTTGTTGGATGTGCCGAAACAACGCAACAACCGTGATGAAAACAAGAAAATCAAAGAGGGCGATGGCGAGGAACTTTGGCAGGACAATGAAAACAAACGCTGTCAAAAAGGACATTGATGCACGCTGGACAGAGAAAAACGGCGAGAAGCATTTTGGATATAAAGACCATGTTAAAGTTGATAGCGACAGTAAGATGATTGTGGATTTTTCGGTTACAGATGCCGCCGTTCACGATAGCCAAGCGATAGTTGATTTGATTGACGATAAGGACAATGTGTTAAATGCTGACAGTGCCTACACTGGCAAGGAACTGCACGATAAAATCAGAGAAAAATCCCGATATAATTTTAAATATCCACGAAAAGGGATACCGCAACAAACCGTTAAGCGAGGAACAAAAAAGGCTTCAAATAAGGAAAAATCAAAGGTTAGAGCAAGGGTAGAACATGTTTTTTGGACATATGACAAATTCGATGGGTGGCATGACCACTAGAGTCATTGATAGGACCGCACAACCTGCGTGATTACCCTTAAAAATCTGCCTACAATCTTAGCAGATGGGCTTATTTGGTTGGTGTAAAAAAAGCTGCGGTATCCATATAGGGATAAGTCTGCCCATTTATAGAAAATGGGCGGTAAATCGTGGTGTGCATGGCTGTTTAAGACAGATATTTTGATGATTCTACGATAAATTCATACATTTTTTTGCAAAATCCTTGATTTTTCGGGGGGTATGATATGCTAAAGGAAATTTGACGTTTTTAGAGGTGCCCATAATAAACTTGGGGGATAAAGAGGCATTTATGCGAAAAACAGTACCGGCAAAGAGTGATAAAATCAAAAAACAAAATCTTTTTCGCGCGGACATATCGCCGTTTGCGGCCGGATAGGGCACACAAGCCTCTATATTGTGCTGCTTTTGGGCCATTTATTTTGGCTCTTGATTTTCTATTCGATCTTACGCGTTTAATCTCAGAGCTGATTGCCGGATTATTGCAATCATCTTGGGATTAGAAAGCCTGCCTGCTATTGGGCAGTGTCGGAGTTTCGCCGCTTTTTGGACCGGTATATTTTGTCCAGAGTGGCGACGCCTGCCCCTCGACGCTTTTTATCCTTTTTGAACCTTCTCCTCGTTTGGCCGTCTTGTTGGTTTTTACGACCGGAAATAATAAGGGGATGCCGATCTCTATTTTCTTTGTCATGGCGATGATCATCCATTTCTTTTCCTGTATCTTCTTCCTATTTGCTCCGGAATATTTCCGTATTCTAATTCCATTTATTCCGAGCTGTATATGGAACAGCAAGGATCTGGCTCTCCTTTACCGTCATTGCCGGTGTGATTACCGGATTGATCAGTAACGGTCGGCTCTATAGAAAGGTGATTACTTTCGCTGTGATTCTCTTGTATTCTTTTGTTTTTGGCTTTCTCCGTTATTTGGTCTTTTTTGTTTGTGATTACACAATTCTCTTCTTTATATATGGGGGCAATGTTCTTCTCCTTCGGTCCTTTCTTTGATTTCCTTTATTTAGTCTTTATCTATAGCATCTTTGTTGATAAAAATGATCACCGGTTTTTGAAAATAGGAATGAGAGTGATATTATTGGTTATGGACGTAATCGTCGGCATTCTGAAAACATATTTTTATTGTGGTTATCATTGTGATGCTTGTTTTATTCGGCGCGGCATTTTGTCTTCGCTTATAATCGCATGTTCGGCAGACAACGCTTATATTATACCGATATTATTACCAGTAAAATGCCGCGTATTTCTGTTTTGGTGCCGATGCATAATGAAGAAGCTGTGCTCCATTATGGTTTTGGATTCCTTGTTGGAATGCCGGTATGATCGAGACTCGTTGGAGATCATCCCGATCAATGATAATTCTTCCGACGCTACAGCGGAACTCTTAGAGAATACCATGCTAAATATCCCGCATTCGCCCTTTGCACAGGGATTCCAAGCATCGGGGAAACCGGCGGGTTTAAACGATGGTATGGAAATGTACCGGGGATATCATTATTGTTTTGATGCGGATTATCGCCGAGTAAAGATATGCTGATTCAATTGGCCTTGGCTTTCCAAAAGGATCGGAGCCGGGGGCGGTGATGGGCCGCGTCGTGCCTATAATCCCAATAAATCTGTTGACGCGGCTTTGGAATTTGAAAGATCCGGCGGTTATCAAGCAGACCAGCAGGCCCGTTATAATTTACGGTTGATGCCGCAGTATGGAGGTGTCGGCGCATTTCGCAAAAGCTGGTGGAAGAGACCGCGGTTTCAATCCTTCGGTATTAGCGGAAGATACGGAACTGACCTACCGCCTTTATACCCGCGGTTGGAAGATGATCTATGCCAATTCCGCGGAATGTTATGAGGAGGCGCCGGAAGATTGGCGGGTCGGTCGGCAGGCCGGTGGTCCCGCGGCCACAAATGTTATGTTCCGCTATTTTTTCCGTTTATTCTTTAATAAGCATATGAATGTTCGGGAGCGGCTCGATGGAATCTTGCTCCTTTTGGTCTATGGGTGCCTTCCTTTGGCGTTGGGTTTGGATCGATTCCGTGTATCTCTTCTTTATCGGTGAGATGAATATGCTGGCAGGTTGGTGGGTGCTGATGTTTATCGGGGCCTATAACTCCTTGGTAATTTTGCGCCGTTTTATGAGATCGCGGCGGCGATGATGATGGATGGGACGATCGGGATGTGAAACTGTTGCCGATTTTGACCTTTAGTTTCTATTTCTATATGTGGAATATCAGCTGGATTTTTTGATGCCGTAGCTGACTTGATTTCTTTCCGTGAAGTAAAATGGGATAAAACGGAGCGTTTTACGAGCGAAGAGGGGGAAGGGGCGGAAAATCTATGGCAATCATGATCGTAGCGGTAATTGCATTTCTGATTTTGATTTTGCTCCCTTTGGTCGGTAGCTTGTTTTCCTATAAACGGGATCATGTGAAATTACTGCGTATCGACGCGAAGAAGACCAAAGATCCACGCTATTTTAGCAAATCTTTTTCGGCTTTGATGGAAAAGCATTTGCAGGGTTATGACGGCAGCGGAAAGATTCAGCTTTCAAAAGAAGAGGCGATGATTGAAGCTGATAAAGCGGAATATCTTCCGGAGGTTTGCGAGAACCTGGTTTATGTGGAAGCAAAGGAATTTGCGCCTTTGGGTGTGGAAACCTTTGAAAAAGAGATTTTCGCCAGAGAGAATGTCGTATTGTCCGGTTGTAAGCATGTTCGGGCCTTGTGCGGTAAAAAAGACGCGATCTTGGGAGAAGGCATCTATGTGGATCGTTGGGTCGATGCTTACGGTACCTTGGCGATTTATGACGATTGTCATTTGGGCGTCAGCGCGAGCAGCGCCACAAAACTTGTGATCGGTGCGAACTGTGAGTTCAGGCGTCTTTATGCGCCAATCATCAATATCGGGCAGTATCCCGAAGAGGAAACGACGCCGCCGGTCATGACAAAGAAAATCGATCCCCATGTGAGCACAAAAGTTCTTCGCAGTATTGCCTATGTAGACAATACGCATATGGATGAGGACGGAGTCGTCAAAAAAACGGTCGTTACTTGGAAGAACCTGGTAGTTATCGAAGATATGGTCGTGCAGGGGGATATTCGTTCCCACCGTAATGTTCGGCTTTGCGACAATGCGGTGGTATGCGGTAATATCTTTGCGGAAGGTAATGTAATTTTAGGCCAAAACACCTGGGTGATGGGGGCGATTTTTACCCAGGGCGATATTATTGCCGAAGAAGGGGTTGTGATTGGCAGAGAAGGGAAAACTGTCTCGGTTATTGCACGGGGGAGTATCGTTTTTTCCTACAAGACCAGGGTCTATGGGTTTGTCAATGCGGAGGCCGGTGGTTTTATCTGCCCCGATACCGTCGAAGGCATCGGAACTAGAAAAGAAGGGCGCACATTGGCTTTTGCCCCAAGACCTGCGGTTCGAACAGATCTTAGCTTTTCCTCTTTGGAGGAGTACCGTAATACGGATGAAGTGGGTTTTCGTAATGACGCTGCTATTGAAACCGCTAAGATTCCCGAAGGCGCTACCGAAATTCCGCGCAGCTTCTTTTTCCAATGCACCGGGATCAAATCCCTGGTTTTGCCCCGCACTTTACGGGAAATAGGGGATTTTGCTTTTTATGGTTGTGAAAGTTTGGAAGTATTGGATCTTCGGCATTGTGTGAATTTGCTCCGCATCGGAGAATCTGCTTTTGAAAACTGCACTGCGTTAAAGGTTGTTTACTTGCCCCAGGATTTAATGACTTTGGGAAGCGCCGCTTTCTGTGGTTGCAAGAATCTTGAAACGGTGGATTTTTCCGGGAATATGGCGATAACGGTATTGATGAGTCATTGTTTTAAGGATTGCAGCAGTTTAACGGCGCTAACCTTGCCAAAATCGTTAACGGAGATCCAAACCAGCGCATTTTACGGTTGTTCTTCTTTGCGGCAAATGACGATACCGGAAAAGGTGGAAACTGTCGGCAATTATGCTTTTTATCATTGCGAGACATGCCAAACGGTTCAGATCGTTCATCCCTTGCCTTTGCGGGAAACAAAAGGCTTTCCACTATCGATCGATGTGGTTTTAATGCAACCGGAAAACAAAGAAGGTCATGGAGAAATGGGATATGGACTCGACGGATAATAAGAAAAAGCTGCTCTTGAGCATTGGGATGATCCTGGGGATTTTGGTTGTTTCTATGGGCGCAGGATTTTTATATAATAAAATTCAATCCATTGCGGAGAATCCCGTCGTTGCCCCGGTTTACGGGGAACAGGGGTTACCCTACGGTACAGAGCTGGATTTGGAACCCAATCGCATTACGGAAAATTATATTTACTTTGATGATCGTGTGGTCAGCGTTTTTCATTATTACCCGGAAGCGGTAGAGGAGAGCGGCGAAGCACAGCTCGGTTTATTGCAATCCCTTCCGGAAGGGGTGGAGCCTTATGTGATGCTCGTCCCGACTCGTATTGCTTTGGAAGAGAGCTGCAGCGATTATACGGATGATCAGGGCGAAGCGATCGATGAGATTTATGAGATGATGCCGGAAGAGATCCATTGTCTGGATGTATTAGGTAATTTACAGGCACATCGCGATGAATATATTTATTTTCGCACCGATGATAGCTGGACGCAGCTGGGCGCTTATTATGCCTGCCAAACCTTTTTGGAGGAGGCCAATTATACACCCTATGCGCTTTCTAAATATCAGGAAAACAAAAAAAACTTTACCGGACAATATACGAAGTATGTGGATTTGAGAGATTGTATGACCTTTTATTTATTGGCGGACGGGGCCAATTCCCAGTTGATCACGAACCGGGAAAGCAAAGGGGTTTATGATATCTATGAAGCGCCGATGATTGATATATCCCGTCCGGTGTTAAACGTCTTTATCGGAGGTAACGTTTCTCATTCGATTATCAAAGGGGATATCATGAATGGGAAAAGCATCATCGTTTACGCCGATGATCCCGGGAAAATCTTATGTACGTGGTTAACGCCTTATTATGAAAATGTGATCTATCTGAGTTCCAGTTGGTACAATGGCTCTTATGATGATTTTCACGCTTTGATTGAGGACTATCATGTGACGGATTTCATCCTGTTCCATCGGTAAAGAGCTTAACGCCGGATTCTTCTATTCCCGTATGAAGAGGTTGGCGCAATAATTCACTTTGGTTTGCGGCATGATGCAGCTTGCTTTGAGCGTATTTTTCCGATAGGATTCGGTGGGTTAGGAAAGGCAAACGATCATGGAAAATTTCTTTTATCATTTTTATTTGTATTTTATAGAAACATTGCGGGCAACCGATAGTTTGTTCTTATCGGTTGCGGACTTCTTGTGGCCTACTTTGTTTTTGGGCATTTTCTGTTGCTTTTTCGGGTTTAAAATGTATCGGATCATTTTCTCCGTTTTTTCCTTTATGGGCCTTGCCATTTTGATTTGCTTGCTTTGTCAAAATTGGATGGGCTGGGGCGCGGTGGTGGCCACTTTCACGATTTTGGGCGGGATATTGAGTTTTGCTTCCTTCTTCTGGCGGAAAATCGGAGCCGTGGGGATTTCCGCTTTATGGGGTTTTGTTTTAGGCCAACTTTTTATCTCGGATCCGTGGCTGGCTACCATTGTAGCGATTGTCTTCGGCGCTGTCGCGCTGTTTCGAACTTTTGACGTCATCGTCTTATCTTCTTCCTTGGTTGGCGGCGTCATTTTGGGGTTTTTCGGCACGGAGTTTGTGGCCCAAAGCTTCTTCGCCGGGATCGATCTCTTGACGGTCCAATGGATTGCCACTTTGGTTTTAAGTGTTCTGGGTTGCTTGACGCAATATTTAACCAATCGCAAGCAGAAACTCATTCCGCGGAAGCTTATTTCTTTCCGTCAGGATGAGGATGCGATGCCGGAGCAAGCGGCGACTAGAACAGAAGTGAAAATGTAAACGACACTTTCTTATGGAAAGGATAAGTCACGATGGAAGGGTTTTATCGCAAGGAAATCAAATATGCCTTGTCGCAGGTGGATTTTCTCCGCTTGCGCAAGACTTTGGAAAACTATATGGAATACGATACTTTCAGCGGGATCAACGGTTATAAGGTCCGTTCTTTATATTTTGATTCCATTGATGACCGTGATTTGTATGATAAACTCGACGGTACCATGGAGAAGAGGAAGGTGCGTTTACGCATCTATTCTTATGATGCCCCTACTGCGAATTTGGAATATAAATGTAAATCCGGTTCCGACAGCATCAAGCGAAAACTGAAGATCACCAGGGCGGAAGCGCAAATGATGATCAACTGTGATTATGATTTTTGTTGCAGTATGAGATCCTTTGGCCAGAACTTTACACACGCGTTTATTGACCGGCGGCTATTTGCCGAAAACCATCGTCGAATACCGCCGGATCGCCTATAAATACCCGGTCAGCGATACCCGTGTCACCTTTGACAGCGGGACTTCAGCTTCCTATTTCCCCCAAAACTTTTTTGATCCGGAGCCGAGCTTTATCCCTTTGATCCCCGGTGATCAAGGGGTTTTGGAGGTGAAGTATGATCATTTCCTGGTCGGCACGATTAAGCATGTCCTTAGTTTGATCGATTCTTCCCCCAATGCCAATAGCAAATATGCGCAATCTCGTCTGTACTATTAATATTATATAGAAATGGAGAACTTGAGATGAAAGATTTCCTCTTATCCAGCCTTACGGATGTAGCTGCTTTAAATATCAGTACGATTATCCTTAATAATGTTGTTGCGCTACTGATATCCGGCTTCATTATGTTCACCTATTGGCTGACCTATTCTGGGACAGCCTATAGCAAAAAATTTAATGTATCCCTGGGGATGCTGGTGATCGTTACGGCCACGGTCATGAGTGTGATCAGTAATAATATCGCGCTTTCCTTGGGGATGGTTGGGGCGCTTTCGATTATCCGTTTTCGTACGGCGGTTAAGGATGTCCGTGATGCGACCTTTATTTTTTGGGGGATCGCCGTCGGGATCTGTTGCGGGGTTTCGCAATATGTTTTGGCTGCCATTGGCTGCGTTACCGTTTTTATCTTTTTATTCGCTTTGCGCCAGTTCTCTCCCGATGCGAAATATCTCTTGATCGTCAGGAGTTCTTTAAGCGCGCAGAATAAGGTGGAAGCCGCGGTGAATACCTATTTCGATCAAGATATCCAGCAGACGATGAAGAATGCCTCCCAAGAGTTTTGCGAGATCATCTACACCTTGCGCCTTGCTAGGATCCATAAAGCAAAAGCAAAGGTCGGCAGCGATATTGTTGAAAAACTGCTGAAAATCGAAGGTGTTGTAACCGTGAATCTTGTGGAACAGACTGACGATATCGGTCGGTAACCCACGCTGTTTTCACATTTTCTTCTGCGTAGAAAGGGATCGCCATGAAAAAAGCCTTGGTTGGTTTTTTGATCTTAATATTGATGTTGGCCGCCGTGATTGGCTTATATGAATTGAAGGTCCTTTCTGATGAAAAGTTGGCAAATAGTGAAAATGATCAGGGGGCTAAACAGGGAGAATGCAATCATGACGATGATGCGTTTTGTTCTCAGATTCCTTTGATCGTCATCAATACGGACGGACAAACGATCCAAAAAGAAGAAACGATTTGGGCGGAGGTTGGCATCATCGATGGGGACGACCGGACGAACCATCCCGATGATACCCCCCAATACACCGGCGCGATTACATTGAAGTACAGAGGCAGCTCCTCGTATCTTGTCTTCAATAAAAAATCCTATCGCATGGAGTTTTATGAAAAAGAAGGCTCCGATAAAGAAGAGGATTATGATTTATTGGGGATGGGGGCGGAAAGCGAATGGGTTCTATACGGGCCGTATCTTGACCGCTCTTTGGTGCGTAACAAGCTTTTGTATGATGTCAGCAGGGAGGTTCTCCCCTGGGCGCCGGAATGTAAATATGTTGAACTGTTTATTGATGGGGAATATCAGGGACTTTATTTAGCGGTAGAGCCGGTCACCAATGGGCCCGATCGATTGAATTTGACGGAATTTGGCTTACTTTCCGGTCAAACTTCATATATTGTACACCGGGAAAAATCCGGGGTTGAGCCGGACCCGATTACGACCTACGGCAATACCATGGGATATACCCAGCACGAGGTTGCTATTGCTTATCCCGGGAGAACAAAAATCACGGAAGAGCAAAGGGACTGGATCACCAAAGATCTGGAAGAATTTGAAGAGGCCTTATACAGCGATTATTTTGCCGACCCCGCGATCGGTTATGCCGCCTATATCGACGTTGATTCCTTTGTGGATTACTACATCATCAATGAATTTGCGCAAATCAGCGATGCCGGCTATATTTCAACTTTTACCTATAAAAACCTGGGCGGGAAACTGACGATGACCGTATGGGATTTTAATAATGGCTTCAATAATTATCAATGGATCAGTTTCTCTCCCGATGACTTCTGTGTGGCGGAGAATAATTGGTTCAAACGGCTATTGCAGGATCGGGCATTTACCGAAGCCGTGGTGGAGCGGTATCATGAATTGCGGCAGGGCATTTTGAGCGATGCGTCCTTAAATCAAATGATTGATGATAATATCACTTTAGCGGGCGGTACGATGATCTGCATTTCACACCGTCCTGGGCTGCACCTTCCATCAGGTATGCTCTCCAGTGACAAGGAGGAAATGAACGGGATCCTGAGAGTTTTGCGAAGCGGTCTCCATGTTAAAGGAAACGATCAGCTTGCGCGGCGCGTATGGATGAACATACTCAGGATTTGCTCAATAACTGTATTAACTAGGGGTGAAGAGGGGCAGAGGTAATCCTGCCCCATTGTTACTGTTGGGGTAGGTGTGTTTGCTTTGGCGCTCATTGAAAAACGAGGGCAGGGCAACGGGATTCCGTGCCGGAGAGATCGGCGCAAATAAATCTAATGCACATACGCATATTTGGGAATGCGGTGATACATCATCTGCTATAATGGCGGGATATTGGTGATAAAATATCTTTCTTTTCCGTGAAATCTTGTGCAAAATAGGGATTTTTGTTGAAAGCGAATGCAAAGTTGCATTTGCTTTTGTCGTATGATGACAATAATTTGAAGTTGAAAACCTTCGTTAGCGGGGGAGTAAGAAAAAGTTGATTATTTTGAAATAATGGCACAAATCTTGCAATTAATAGATCGATGTGTGCGCGATTCCATGATCTAGCCAATGGTCGGTGGGAAGTTCCACAAAAAACTCAGGCTGCATGTAAGGAAGGCGTTCGCATTTGGTAAAAGGCAACCGGTATATGCCATTTTATTCGGCTTCGGTGCTTCGTGCCAACGGAGACCAAAATATAGCTATTTCAAAAAGAAAAGGAGAATTATTATGTTGTTCAATTATCTAAGCAAAGAAGATGTTGAAGCGATCCATGAGTCCACATTGGAAATTTTGGAAACAATAGGTGTGCGGGCGACTTCCAAGAGATTTTTGGAAACCTGCGCCAGAGTTGGGCTGGAAGTCAAAGACGGTACCGTCTATTTCACCAGAGAATTGGTGGAAAAAGCCATTAAATCGGCTCCTTCCCAGTTCACCCTTTACAGCAGAAACGGCAAAAATGACGTTCATTTAGGTTCCGGCGAAGTCTATGCGCAAACTTGTATCGGCTGCCCCTTCATTCTTGATATTGAAACAGGCGAAAGACGTCCTGTCGTATATAAAGACTTGGAAGATCATGTCCGTGTTTGCGACGGTTTGGAAAATATCGACATCGTTTCCGCGATCTTCCCCAAAGACGCTCCTGAACATGCCGCTGTCACCTCGGAAGTTGTTGCTCAGGTCAAAAATACTTCCAAACCTTTGCACATTTGCATCGAATCCGATCATGAAATGCGCTATATTCCTGAAGTCTTGGCTGCCGCAGTTGGCGGTATGGATAATTTGTTGGCAAAACCCACCGCATATCTCCAAGTATCGCCCATTAGCCCCTTGGACTATGCTGAAGGCCCCGCCAATGGTTTGATTGATACGGTTGAAGCCGGATTGCCTTTGGGGATCATTCCCTGCTGCATGATGGGTGCTACCAGCCCCATGACTTTGATCGGTTCCGTTGTGATGCACAATGCGGAAATGCTGGCCGGCGTTGTTGTCGCTCAGTTGATGAAACCCGGTCACCCTGTGTATGTCTCCTCGGGTAACTTTCATCGATATGAGAACCGCTGTTGGCCTTTGGGCTGCTCCTGAAATGGGTTTGGCGGGCGCATGTTCCCATCAAATGGCGCTCTATTATGGGATTCCCAGTGAACCCACCGGTTTCTCCGGCTCCTCGAAGGTTTCCGATGAACAAAGCGGTTTTGAACGCATGTTCAACGCCCTCGTTCCTGCCTTGACCGGCGCCAGCATTTTAGGAACCGCCGGTGCTTTTGATAATGCTTTGATTTCTGATTATCGTACCATCGTAATGGATGATGAAATTTCCTCCATTATTAAACGCGCTGTCAGAGGCGAAAAAGTCAATAAGGACACCATGGCAGTGGAAGCAATCCGCGAAGTTGTCAACGGAGAACGCAATTTCTTAGGCAATGAGCATACCATCCGTTACCTGCGTAGCGAACTTTGGAAACCTACCCTCTGTGAAAGAAATAGCTATGAAGGTTGGAATGCGGATCCAAAATCCTACCATGACAGAGCGATGGAAAAAGCTTTGGATTTGTATCATAATCATGTTACCGATCCTCTTCCTGAAGAATATGCCAAAGCGGTAGATGCAGCTTACAAGAAAGCCCTCAATAGAGAATAAAATCATCTGCCGACAATCTTCCTGGAGGATGTTAACACATCCTCCATTTTTTTTAAGTTTGACCTTCCTCCCAAAAACAACTATAATAATAGCGGAGGCGGACGATGACGAATAGCGATTATTTTGAACTGGAAGAAGTTCTGATTAAAAATTTCAAAATCTTTTCCGGCAATAAAGCGATCATTTTTGATGAACTCCTCTCATCGAAATGGGAGTTCATCATTTTAGCGAATCCGGCTAAAAAAGTTTTCCGACGCGTTGACCTGTTGGAATACCTTTTTAGAACGAAGCAGGAATCAACGAAACTGGCCCTTTTGAATTGTGATGTGGATTTTGTAACGATTTCCATATCCCATGAAACGGGTATGCCGTCATTAGAAGATTATAATAGCGATATTGCGGTCATTACCAATAAAGAGGGCGACATCCTGGGGATTATTGATCGTTTTCGGCAATTTCGCCAATTGGTTATGAATGCAAGGCGGAAGCTTTGGCAAAAAGATTTGAAGATCGAATTCTTTCAGCAGATTTTCGACGTCATGGAAGATGATATTTTTATTACCGACGAATACGGCTTCATCCAATATATGAATCCTCGTTGTGAGCAGATCTGCCAAATCAAGTTGAATGATTATATCGGGCGGCATGTTGCGGATATGGAGAAGGATAAGGTCATTTCGCAAAGCATCACGATGGAAGTATTGCGTACCGGGAAGCGTGCGGAATGCGCGGTTCGTCTTTCTTCCGGCCGACTGATCATGGCCATCGGCATGCCGATCTATGATGAGAACGGCAAGATCAAATCCGTCCTCAGCACCTCCAAAGACGTCAAAGAGATCAATGAGCTTTTGGAAAAGATCGCCGGGATGATCCAGGAGATCGACCTGCAAAAACGGGAATTGGAAATTCTGCGGCAAAGAGTTGCCGATCAAAAAGAATATGTGTTTGAAAGCGCCGCAATGCAGCGCATCCAGAAGATTGTTACCAAAATCGCTCCTACCGATGTTACGGTGCTGATCGAAGGGGAATCGGGGACCGGGAAAGAAGTTGTCGCCGATTTGATCTATCAATGCAGCAACCGCCATAAGCAGCCTTTTGTGAAAATCAACTGCGGCCTGATCCCCAAGGATTTAATGGAGACAGAGCTTTTCGGTTATAAATCCGGGGCATTTACCGGAGCGGATAAAGACGGCCGGATCGGCAAGATTGAGATGGCCAATATGGGTACCGTTTTCTTGGATGAAATCGGCGATATGCCCTTGCCTTTGCAGGTAAAACTCTTAGAGTTTTTGCAGGACCGTACCATTACGAGGGTCGGGGATACGAAGAGAATCCCCTTGGATGTGCGGATCATTGCCGCCACAAACAGAAACCTTCAGGAAATGGTGCAAAAGGGAGAATTCAGAGGCGATCTTTATTACCGCTTAAATGTGATCCCTTTGAAATTGATGCCTTTATGTGAGCGCAAAGAAGACATTTTGCCCTTGGCAAATATGTTTTTGAAACGATACAATTTGCAGTACAATCAGAAGAAGCGGTTTGATCCCGAGGTCATGGATGAACTCTATAAATATGCTTGGCCCGGTAATGTGCGGGAGCTGATGCATATCATTGAGCGCTTGATCCTCACGACGGAAGCGGACGTCATCACCGTGGACACATTGATGGATGTTTTGAATACCGATGCCCGTTCTTCCGGGAATATCATCTGTACCGGGATCGTTCCCTTGCAGGAAGCGCGGATCGAATTGGAAAATCTCTTGATTAAAGGCGCCTATGAAAAATTCGGGACGACCTATAAAGCGGCGCAAGCATTGGGGGTCAATCAAAGCACCGTAGTGCGTATCTTGAACAAATTGAAAGCAACAAGCGGAGATGCGGATGATTCTAATGCGTAAACGCATTAGGTAAAGCGCCAGCATAAAGTCAATTTGAGCCAAAAAACTTGATATAAATGAGGGTCGCCACAATGTTTTAATGCAATATGAGCGCATGTTTAATGCAATATTGCAGTAGCATTGGGGCGTTTCATTTTGTGTAAATGAAAACGCCCTGTTCCAAGAGGGGAGAAAATATTTTGTTTCGCCTCCTTTCATGGCATATGATTTGCAATTAGTATGCGTGTAGTAAAAATTGCAAAGAAAATGTACAAAGGAGGAGAATATGAGTAGAAACACACAGGCTGTTTTTAACGGTTTAGGAAGTTTCGGTATCGTTGGCTACTCTCAAGATGAGTTAGAAACGATCCATTTGGCGTCTCTTGATATTCTGTATAATGTAGGCGTTCGGGTTGACAGCGTTGAAGCACGGGAAGATTTGCGGCGGGTGGCTGCGTCGTTGACCCGAAAACCCATATTGTTCGCATCCCTTCCTATATTGTGGAAGACGCGGTGAAGACTGCGCCGCCATCAGTTATTGGCCGCAAAGAGATCCTGAAAAAGATTATATCGTTGAAAAGAACCGGGTCGGTTTTGTGAATTTCGGTGAAGGTGTTGTCGTTCGCGATATGGAAACGAAGAGTATCGTCCCAGCACCAAACAGGATTTAAAAATGCCGCCATATTAAGCGATTATTTGGATAATTTGGATATCACTTATCGTGCTGTCGCTTCCCAGGATATTCCCGGACCGATTCAAGCTCTGCACAATGCGGAAGCGATTTTCCTAATACGACCAAGCACTTTTTTATCGGGCCTGATGGAGCCGTGAATGCTGCGAAAATCATCCGTATGGCTGCTTTGGTTGCCGGTGGCGAAGAAGAATTAAAGCGCCGCCCCCTGATTACCTTTAATGTTTGCCCCACCAGTTTATTAAAGCTGATTCCCGAATGCACCGACGTCGTGATGTTGGCGGCGGAAGCGGGTATTCCAATCAATATTATTTCCATGGCGATGGCGGGTGCTACTTCTCCCGTCACCTTGGCGGGGACCTTGGCTACCCATAATGCCGAAGTTCTTAGCGTTATTGTGCTTTCACAATTGACGAAGAAGGGTGCGGCCTGCATCTATGCAAGTTCCACCACGATTATGGATATGCGTTATACCACGGCGCCGGTAGGCGCTCCGGAATTGGGGATGATCAGCGCTTCCGTTGCTCGTTTGGCCCAATTCTATAAACTGCCCAGTTTCGTAGCGGGTGGTTAGGCAGACAGCAAAGTTCCTGATGGCCAAGCAGCCCATGAAAAAACATTGACCGCTCTTTTAGCTGCCCAGGGTGGCGCTAACTTGATTTACGGCGCGGGGATGTTGGATCTGGGGATTACCTTCGACTTTGCCCAATTGGTCATCGATAATGAGATTTATACGATGATTAAACGGGTTATCGCAGGGATCAAGATCACCGATGATAATCTGGCTGTTGATTTGATCAAAGAAGTGGGTCCCGGTGGGGAAATGGTCAGCCATCCCCATACCTTTGAACGGTTCCGCAAAGAACAGAGCACGAGCAAATTGTTCTGCCGTACAATGAGAGAAACTTGGGAATTGGAAGGGAAAACCGATCTGGCGGAAAGAGCCTATGCGGAAGCTGCCAGAATTTTGGCGAGCCACAAAGTTCCCGCTTTGGCTCCCGGAGTAGAAGCCGGTTTCCAAGACATCATTGAAGAAGCAAAGGAAGAATACGGTTTAAAGTAATTGGTTTGGGGAAGGGACAGAGCAGCATCGTCTTTACATTATAACGGACCTTCCCCATATGTTGGGCGTAAAGCCCGATAAAAAGAGCTTCGGTTATAAACCGAAGCTCTTTTATACTAGGCAAAAGCCGATAGCGTTGTCAAATCAAAGCCCCTGACCGCTTTCGTATGTCCATATACGCTACGCGTCCAGGGACTTTGCTTTTCCTAGCTCTTGGCCTTTGTCTTATGTCTCTCATCTTGTCGACTTTGTCGACAATCTGGAGCTTCAGTTTATAACCGAAGCTCTTTTATTGTTGTTTTGCGAGGGCTTCGCCCATTTTGGCGAAAGGAGCCTGTTATCGGAAGGGTTCCTCGCAAGTGGCAGGAGAGGCAGAAACCAAGTCGTTATTTTCGATCAATTAGCATAATTATCGAGGGAAATTCGGGTTTCTACACTTGCCCAAGGGTTTGGATCGGCGGCGGTTGGGGTTCCTTTTCGGTTCAATGTGTTTATTGCAATAATAATCATCACAATTTTTTGAATAACTATAATTTTCTGTTGAGCAGATGAGGAAATCTATGCTATAATAAACAAAATAGTTGATATGCTTACAATAATCGACTAAGCATGCGGCCCCTTGATCGCATCAGGAAGAATAATGCAGCCAAAGATATCGGCGATGCGGATCATAGAGCGGGCATTTTCGCGCTAGGATTCATGACAAACAGTATAGACCCAGGTGGTTTTCGGTCTGCGATGGATGTCATCGTCTTTTATGCTTTTGCAGATGACATGCTTTGGAAACAGCTTTAAGCAAAAACATATTTAGAGGTAGATCAAGATGAATGTAGGGTTGGGTGGGGAATTAAGGCCAACAGGATATGCTCTTTTAAGGATTCTTGAGGATTGTTCCGAATTTCCATGTGATTATGAAGTGGTTGAGGTCAATGGCTTTAGTTGAACTGTTTGGTTTGGAAGAGACGGTTTTTATCGGGAAGCGGATGACGGATTTGGTTTTCGGCATCGTCCCGGACCATGATTTATTTGCGTTCGTTGGGAATGCGATCCTATCTGCTGAGGAAAACGAATTTACCAAGACGCTCGTATGGGGGGATCTGTGGTTTTGTTTTGCGTTCCTTTCCGAGGGAAAAAGGGCACCGCATTGTTATGATCAATGGGGGGGAGCCCGTGCCGGCCAAAAGAGGGAGCCCAAAGCGGATATTGGTGTGAACGCTATTTTGATATTACTCCTTATGGAGTTTTTTAGTTAATGGTAGTGGACAGTGCTTGGATATCAATACTGCAGTGTGCCGACTTACAGGATATACAGAGGCGGAATTAAGGCAAATGAATATCCTGGATCTTTTGTTGCTGAGGATATGCAAAAATCACCGGTACGCCAATACGATCATTGATACTGGTGGCGGTACTGCACATGAAACCCGTTATTGTACAAAGGCAGGAGAAGTGCGTTGGGTTGTGGTCAATACCAGAAAAATTGAGGAAGATCGTTATCTGGGATTCTGCCAAGATATCACAGAAGAAAAAGGCATTTGAAAATGAGCTGATCCAAAAAAGAAAAAAGTATGAAAAATATATCAATGCCAGCCAATCCATGATCCTTCTGAAAGATGATCGGTTTCGCGTTGTTCTTTCCAATCAAAAAGTCGCGGAGTTTTTTCAACAGGATATGGAGAGTTTGATCGGTAAAACCGATTTCGAATTATTGCCCCAAGCGGCCGCTGCGGAGTGCCGCAGAAGTGATCAGGAAGTATTGCGGAAAAATGAGACCCTTGTCTTTTATGAGGCGATAGGAGAGAGTAGATATGAAGCAGTAAAATTCCCTGTTCCCATTGGCAACGATAAAATTGGGGTCGGCTCCTATATTCGCGATATCACCCAGGAGAAGCAGCGGGAAGAGCAGATCCGAAGTTTGCGGAGCGGAATCGCATCATTACCGGATGCTTGCTGAGAGACTTTGAAAATACCCAAGATCAGCTTGGGTATGCCTACAGAAGCTTTTGGAATTGACAAAAGTCCGAAATACGGTTATATCTTCTTTTATGATGAAAACAAAAGGAATTTACTAACCACGCTTGGACAAACGAGTGCTTGATGCCTGTGCTGTTAAAGATCAGAAAACGGAATATAAATTAGAAAATACCGGTATTTGGGGGGATGTTGTTCGCTATCGGAAACCCCTCATCATCAATGATTTTGAACAACCCAATCCGGCCAAAAGAGGATTCCCCGTGGGGCATATCCCTTTAAAACGATATATGTCGATCCCCATGTTTGTCGATAATAAGATCGTTGCCGTGGTGGGGTTCGGGAACAAGGATTTCGATTATGACGACGCCGATGTTTATGAGATGATCATGCTGATGAACGGCGTTTGGTTGGCCGTGGAGAATAAAAACAGCCAGTTGAAGGCGGAAGCGCTGGCCCATCAAATGGAAGCGATGTTTAACGGCCATGAGGCCGTTATGTTGTTGCTCGAGCCGTTAACGGGCAAGATCCGGGACTGCAATCCGGCGGCGTCTGCCTATTACGGCTATTCTAAGGATGAACTGCTCCATATGACGATTCAAGATATCAATACTTTGGATGAAGCTGAGATTGCGCGGCTGCGGATGAAAGCCCTAAAAAAAGGACAGAAATATTTTACCTTTCCGCATCGTCTGAAAACCGGTGAGCTTCGAACGGTGGACGTGTATTCCTGCCCGATCAATTTCGATGGCGAAACGCTGCTCTATTCTATTATTTTCGATGTTACGGAAAGAGAAAAGGCCTATGAGGAGATACGCTATATCAGCGATCATGATTATTTGACCGGTTTATATAATCGCCGGTATTTTGAAAGTGAATTGGCGCGGTTGGAAAAAACGAAGAAATTGCCGTATGCGGTGATTGTCGGCGATGTGAACGGGTTGAAAACCGCCAATGATATTTTCGGTTATCAGGTGGGAGACAAGATTTTGAAGAGCGTAGCTAAAATTTTGAAGAAATCCACCCGGCATTCCTATACCGTCGCCCGAATCGGGGGAGATGAATTCGGCGTTATCCTGCCAAATTGCGGTGATAAAGAAGCCCTCGAGATGATCGAACGGGTCAAAATCGCAGAGCAAAAGCATTTATCGGATCAATATCAAGTGTCTGTTTCACTGGGATTCCAAACCAAGTCTGACCCGGATAAAAAATTGGAAGAAGTTTTGACCGAGGCGGAGGATTACATGTTCCGCCGTAAAATGATGCAAGTTCACAGCATTCGGAATCAATCGGTGCTGCTTGTTATGAATGCTTTGTTTGCAAAGAGTAAGCGGGAAATGGAACATTCCCGCCGCGTAAGTATTATCGCGGAGAAAGTAGCGATTGCTTTGGGGCTGGAGCGGAATGTGATTGATGAGATCAAATTAGCGGGACTGCTCCACGATATCGGCAAGATCGGTATTCCGGAAAGAATTTTGAATAAGCCGGGGAGACTTCTGACTGAAGAATATGATATTATCAAAACCCATGCCGAAATCGGTTGGCGCATTCTTGGCAGCAGCCAGGAGTTTAGGGGGATTGCCGAGGTTGTGTTGCATCATCATGAAAGATGGGATGGAAAAGGATATATGAACGGCCAAAAGGGTGAAGAAATCCCTATCCAGTCAAGAATCTTGGCGGTGGCGGACACCTATGATGCGATTACCGCGGATCGGCCTTATAGAGAGGCATTGAATGACGAAGACGCCATCAAAGAATTATGGCGTTGTTCCGGTTCCCAATTTGATCCCCGCGTCGTGGGGGTTTTTGTTCGAATTTTGGAAGAAGAAAGTGAAAATGTGGCGGAAATCAAGGAATAAACAGGGGAGAAGAGGATCCTAGGGTACAGGTTTGGAGACCTTAGTGCCCGAGGCAAAACAAGAAGGTGGACTGAAGTAAGAAGGAAGGCGAGATCAGATACAGAAGAGCTTTTTTGAATAATCGTAATAGCCTAGAAGAAGAATCCGATGATGAAACGCATGACCGTTTGGTCGTGTTTGTGATGAATGAGGTGAATTGGGCTCCGCCTCATGCGGATGCAAGTGATAAAAGGATTTGACGCCGGCATTTTTTGTTCGCGTGTATTTGCATCCCCGGGCTATTTCGCCAAAACAGGAGGAGGATATGACAATGCAGCTCATCGGAGTGCAGAAGTCATACAGTTACAGATGAAAGATGTAATGAAAAAGTCGCTCTACAAATCGGTTATCTACGGGATTATTATTTTTATCGTATGTTCATCTATTTTATGCGATTACATACACGACGATCAAGTTCAAAAACAAAAAGACAATATTAATGCGATGCAAAATGTCAATGATGTTGCAAATTTTTTTGAAGAGACGATAAAATCCAAACTAAATCTTTTGAAAGGTTATCAAGCCTATATCATCTCCTTGGAGAAAGTATCCAAAACCTTATCGGATGAATTGACCGTAGTGTATTTGGATACTCTTCTGGAAGAAGATGAGTTGATTTTAAATATCGGCATTATCAAAGATACCACGATGCTGTTCGTTTATCCAGAGGAAGAAGCTGACCGTCATCAATGTGGATTTGGCCAAAGTGGAATCGAACAGAGATAGTATCTTGAAAGTGAAGGAAACTCTGGAGCCGGTTTTATCGGTCCTATTGATTTGGTACAGGGTGGGAAGGGGTATATCGCCCGCGCGCCGTTTATCTCGGAAGGTGAGTATTGGGGGCAAATCAGTATCGTCTTAAAAGCGGACGAGGTGAACAGTGTTTTCCTGCAATACGCCAGAGCTTCAGGGATTTAAATGTCGCGATGTACAAAAATGATGAAGCCCGAAGTTTGATTTTTTAGTGATCCCGCCATCGTCGATGATGACCATATCACCGAAACGATCAGTTTTTCGATTCTTCATATATCTTGGCGATTTCCGCGAAACATGATGATCTGATTGACCAGATTATGCCGGCGTTTTATGTCATTTCGATTTTGTTTTCCCTGATTTTCGGTGTCTTATTCGCTTACAGTCATCAGAAAAACATCCAAGTGAAAAAACAAGCTAATATTGACGGTTTGACCAATCTTTTCAATCGGCGCTATTTGGACTATTATGAGGAAAATATTTTCAATATCTATAACAAAGATAAGTTCATTGGGATCATTGTTTTAGATGTGGATCGGTTCAAATCGATCAACGATCATTATGGCCATCATGTTGGCGATGAGGTCTTAAAGCATATCGCGAATGAATTGACGAGGATGTACTGGAAGCAGGGTGCGATCTTTAGATTGGGCGGAGACGAGTTCCTTGTTGTCTTTAGCCATTTGGACACCGCTGAGGAAATAGATAGGATTAGTAAACAGATGGAGAAAGATCTTGCGCAGGAATTCAGATATCAAGAGCATAAGATCCCCATCGTTGTTAGCATCGGCCAAGCCGTTTTCCCGAAAGAGGGGCATGATTTTAATACGGTTATGCGGATTGCCGATGATCGGATGTATGTGATGAAGAATCAGTGCCAAGAAAATGTTGGGGAAGCATCGGATAAAAAAGAGTAAAAGAGAAAAAAGCGTATAAGTGAAAAATAAAGATGCCTGTGTGAATACACAGGCATCTTTTGTACTGCGGCTGCAGTTGATTTCGGAATTTTAGCTGATTGCCGAATCTTTTTTGACGGTATGATGCTTGATCTCTTCGATGTGTTTGACCTTCGACGCATCTTCTGTTTCCACCTCATGATAGGGTTTGTCATTCAGATAATTTTGCACGATTTCAGCCATTTCAAAATAACCGGCTCTTTCTTGGATGAACTCGGCGGCTAAAATGGCTCCGTCAGCAAAAGCTTGTCGAGAAAAGGATTCGTGCACGATCGTAATTCGTTCGTTTTGCCCTACAGACAAAACCTCATGGTAACCGATATAACCCCCGGCGCGAACGGCATTGATGGGAATCGATTCTTTGTCTTCCGGGAGATTTTTCAGCAAGGCCTCTTCGATTTTATAGGCGGTGCCGGAAACCGGGTCTGCCTTTTTGCTATGATGCATTTCAGTAATTTGATAATCAAAATGGGGCAGACATTGCGCAACAATGGCGGCAAGATTCATCATTACATTGATACCGATGGTAACATTGGGGGTGTACGCCACGGCGATCCCTTTATTTTTACCATAGTTTTGCAGGTTCATAAGTTCTTCCGGCGTAAAACCGGTAGTGCATATCACGATGGATACCTGCTGATCCACTAAAAGAGGCAATAACCTCAAAGTCGCTTCCTTCGATGAGAAATCAATGACTACATCGGGGCGATGGAGGGCAAATGCCAGTTTTGCATCCTTTATTTCGTAGACGGGCAGCTCAAGATCAGGCAGATTGAAAATTTCACCCATCGTTTTTTTGCTGGCAGTGCTGTTGTCGCGACAAAGACCACAGACCAATTCTAAATCCATTCTTTTTTGTAATGCCAGCGCCACTTCTTTACCGGCCTTTCCCAAACCGCATAAAGCAATTTTCATAGAAAAGACTCCTTTCTTCGAAAATTAAAATCAACGACAAAAATGCGCCCACATAACATGTGCGCGCATCAAAAATCAGAGAATAACTCCCCTTCAAATGCTTACGAGATTAGCTGACGGGTTAGGGATTGAAGATTCCCTCCGATAAAATCGGATACACCCCAAAAGATTGGTTCTCCCGTTATCTATAAAAATAGATATTCAGCACGATGTTATGTTGATATATTAGCAGCTTTTTTGCTAAATGTCAAATGTTTTTTTATGTGCCCCAAATCGTGCAATTTCGTCATTATCACCTTATACTGGGCGAATTATTTCGAAAATATGGTTTTGCCGAAAAATGGATTTATGTTATAATAGTGGTAACATAGTGAGGAGGTGTACCATGGACGATGAGAATAGGATGAATGAAACGGCAACTCTCCCTGATAAACCTTGGCAAGTGCAATCCGGCGATTCCGAGATGGTTTCGACCCCGGTGAAGGCAAGCGTGAAGGAGGAAGTCGAGGAGGAACCCGCCGGTCTCTTTAGAAACTCCTCGGAAAAGAACGGGGAAGGATGAACATGGTGAACTGGTGATTGATCTGGATTATATGATGGATTATGACCAGGCTTACTCATCTCTCATGCTTTTGGATGAGCGGATGAAGCGTTTTCGTTTTTTCAATATCGCAATCATTGTATTTTTAGCGGCTTTTTGCGTCTATGCATTTATTGTTTCCTTTAATGTGAACTATCTTTGGATGATGGGCCTATGCGTGCTTTTATTCCGATGATTACCATTCTTCCCGCTCGGCGCCGCAAAAAACGGCAGCGGATGTTGAACGGATGAAGAGCCGCTTCCAGGTGAAGTTATAAGGACGGTCGTATTCTCGTACCCGGAAAAGGCGTTGTCCCGATCAGAAATGACCTTCGTGCGCTTTCCTTTGAAGATGAGAATGTTTTGCTTTTGGACATGTCGGGAAAGAAGAGCTTCAGTATCCCGAAAGCGTATCTAACGAAAGCGGAAATCGATGAAGTACGGAGGATTTTCCGGAGAATAGCCGCTATAGAGAAATTAAGAGAAAAGAAGAAAAAACGCTTGACGGCAAGAAGGATAAAGTATAAAATTAAGGGGCGCGTCAAAACGGAATAACCGTAAAAGGCCGTGCAAAAAGGCAGTATTTTCTCCGTTTGTCGGAGAATCGCCTTCCCTATGCTACTGTGGCTCAGCTGGCAGAGCAGCGCACCGTAATGCGCAGGTCGCCGGTTCGAATCCGGCCAGTAGCTCCATAAAAAATCCCTGCTATAGAACACTATGGCAGGGTTTTGTTTTTCTGGTTTTGTTGTATATTTAAGGGTTTTTGGGAGTAGTTTGGGAATAGTTTTAATTTTTTTCATATTTTGCTGGTAATGCACGGTTAAAATATATGCAGATTATTGTTTAACAGGATGGAGAATATTTTCCAATACTTCGGCAGCTGCTTCATCGGCGGAGAGGTTGATTTTTGGAGTGAAGAAAAGGAGCGGAACTTGCTTCCCTCTCTTGATTTTATCGAGCGGATACCGCATAATAAAGCTGTCCACTCCATTGTTATGATTAGCGCCTTCTCATTGCATTATTTTCCCTGGTATTATTGATGCCGGGTGCTGAGTTTGAAAGAGGTCTTCATGGAACATAAAATAAAACTTGTTGCATCAATAATAGCGATATTGCTAATGATAGTACTGTTACGATGCACCGGGTGTGAGTTTGCTAATGAACTCACTTTTATCGGGACTATGACCCTTGCAGCTGTAACTGTTTATCAAAATTGGATACTTAGGGAGCAAAATGAAAAACTAAGAATAGATGCGCGATTAAACGTTAATAGGCCATATCTTGAGATCGATGCTATTTTTTTTACAGATTCTGATTGGATAATTTTGGGTAGCTTGGGAGATGATCCCCTGGATTTTACGCTTGAGAATGGTATCTGGTCTCAGACCTCTACTAACTTGCCTCCTCAAGCACTTTTTATTCATTATAAAACGGGGAATGGGAACCTAATTGAATTGGAGGTAAAGAGAGAGTCAATATTCACAAGAGAATGAAGTAATCCCATACTTAAACAAGTACGTCGCTTTTATTTTGACAAACTCATAGAACGGCAAAACTATAGCTTTTTATTTTCGTTATAAAAACCCTGCAAATTGTATCTTCTGGCAAAGAAGTTAAGATAAACGTTTCTCTCCGTGATAAAGAAGAAGATATGACAGAGGAACAGAAAAAGAACCCTGTATATAAATGTACGGTTACGATTGGCAGCCAACAGTATGAGCTAATTGGAGAGGAGAATCGCTCATGAACATATACCAAACTATTGTGATAAAAAAGCTTTAATTGATCAAAAGCGTCCCTTCGAAGGGGAATTATTGAGTCAAATAAAGCAATACTATAAAATTGGTCTTACTTGGTCCAGTAATGCCATTGAGGGGAATACTTTAACGATTAGCGAGACCAAGGTGGTCTTGGAGGATGGGCTGACTATCGGCGGGAAACCGCTCCGGGATTTCATGGAAACGGTTGGCCATGGGGAAGCCTATGACTATATGTTTTCCCTGATTGGTGAAAAGAGTATTTCCATTGATACGATGAAAAAACTCCATTGGCTCTTTTATAAGGGTATTGACGAAACCAATGCCGGTGTTTGGAGACAGCGGGATGTGATTGTTTCTGGAACAGAGTATGTCTTTCCGGCTCCCGGGAAGATTGAAGAGGAAATGGAGCGGTTGGAGGCATGGGCAAAGATCGAACGAGGACAAACCCACCCGGTGGACTTTGCCGCCCTGCTTCATCTAAAGCTGGTGACGATCCATCCATTTATTGATGGTAATGGCCGGGCGGCCCGGCTTATTATGAATCTTGCTTTGCTTCAAGATGGCCATCAGCTGGCGATCATCCACCGGTGTGCCGTTCCGAATATCTTGATTCTATCCGGCATTACCAACAGAAAGGCGATCCCCGTCCTTTCAAGGATTTCATTACCGCCCGAGTTTTGGAAGCGCAAAAGGAAATCATGCGGCTGCTGCATATTGGTGAAAACAATGATTAGAAATAATAAAGGTTTTAGGCTATGAGGTGATGAGGTTATTATTTGATTATAATATTTATCCAGGCAACAACCTGGACGCCTTTTTGATGGCGGTTGCCAAAATTAAAAGGCGTTTCCATCCATCGAAGAAAAGGAAGCGCTCGTTGATGTTGATGGCTCTGTGACTAGGATATTTTTTCTCAACGGAAAAGAAATTGATGTTTGCGACGATTACTATGTCGGGGCAGTATACATTGAGTCGGATATAGACTTGAGCCATTTATTCAAATGACCACCGTGCCAATGGTAAGGTGGTTTTTTGACGAGCAAATGCTTTATGTGCAAACGATGTCCGAAAACTTAACTGCTACCATTATAATGATCTAGATGGATCTTGCCTAGATCAATAGTCTGATGTTATTTTGTTCCGATTCTGTTATACCTATTTGAGAGGCTGTTATTTCCAGGCCGCAAATCCGGGGCCTGAGGTGGTGAAATATTCAAGAATTTGGTGTGTAGTTCAGGGGGATGGCGAGGTCATAATTTGCTAATAGCGGTTCTTGATTTTACATATGCTATGCCAGCTTTACACCATGGAGATTATCGGGTATGATGGGGATACCGATATCATGTCTATTGGAGGAACTATGAAAAAGTTAGGCTTTGGCTTGATGCGCTTGCCGTTGACGGATGCGAAGGATTTCGGCAGCGTGGATCAAAAAGCATTCAATAAAATGGCGGACGCATTTTATCGAAAAGGGCTTTACCTATTTTGATACCGCCTATCCCTACCATATGGGGCAAGTGAAATTGCTTTCAGAGAAGGGGTTGTTAAACGCTATCCGCGAGATGCTTATATCGTTGCGGACAAGCTCCCCATGTTCCAGATTCGGGAGAAAGAACAGATCCCCCAGATCTTTGAAGAACAGCTCCAGCGTACGGGGGTAGAAGTTTTCGATTATTACATGCTGCACGGATTGGGGAAACCGACCTATCTCTTATCGGAGGAACTGGGGGCTTTCGATTTTGTCGTCCAAAAGAAAAGAGAAGGGAAGATCAAAAACATCGGCCTTTCCTATCATGATAATGCAGAGCTTTTGGACGAGATTTTGACGAAGCATCCCCAGATGGAGTTTGTGCAGTTGCAGATCAACTACATTGACTGGGACGATCCGATTATCGAAGCGGAAAAATGCTATGAAATCGCAACGAAACATGGGAAGCCCGTGATCGTAATGGAGCCGCTGAAAGGGGGGTCTCTCGTCGATATCCCTGCTGAAGCCGAAAAGCTCTTCAAAGCCTATCATCCCGATTTATCCGTTGCTTCTTGGGCGCTTCGTTTCGCCGCCGCAAAGGAAAATGTGCTGGTTGTCCTCAGCGGGATGAGCAACCAAGCCCAACTTGAGGATAATATGGGCAATATGCAGGATCTCAAGCCCCTCGATCCCACAGAAGAGAACATCATCAAACAAGCTGTCGAGATCATCAATTCGAGCATTGCGATTGCTTGCACCGGCTGCCGCTATTGTGTGGATGGTTGCCCGGAGAATATCGCGATCCCGGAGTATTTCGCTATTTACAATAACTTAAAACGCTTTGAAAAGACGCAGAAGTTGGTTGCGGCCACTTATTATGAGAATTTGGCAAAGCGCTTCGGTAAAGCCTCTCAATGCACCGAATGCCGCCAGTGTGAAGAGCATTGTCCGCAGCACCTTCCCATCACAGAGCATTTGAAAACTGTCGCTGCGGCATTGGAACGCTAAAACCCATAAAATAGTTAAGGTTTAGGGGAAATAATTAAGATACATAATTCTAAAGCATCATCCGTATGGATAATGCTTTTTTTATATCTGTCTTTCCGAAATTGGCATTGATCGCTTTTGGAAAAGATGGCGAAATTGCCGTTTTTTTGCCAATTTATTGAGTGCAAATTCATATTTTTGAGACCACAATTATTGACATTTCCGAAGCTATCAATTATACTTAATCGAGAATAAAAAGAAAAAATGGGAAAAATCTCGATTATCGGAGATTGGCGCAAATACAGTAGATCACAGTAATTGGAGGGGACTTCATGAAGCAGATACGCACGGAAGATGCGGTAGGGCATGTATTGTGTCATGACATTACGCAGATTGTTAAAGGGGTCACGAAGGATGCAGCTTTCCGTAAAGGCCATATCGTAACGGAAGAGGACATCCCGGTTTTACTTTCCTTAGGGAAAGATCATCTTTATATTTGGGAAAAAGAACCCGGCATGCTCCACGAAAATGAAGCGGCGGAGATTTTGTACAGCATGTGCGCCGGGGAGAATATGCGGCCTACGCCGGTGAAAGAAGGAAAGATTGAGCTGATCGCGGAATGCGACGGCCTTTTTTTGGTTGACGTCCATCGTTTGCAGGCCGTCAATGCGCTGGGGGAAATTATGGTTGCTACCCGCCACAGTCATTTCCCTGTTCAAAAAGGGGACAAACTGGCAGGCACACGGGTGATTCCACTCACCATTCGGGAAGAAAAATTGCAGTTGGCCAAAGTCATTGCGGGGGAAGAATCTTTGCTCGCTTTGAAGCCTTTTGTCAGTAAGAAAGTCGGATTGGTGACGACGGGTAATGAAGTTTATCATGGACGTATTAAAGATACTTTCACGCCGGTGATCAAGGAAAAAATAGCGGAATACGATACGGAATTGATTGGTCATATCGTTATGGATGATAATCATGAAAAGATCACGGCTGCGATCAATGAATTATTGGATAAAGGGGCGGAGCTTATCTTATGTACCGGTGGTATGAGCGTCGACCCGGATGATAAAACGCCCCTCGCTATTAAGAACACGGGAGCGAAGGTCATTTCCTATGGCGCGCCGGTGCTCCCGGGGGCGATGCTGATGGTGGCCTATACGGAAACGGGAGTTCCGATCATAGGGTTGCCCGGTTGTGTGATGTATGCGAAGCGCACAGTTTTCGATTTGGTTTTGCCTTTGGTAATGGCCAATGAACCCATTACTTTGCAGGATCTTGCTGCCATGGGCCATGGGGGATTGTGCCTTTCCTGCCCAACCTGTACCTTCCCGCAATGTGGATTCGACAAGGGTTGGTAAATGGGGATATAAAGATGGAATTAACCCATTTTGATGAAGACGGCAATGCGATCATGGTGGATGTGGGAAGCAAGGCGGATACTGAGCGTGAAGCTATCGCTAAGGGCCGCATTCGCGTGAGCAAAGAATGTTTTGAGGCGATTCGGGATGGAAGAGTAAAAAAAGGCAATGTGCTCGCAGTAGCCCAGCTTGCAGGCATTATGGGGACGAAAAAGACGGCGGAATTGATTCCCCTTTGCCATTTGCTCAATCTTACCAAGGCGGAGGTCACATTTGAATTATTTGAGGAAGCGCTTACGGTGGAAGCGACCTGTACTGTTCGGTGTATCGGAAAAACCGGCGTCGAGATGGAAGCATTAACCGGCGTTTCCGTAGCTTTATTGACGATTTATGATATGTGCAAAGCGATTGATAAAACCATGGTGATGGAGTCTGTCTATTTGTGCAGAAAATCCGGGGGAAGAAGCGGCTTGATCGAGAACGCAGCGCCTGGGGAAAGATAGGGAAGGGATAGCGATGATAGATTCTTATCAGCGGAAAATCGAATATATGCGCATTTCCGTTACCGACAGATGCAATTTGCGCTGTAAATATTGCATGCCATCTGATCCGCCCTACATCCCGCATGAAGCTATTTTGCGCTATGAAGAGATCGTCCGGATTGCGGAAGCCGCGGCAAAGCTTGGCATTCGCCATCTCAAAGTGACCGGCGGAGAGCCCTTGGTGCGCCGGGGTTGTGTTGATCTGATTGCCTCCTTAAAAAAGATACCGGGGATTGAGCATGTTACCCTTACGACCAATGGCGTATTGTTAGAGCAGCATTTGGAGCGCTTAAAAGAAATCGGGCTTGACGGGATTAATATCAGCTTGGACGCCCTTGATCCGGAGATCTATGAAGGGATCACCGGACGGGACGAATTTGATCAAGCCTGGAAGGGATTACTGGAATCTTTGCGGCTGGGATTTAAAGTGAAACTGAATTGTGTGCCTTTGGAAGGGCATAACGGCGGTCAGCTTCTGGCCCTTGCCGAATTGGCGAAAACCTATCCCATGGACGTCCGCTTTATTGAAATGATGCCCATCGGGTACGGCCAGTTTTTTGCGCCCATCAAAGGCGAAGATGTATATCAGATGATCAAGGCTGGATATCCGGATCTTGAAGAAGACGGGCAACAAAGAGGATTTGGCCCAGCCCGCTATTATACGAGTGATGCGTTTATAGGGAGCATCGGTTTTATCGATGCGATGAGCCATAACTTTTGTGCAACCTGTAACCGTGTGCGCTTGACCAGTGAAGGCTTTTTTAAGCTCTGTCTCTATCACGATAACGGCGTGAGCCTGCGTGATCTTTTGCGGAGCGGTGCTGCTGATGATACGGTCGTTGCGGTGATGCGGGATGCGATTTTGAAAAAACCGCTCAGGCATGAATTTCGTACCGGCATTGTGGCGGAGGAACCGCGGGCAATGTCGCAGATAGGGGGATAAGCGTGGGTATTGTTAAAGCTGTTTGTGTGAGTGAAACCAAAGGGGTCCAGAAACAAGATGTCGGGACGGCCTTATTTGAAGTAGATAATGGCATCGCCAATGATGCGCACCGGGGGAAGTGGCATCGTCAAGTCAGTTTGCTTTCCTTTGATAAAATTGAAGAATTTAGAAAACGCGGCGCAGAGGTGGACTTCGGCGCCTTTGGGGAAAACCTGGTGGTCGAAGGGTTTGATTTTCGCAATTTGCCGGTGGGAACCATGTTTCGCTGCGGCGAGGTATTGCTGGAGATGACCCAGATCGGTAAGGAATGCCATTCCCATTGTCAGATCTATCATAAGATGGGCGATTGCATTATGCCAAGGGAAGGGGTTTTCGCCCAAGTGATCCAAGGCGGGCGTATTTCCGTTGGGGATGAGATGATCGCCATTCCCCGTGATCCCAATGCTCCGTTGCGTGCAGCAATTGTTACCCTGAGCGATAAGGGCTCCGAAGGGGAAAGAGTCGATGAAAGCGGCCCCGCCGTCAAAGAGATTTTAGAGGCAAACGGTTATGAAGTCGTAGAAATGCTGCTTTTGCCCGATGTGCAAAAGCGCATTCAAATAGAGCTGATGCGCTTGGCTGACGGACGCCAAGTGAATTTTGATCATGACAACAGGTGGCACCGGATTTTCCCCGCGGGATTGTACGCCGGAGGCGACGCTCGCTGTTGCGACCCGCAATGCTCCCGGCATTGCCGAGGCGATCCGTGCCTATTCTTCGCAGTACACCAATCGGGCGATGCTGAGCCGTGCTGGTATCGGTGATCCGCAATCAAACCTTGATCGTCAATCTCCCCGGCAGCCCAAAAGCGGTGCGGGAGAGCCTTTTCCGCTATCATTGCTCCTTTGGAACATGGATTGGAAGTTCTAAAGGGCAGCGCTTCGGAATGTGGCCAAAATCCATCCGAGTCCTTGGCAAAATAGCCAAATATATAATATTTTTTAGGAGGAATGAAGCAGTTAGGTTTTGTTAGTATCGTTGCACTTTTGATGGCCATGTTGCTCCCAAGCGGTTGCAGCGGACAGGAAGGAACGGAAGGAAGATACCACAGCGGATCAAGAGCCGGTAACAATACTTTTAGCGGCGGCTGCGAGTCTTGAGTATTCTTTTAGCGAAGAGTTGATTCCTCTCTTTGAAGAACAATATCCTTGGATCACCGTTGAGAGCACTTTTGACAGCTCCGGTAAAGTCCAGACCCAGATTGAAGAAGGCTTGGAAGCCGATGTCTTCATGTCTGCCGCAATGAAACAGATGAATGCTTTGACGGAATCCGGTTTAGTGGCGGAAGATTCTGTTGTTCAGTTGCTGGAAAATAAGATCGTTTTGATTGAGCCTGCGGGAGCGGAGAAACTTGCGGCATTTGAAGATGTAACGAATGCGGACATGATCGCTTTGGGCGATCCCGATAGCGTTCCTGCCGGCCAATATGCTAAAGAAGCGTTGACCTCTCTTGGTTTATGGGAAGCGGCTTCCGCAAAAGCGAGCTTCGGCACCAATGTGACCCAAGTGTTGAATTGGGTGGCGGAAGGAAGCGCCGATGCGGGTATTGTTTATGCGACCGATGCTGCGACCACCGATAGCGTTACTGTCGTAGCGGAAGCGCCTGAAGGCAGCCTTGTCAACAATATCATTTATCCGGTTGGGATGGTGGCGGCATCTACCCATTTAGAGGAAGCACAGTTGTTTATTGACTTCCTTTCTTCGGAAGCGGCTTTGGCTGTATTTGAAAGTTACGGGTTTACGCCGAATATCTAAAAAGGCAGGTAAGCTTCATGGATTTTTCCCCGATCCTCATTTCGATGAAGACGGCCTCCGCCTCGATTTTGGTCACCTTCTTTCTCGGGGTGCTTTGTGCGCGGTTGATTGTACGGATGCGAAGTGCGCGCTGGAAAATGATACTCGATGGGATCCTCACTTTGCCCTTGGTGTTACCACCGACGGTGGCAGGGTTTTTCCTCCTGTATATTTTCGGCGTCAATCATCCCATTGGCGAATTCTTTCTCGATTATTTTGGCGTCAAGATCGCATTTTCTTGGGTGGCCACAGTTCTTGCGGCAGTCGTGATCTCTTTTCCGATGATGTACCGTTCGGCACGGGGCGCTTTTGAACAAGTTGATGAAAATATGGTCTATGCGGCGCGAACCCTCGGGATGTCGGAAAGAAGGATCTTTTGGCAGGTTATGATGCCATTGGCGATGCCCGGCGTTGCTACCGGTGGGGTGCTTGCCTTCGCCCGTGGATTAGGCGAGTTCGGCGCCACGGCGATGATTGCGGGGAATATTATTGGGAAGACCCGTACCCTGCCTTTGGCCATCTATTCTGCGGTGGCGGCAGGGGACATGGAAGCTGCCTATGATTATGTTATTATTATCATGTTGATTTCCTTCCTTGTGGTGGTAGCGATGAACTATTTTACTGCGCAAGAAGGGCGTATCAACAAAAGGAGAAAGTATGAGCCTTGAAGTATCGATCAAAAAACGATTTAAAGGCTTTTACCTTGATACTGCTTTTACTACAGAGGGTGGGTGCCTTGGTATCCTGGGCGCCTCCGGTTGTGGCAAGAGCATGACGCTCAAATGTTTAGCGGGGATAGAGACGCCGGATGAAGGGCGGATCGTGGTGAATGGCCGGGTGCTGTTTGATTCCGAAAAACGCATCAATTTACCGCCGCAGCAGCGCAAAGTAGGCTATTTGTTCCAAAACTATGCGCTGTTTCCCAAAATGACGGTGGCGGAAAATATTGCTTGCGGCATGCCGGGGCGAAAAGGGGAAAAGCAGGCCAAGATTAAGTCTTGGTTGGAGCATTTCCATTTGGAGGGTTTAGGTGAGCGTTATCCGGATCAGCTTTCCGGCGGGCAGCAGCAAAGGGTCGCTTTGGCGCGGATGCTGGTGTGCGAGCCGGAGGTATTGCTCCTTGATGAACCTTTCTCCGCTTTGGATGCCTATTTGAAAGAGCAGCTGCAAGTACAGCTTAATGAAATGCTCCAGGAGTACGGCAAAGATGCGATCCTTGTGACCCATAGCCGGGACGAGGTTTATCGCTTTTGCCGGGAGCTCTTGGTTATGGGTCATGGGCGCCTATTAGAGCACGGTGAAACCAAGGCCATTTTTAAGAAGCCCCGCTTATTGGAAATTGCGCGGCTTACCGGTTGCAGAAATATATCTCGGGCGTTGCGGATCGAGGAAAAGAAGATAGAGGCGGTCGATTGGGGGATCGTCTTGGAGACCGCTACCGCGGTTCCCTCGGAAATTACCCATGTCGGCATCTGTGCGCATGATTTTTCTCCTGCGCGAAAAGAAGGGCAAAATGTTATCCCGATCGAAATCTTTGAGCAAACAGAGGATCCCTTTGAATGGAATATTCTCTTTACGGTGCCGGGAAGTAAAGTTATGACCAATAAGTTGTGGTGGAAAATTAGTAAGCAAGCTTTGGCTGAAAAGCCTGGTTTTCTTTCTGTCGCACCGGAAGATGTCCTCCTCTTGGAAAGTGGGGGAAGCAGTTCTGACTCGGAAGTAATATGATCCAGATTGCTGAATGAATGGAGATAAAACGATACGGAGCTTCGTTAGAAACGAGCTCCGTTTTTTTCTTGGCTAAAATGGGAAATCGTTGTATGATAAGGAGTAGGAAGCAGACGAAAAAAAGGGTCTTATTCTCCCCATCTTTTTATTGCGGGGCAGTACAGGGAAATGAGAAGGGATTTTATGTGGGAGCAGTGATTTTATAAAAAGGAGCGTTCATTATGAATATTCTTGCTTTGTATTCCAGCCCTCGAAAGAAGAGTAATTCCTCTTTCCTCTTGGACACGATTTTGGCCGAGGCAAAAGAAAAACACGAGATCAAATCGTTCCATGTTGCCAAGATGCAGATCTTGCCCTGCAAAGGCTGCAATTCCTGTTTCAACAATGAAGCAGGGACCTGTGTCCAGAAAGACGATTATTCGACGGTGGCGGAAGCGATTGCGGAGGCGGACTGTATTTTTATGGCGACGCCTCTCTATTGGTGGGGCGTTAGCGCGCAATTGAAGCTGGTGATCGACCGTTTATATGGGCCATCCTATACCTGGCTTAAAGGGAAGACCATTTATTTGGTTGTTACCGGATATAGCCCGGTGGAAGATGCGGGATATCGCATTGTTCGGGAGACATTTACGGAGATATGCAATTTTATTGGGGCAAGATTGGAGGCCTTTTTCGTCTCTGCTGACGACGAGACACATCCCGCTCGGGAGAATCAAGAAGCGATTGCCGAAGCACGCCGCAGAGGACAAGCATTATAAGATTGCTTTGTGGGGTCTTGGTAGGGAGTTTTTTGCGCTATTGAGCGAAATGCGGATAGAGAGTGGTATGGAAGGCGGTTTCTACCTCCATTTTTTGTTTACTTTCTAAAAAAATTTGTTATAATGATTTTAAGTGCTCCGGAAAATGCGCTCGCAAAGCACCGGAGAAACTTGCGATTGCAATAGTGCTGTACGGCACTATTTTTTCAAAACGCGATTTTTGCAGAGATTAAAAACGAAATGAGGGAGTTTATGCGTTTACCGCTGATGCAAATACCGGAACTGAGCCCCAATCTCCAAGCATTTTCTTTGGTTCAAGAAATGATCTCCCGTAAGGAACAGTTGCAAATTGAGGTGATCGAAGAAGGTGGGGCAACGGTGATCGATTGCGGCGTCCAGGTTGAAGGTGGCCTTGAAGCCGGGATTTTATTTT
Organism: Clostridiales bacterium; assembly: GCA_040766525.1. Lineage (GTDB taxonomy): Bacteria > Bacillota > Dehalobacteriia > UBA7702 > UBA7702 > JAXGQJ01. The sequence continues at coordinate 41,802 of JAXGQI010000001.1, read as the reverse complement.
CAAGGATTTGTCTCGGAGGTTTGGCTGAGGTCAAACTCGGTTGGATGGATCTTGCCGAGATGCGTTTGCCGGCGGTTGAAGTTTTTACGGATCATCCGGTTCGTGCTTGTATGGCTTCACAATATGCGGGTTGGCCCATTAAGTTCGAGAACCAAGTCTATATGGGTTCCGGGCCGGCGTGTTCCATTGTCTGCCGGGGGAGTCTGTTTCGGATTTTGGGGTATGAAGACCGCTCCGGGGTTGCCATTCTCTGTTTGGAAAGCCATAAGTTGCCTTCCGCAGAAGTGATCCGCTTCATCAGCGCAGAATGCGGCTGCGTAACCAAGGATCTTCATATCCTGGTCGCTCCGACGACTTCTATGGCAGGGACGGTGCAAATTGCCGCCAGAGCTTTGGAGACGGGTTTGTTTAAATTGAGAAGGCTCGGCTATGATCTGGGGAAAATCGTATCCGGCGGCGCTATTTGCCCGATTTCTCCCATCGCCCAGGATACCCTAAGCGGTTTGGGGCGGACGAACGATGCAATTTCTTACGGGGCAACGGTATTCTGTAATCTGATTGACGAGGATGAGACTTTGGCTCAAGTGGTAAAACAAGTACCATCCAATGCCTCGGCTGAATACGGGAAAGCCTATATGGAAATCAAAGAGGGGCACGATAACTTTTTCAATTTAAGCCCCGATCAGTTTAATCCTGCTGTGATATGGCTAAGTAATCAAAAAAGCGGCAATACCTTTAGGGCCGGTGTTTTGCGCCCGGATATTTTGGTCCGTTCCTTTGGTTTGCAGTTCCCTACAGAAAAATGAGAGGAATAAGATTCATCAAGTATAAAGGAGCCGGTGCTATGAAAGCACCGGCTGAGACTGTCAATAAAGTGCTTATAGCTGTGTTCCAGCAAAACCGCAGACCGCTCATGTACGTCACTGTACACGTCGCGTCCTGCGGTTTTTCTACGCCTTGCTCTAAACCCTTTCTTGGCAGTCTCTTGTTTTTAGCGGAAATATTCTTTCGATCAAAATTGATCCGTTTCTATTTGGGAAAGTAAGGTGATGGCATATTCTCTGGCGACGGCTTCTTTGTCTCTGAAAAAGGCTTCATCTACATCAATGCCGTTGGAAAGGGCCATCGTAAGCAAATCTTTCCCGCTCATATTCTTTTCTAACTGATTGCGGTTGCATCCCGGCAGGATATCCATTCCCCGGTTGGCAAAATAATGGAAAGCGGCTTGATAGATATCATTTTTGCCGTTGCCGTCAAAAGCGCGGAAAACGGCAGGCGGACAGAGCATCACCAGCATTTCTCCGTAGGTAATGCTCCGTTCTCCTTGGAAACTGTTGTTTTTATAGGCGATCGTATGCCCTTTTTCAGCATTTTTGGATGTGGGGGAAAGCAACGGAATCTTCCGCCACATCTTCAAAAGGTGAAAGTTCCAAAAGATTGGATGCGGGGATGACGCGGTAGCCGTAATCGCTTAAGATTTTCAGTTGCTGGGGCAAAGCATCGGCGACCGGGGTTTCCAATGACATATTGTAACCGTCTTTCTGAAAGATGATTTTCCCGTTTAGAGCGTCCGGGTCTGCCTCCAGTGCCTGGCGCAGCGGGGCGACCATCGTTTTTTCGATGTATTCGTCATAGTCTGAGGACCGTGGCAACCATCCTGCTCCGTCAAAACTGGCGGCAAGATATTGGTAACCGAGGGTTTGATAGGCGTCATAGGAGGAATAACCGTCTTTGGTTTTATCAATATAGTGGGGCGGGCGAGACAAACGCATCTGATAGCCGTATTTACTCTGGAGGAAATTGTCAAGCCGCTGTAAGTCCGCGATCACTTCTTTGATATTTTGAAAGTATTTTCGTTTGGAATAGTTGAAGCCCATGGGGCCGAAAAGTACATGGCGGTAGCCGTGATTGGAAATTTCATGTCCTTCCGCGATCATTTTTTCAAGGATTTTGCCCTGGTAGATCGCGCCGCCACATTTGTCCTTCCCAAAAGAAGGATAATGGTCATAAGCTACGCCGCTCCAGGAAAAATCATCCTTTTTCCCTTCTTCATCGGGGTAGTTTTCGCTGGTATCTCCGATCACATCGAAGGTGCCTTTAGCGTTATACTCTCCTAAGATATCTAAGAGCGTTTCGGTAAGGCCTTTTTCGCTGTTGCCGGGGTTCGGTGGCAAAGCCATGGGTCCGTCATCGAAGGTCATTGCGCAAAAACGGCCGTTCAATGGAGGATGGACGAATTCAATTCGTCGTACGGGGCTGAGCAAACGGCCGGCCTGGATTTTGCGTTGTTCTTTGATTTTTCCGTTTACTTTTCTTGCGATGCTGTAAAGAAACATAGTGCGTTTATCCTCCAAATCGTTTGAAATCTTTTGGTGCGAAAAGACGAATATAAAAACCGTAGGGAATCTTTAAGAGGTTTTTGCCGATCCTTTTGATGTTCTTTTCCTTCGTGGCTTTATATAGTTGGCTTACTGCGATTATATCGGGGGCGGTGGGGCACCCATAGATCTTGCCGCCTTTTTTGATGGCGTCCAAAATTTTTCCTTTGTCATAGGGAGGGGGACAATCGTATTCGATATAGGCATTGCCGATTTCGATCGGGCGATGGCTGTCGCTCCCGGCAATGAGTGGGATATCGTTCTTTTCCCCGGCTGCTTTGGCCAAGAGATTGGCGGTGGAATTTTTTTTATATCCTGCCCGGGCATTATATCCCTCAATGGCGAAAAACTTCTTGAGGTCTGCCGCAGTAGGCTCCTTCTTATAAATAAAGGGATGGGCCAAAATGGCAACCCCTCCCTGTTCCTTCGCCATGGAGATGATTTCTTCATGATTGTATTTGCCTTTTTCCATTTTGAGACCGCAATCTTTTGCGTCTTTATGGCAAAAAAGCGCAAGTACGTGGCCGATATCGGTGGAATATTCCACGCCGGGTATGAAATAGATGCCCTTCGTGTCGATGGCTTTGAGGGCAGTGACGCTCTCGACTGAATTGTGGTCGCAAACGGCGATCACATCGAGGCCCATCGCTTTCCCTTTAGTCACGATGTCTGCCAAACCCTGTTTGCTGTCGGGAGAATAACAAGAATGGATGTGAAAATCGCAGCGCATCATTCTTTCCCTCCCACGGCATTTTTTAAATATTGGAGAAAGGGCTTCATATCGCCGAGGGAGAGAAGCCCGTCTTTAGTTTTCGGGTTGAGTAAGCTCCCGATATACCCCAGGGTGAAGGAGACTTTATGGTTGTTTCTTTTCAGATAGGAACGATACGCCGCCATGTCCTGAAGGAGATAGCGCATTTTCTTCCCAACCTGATAATCGGGGCGGTAAGGAGCAGAGAGTTTTTGGTTTTCCCCGCAGGAAGCTTTAACGATGCTCTCATAAAAATGGCTGCCTGCCGCAGCGATCAAGGGGGAAGAGCCCCAGAAACGGGGATTAACTTCCATCAAGACCGGGCGCTCGATGCTACCTTTGAATTCCACCATGGCAACGCCGCTCCAGTGGGCTGCTTTTAAGAGCCTTGCGCCCATTTCTACCAGGTTTTCATCAAAGATGGTTTCGCAATAACAGGAAGGGCCGCCGGAAGCGGGATATTCCCGTAGTCTCCGGTGGGCGATAAAGTCGACGACGTCGCCCTCCTTGTCTAAAATATAAGAAACGCCTAAACCGTCTCCGGCGATATATTCTTGGGCGATGGGATAGGCTTGCTTTGCGTGCATTTGTTGGTATTGGGTCATGAAATCTACTTGATCCCCAATGATGACATAGCGTTCCGCCGGTTTTAACCCCAAGGCTTCTCCTGAGCGGTATTTGATGACAGCGGGAAAGGGCATCGCTTCCGCCATGGCTGCGATCGAATCATGCTCCGACAGATCCGTGGTGAACGGGATGGGGACCCCCACTTCTTTCCCGAGTTTGAGGAGGCGGTTTTTATCATTCAGTAAAGCTAAAACTTCCGCATCACCGACGACGAGATCGCAAAACGCGGCAAATTCTGCCTGCCGCGGTGCAATGGCAGCCAAAGTTGACGCGCCGAAGGGGATCAGCACGGGTTTTTCTTTAAAATAGCCGGTGATCAATTCCTTCCCGTTGGCCAAAAGTGCATCGGTGGTAAAGGGAAGCGGCGGCGCCGCGTATTTGGAAAAATTTCCTAAGCGGGCCGCTGGCGGCGTATTTTCATATTCCAGACCATAGACCGTATAACCGGCTTTTGCCAGTTCTCGAATGGCTGCTACCGTCATGCGGTATCTTGTATCGGTAATCAAAATTGCTCGTTTCATAACAGATATAATATTAGCATTCAAAATTTTTAATGTCAATTAGGATTGGCATTTTGCCGGGAATACGATATAATTTTTAAAAAGCCTCTAATCATCCTTTAATCTTTTGCATACGATTTTTGAAGAAATGATGGTTATCATAAGAGCATCAAGAAAACATTGAGGGAGGTCAATTTTATGGTAACCTTAGAACAAGTGGAAAAACTGATGGAGAGAACGCATGTCTCGTATGAAGAGGCAAGATGCGCTTTGGAAGAATCCGGCGGCGATATGCTGGAAGCTTTAGTCTCCTTGGAACAGCGGGGCAAAATGGTCGCACCCCCCGGCGGCGGCTTTTATAGTTCCAATAAACAGCAAAAGGAAAAGGCAAAAAAACAGCAGGAATACAAAACCTATACCGATGACGACGGCGTGCGAGCTTCCCGCTTTTTCGGCAAGATTCTCAAAGGGTTCAACCGGATCTTTAATATGGGGAACAAGAATTACCTGGAAGTGCGGAGGCATGACGAAACTTTGATCCAAATCCCCATCACCATACTTGTGCTTTTGTTGCTCTTTGCCTTTTGGTTCACGATCCCCTTGGCGATCGTCGGTCTGTTCCTCAAATGCCGTTATGTCTTTGTCGGGAAGGATATCGAGAAGACGCCGGCCAATCAATGTATGGATTCCGTGACGAAAATGGCGGAAGAGGTAAAAAGTGGTTTCCAAAACAACAATGAAAATCCGGGGAAAAATAATCAAGAGTAAACGGGAGAAAAGATGAAAAAGAAAATTCTCATAGTGGAAGATGAAGAAAAGATCGCCCGCTTTGTTGAATTGGAATTGGCCTTTGAGGGCTATGAAGTTGAAAAAGCTTTAAACGGCAGGGACGGGTTGGAGATGGCAAAAACTCGTCCCTACGACCTCATCCTTTTAGATATTATGTTGCCCGGGTTAAATGGGATGGAGGTTTTGCGTAGGATACGGCAATTTTCCGATACGCCCATTATCATGTTAACGGCCAGAGATACGGTGGTGGACAAGGTTTCCGGTTTGGACGGCGGCGCCGATGATTATGTGACGAAGCCCTTTGCCATCGAGGAACTGCTTGCCCGGATTCGGAATGTGCTGCGGAAAGGAAGCAGTACCAGGGTCGTGAGCCACAAGCATTGCGTCGGGGCCCTTATGTTGGATAGCGACAGCCGGGAAGTGGAAGTAAAGGGCGAAGTTGTCGAATTGACCAAACGGGAATTTGATTTACTGCGCTATCTGTTGGAAAACAAAGGCATCGTTTTGTCGAGAGATACCCTGTTGGAACATGTTTGGGGTTTTGATTACTACGGGGATACCAATAGCGTGGACGTCTATATTCGTTATTTGCGGAGTAAAATAGAGGAACCCTTCGGCATCAAGATTATCAGCACGGTTCGGGGCGTGGGATATGTGATCAAAGATGAGTGATAAGAAAAAGATCCAGGAAAAGAATAGTCGATCTTTGGCGGTAAGGCTAAACGGGCGCTTTTTATGGCGTTTATTTGGCCTTTTCATTTTTATTGATATCTTATTTGTTGCGGTTTTCCTTTTGGTGAACTTGGCCGGCGCTAATCAGGATAGCCGCATTATTATTGAAGAGCAGGTCATCGCCGACGCCGTTTGGGAAAATCCCTTGGATTTTTTCGGGCGCTACCGTTTGGAGCAAGATCCGTTGCCGCAAAACACTTCCGTCCTTTGGCTGCCGGATTTTGAGTACACCCCCGATGGGGAGGCAACCATTATCGGCAACCAGCAAGTCGCCCTCTATTTTACTTTAGGGACGGCGGCCAACAGTTTGTATACCATCGATTTTTCCTATGAGGGAACACCCTATCGGATTACTTATCGCCTGGGGAATGATTGGTATAAGTTCCTCTATTTGTTTTATGGTTTTTTAGCATTGGAAGTGTTGATCTTGATTTTCAGCATCGGGTCCAGAGCAAAGATCATTCGCCGGAGTTTGAAGCCCATTGCCGAGATGGAACGGGCGGCGATGAATATCAATGAAGCTGCTTCCTTAGCGGAATTGAATCAACTGGCCGGGCGGATCAACCGCATTGATGCTTCGGAGCTGGATACCCGGCTTTCCGTCAATGGTGCGCAGACGGAACTAAAGGGCCTTGCCATGGCCATTAACAATATGTTGGATCGGATCAATGAGGCCTATCGCTCCCAGGTGCGTTTCGTCTCCGACGCTTCCCATGAATTACGGACGCCGATTTCCGTGATCCAAGGCTATGCCAATCTATTGGATCGCTGGGGCAAAAATGATGAAAAGACCTTGCAGGAAAGTATCGATGCCATCAAAGGGGAAGCCGCCCATATGAAGGACATGGTGGAACAGCTGCTCTTCCTTGCCCGTGGTGACAATGAGGCGATGATCCTCCATCCGGAATGGTTCGATTTAAACGAATTGGCGGAAGAAGTGGTGCGGGAGAGCCGCATGATCGACAGCGCCCATTTGCTCCATTGCCAATTAGAAGGGAAATTGATGGTCTACGGTGACCTCCAAATGATCAAGCAGGCTATGCGTATCTTGGTGGACAATAGCATTAAATATACGCCGGCCAATGAACGCATCAAGATCTTTACCGGCCGCAAGAATAATGACCTTTTTCTTGCCGTTCAGGATAATGGCATCGGGATTATCCTGATGATCTCCCCTATATTTTTGACCGCTTCTACCGTTCCGATGAAAGCAGGGCCAGAAAGACAGGGGAACGGGCTTGGGGCTTTCCATCGCCAAGTGGATTGTCGACCGTCACGGCGGGCATATGGAGGTGCTGAGTCGGAAAGATTTCGGTACCCGCATCACAATGGTTTTGCCGGAGACCTTGTCGGAGCCCCAGCAAAACGGGGTCCGCATCGATGGTGACGGCCCCTTTTCCCAGGAGGGAAAGGGCCATGGCTCGGATTGACACCGAACCCCCGTTCCCTTACAATAAGGGTATGACGGATAATGGAGCGGCGCTATGAATTGGACGATTATCGATTTGGAAACGACGGGGTTGAACCCGAAAAAAGATAAGATCATTGAGATCGGTGCATTGCGCCGAATGGAAACAGGGGAGAACCGGGAATTTCATTGTTTGATTGATCCCGGGTTCTCTCTTCCTTCATATATAAAAGAGATCACCGGGATTGATGACGGGATGCTGTGCGGTCAGCCAAAGATCGAAGATGTCAGCGGAGAATTCTCCGATTTTATCACGGATAGCGTTTTGATCGCGCATAATGCCCCTTTTGACGGGGCATTTTTACGATCCCATATCGGGGTGGAACCGGATCAATGGCTGGATACGATCGTATTGTCCAAGATCGCTTTCCCCGATTTGCCCAGTTATTCGCTGGTGAATTTGGCCGCTTCTTTGGATCTGAAGAACACCGATCCCCACCGTGCCATGGGGGATGTGCGGGTTACGACGCTCCTGTTTGAGCGGTTGGAAGAGACGTTTGCTGCTTTTGATCCTGAAACGATCGCGGCCCTGGTCCAACTATTTGAGAAGCAAACCCCGGTATATGGGGCTTATTTTCGCCGTTTTGCCGATCCGGGGGTGAAAGCGGCGTTTTTGCCGCCGCCACCCGATAGCGCCAAAGAGCAGGCAGAGAAAAAAGAACCTCCCAAGAAATATCGTATTGATACGGAAAGGCTGCGCTATCTGTTGACGAAAGAGGATGGGCTAAAACGCTTCATCCCCGATCTAACGCCCAGAGAAGCCCAGGTGGAAATGGCCGTCGAGACAGCGAAGGCCTTTAATGACGGGGAATTTCTATTGGCGGAAGCGGGGACGGGGACCGGGAAGACGATTGCGTATCTGCTCCCGGCGGCAATGATGAGTTATCAAGGAGGGAAACGGGTGGTAATCAGCACCCATACCCTTCATTTGCAGGATCAGATCATCGACAAGGATTTGCCTGCGATTAACCCGCTTTTCCAAGGGGAGCTGAAGAGTTTGTTATTGAAAGGGCGGAACCATTACCTTTGTTATCGAAAATGGAAGGAAGCCTGGGAAACCGGGAATGCGGAAAATAGCCGCTTCCTCATGAGCCGTCTCTTGCCTTGGGCGGTGAAAACGAAGGACGGCGATGTTGACGGCTTGAACCTTTCTATGTATGAGCGCAAGGATTGGGCGAATTTTTCCGCTGAAAGTGAAAGCTGCCTTTCTTTCCACTGTCCCTATTATCGTACATACTGTTTTGTCACCCGCTTGCGCAAAAAAGCGGAAGAGGCCCATATTATCATCATCAACCATTCCCTTTTGCTGACGGACGCGGTGATGCGCCGTGGGATTTTGCCGGAATCGGCTTATCTTGTGATCGACGAGGCCCATCAGTTGGAGCGGGTGGCGGAAGACCATCTCGGATATTTACTTGCGTATTATGATGTTGTGCGTACTATGGGGAATGCCGCCGTTTCCTCACGAAACAGGTGAAAGACATGAGCCTGCCCCTGCTTTTCCAAAATGAGAAATGCTATGAAAAGCAGCAGTTTTTGGTGGAAAAGGCGAAGCAGCTTCTTGATGAAATGGATGAAAACAGCCGTAAAGGGGACGAGCTTTTCCAGGGCTTGCAATCCTATGCTGCCGGTTATATCAAGCAAACCAATGGTTATGCCAGGACATTGCGTTTGGATAAAAAGGCGCGTTTGCGCCGGGATTGGGAAAATATCAAAGTGTTGGCGGAGAATTTCTCTCTTTGGGTCAATGGCCTGGAAGCGGGGATGAAACGGATCAAGCTTTATCTCGATGAGATCCAATCCGAGGAGGAAAACACGAAGGAAGATCTCACTTTGTTCGTGATCCTAACGAAATTAAGCGAGATCGCCATGGCGATTTCCCTTTTCCTCTATGCCGAAGATGAAAATATGGTGGCCTGGTTGGAAATGGGTGGGGAACAGAATTTTTACCCCCAGATCCGCTTGGCTCCTTTAGAGGTCAATCAGATCTTGGCGGAAAAACTCTTTCAGGAGAAAGAGAGTATTGTTTTTGTTTCCGCTACTTTAAGCGTGAAGAATGATTTTGCCTATTATATGGAGAGTTGCGGTCTCGACCTGGTGGAGAAAGAGACGCGTACCTTGCTTTTATCCTCGCCCTTTGATTATCGGAAGAACTTAGCGTTAATCGCCGCAACCGATTTGCCCCTGGCGGGATATGACAGTGAGATCCTTTATGTGGAGGCGATCAGCAAGGCGATCAGCGCGCTGGTGCGCGCCAGCCAAGGCCGGGCGCTGGTTCTGTTTACTTCCCATTTTCAGTTGAAGGAAGTTTATCATCGCATTCGGGACGAATTGACGGCGGCAGGAATTCAGGTTTTAGCTCATGAGATTTCCGGGAACCGCAGTACCCTGTTGAAAGCGATTCGGGAAGAGCCCCGTACCTTGATCTTGGGGGCCAACAGCTTCTGGGAGGGCGTGGACATTGCCGGAGAAAATCTCAGTCTGCTCATTATTGCCAAACTGCCTTTTTGGCCCCCGGATATGCCGGTGATGGCTGCCAAAATGGAAAAAATGGAGGAAGAGCGGAAAAATCCCTTTTACGGCTATAGTTTACCTCAGGCGGTTCTCCGCTTTAAGCAGGGATTTGGCCGTCTTTTGCGCCAGGAAAGCGATCGGGGGATCGTCTGTGTTTTGGATCGGCGCATTTGTGAAAAGCGGTATGGAAGTGCTTTTTTCGTGGATCACAAAATACCTGTCGATAAAATGTACCGTGCGGAGATCGATCAGATCTCCGATTATATCGCTAAAAAAGATTTAATGCGGGAAAAATCCTCTAAAAAACGGGCAATAGAGCGCTCCGTATATCCTGTATTATAAGACGATACGGGTGAGTGTATGAAGATTTATTATATTCGGCTGCCGGCCTTCATCCGGCGCATCTTTTGTAGAAACCGTATTGAAAAAGAGATCGTAGAGGAAACTGAGAGAAGAGTCGAGAGAAGAGTCGGAGAGAGGAAGAAACAGAGGACGCGACTCTAAGTTCATTGTTTGTGGTAAAGCAGATCAAAAGCTGTTGCCAGCGGTAAGCTGAAAGCTTAGGAAACATGCTGCCGCCAGGGTTGGCAACAAACAATGTCCGAGCCCATGCAGATGCGAGCATCAAAATGCGAATCAATGTAGCGATTAAGCGTTGAGAGCGGAAAAACTCGCCTCAACGCTTTTGTTACTGCGCTTTTTTATTTCCACTCATATATGAACTGTTCTATGGCTGAAATTAAGGATTCGAATAAACACGGTAATGCTTTTGCGCGTAGCGGATCAGTTGCCGCCATTCGTTCAAAGATATCGTTCTTCTGGCGACAAGGTCGGCACCTGCTGCTTTAACCTTAAACGCTAAAGGATCATCTTTGCCGCCTGTCAGCACAAATACTTTGATAGCAGGGAAATCTTGTTTGATGCGCGCCACAATTCCCGGAGTATCCGCATCGTTTGCCAAGGTGTCAATGATCACAAATTCGGGGAGCAGGTAAGGCAACAGCTATCACACAAGCGCTGTTAGCAGTATAGGACTCAGCAAAAAACGATTTCATTATCCGGAGCTGACCGATGATGTCTTCCAATTCATTTTTGGTGATGATTTTGATCCTTAATCAATACGCCTTATCACATACCTCCTACAGTTGCGCAAGCTGTATTAATTTATCCAGTAACGCGACATCCTGAATGAAACAATCTCTAACCTGAATGCGGATTTCTCCCGGGCTGCTATGGATCAACAGATTGAATTGGGTGGGCCAATCATCCAGCGGACGAAGCTTCTGCATAGCGTTACGCCGGTGCCGGGTGTTTGTTCAAACAGGAGAAAGCTGATTTACCGTTGGTAGGGACATACTGCGCACTCTCCGGGTTGATTTGGATGCCGCTTTGCTCATAATTTTATCGGCTACAGCTTGTTTAGTCCATTCGGGCAGGATATCCCAGTTGCCGGCAAGGCAGGGAACACTGCCCAAGACAGCAAGGCGCATCCTGCGCGCCATGTACTGTGATCTGCGTGGATTTTTCCCATTCGCTCGAAGCAGGTTCCGTTCAGATAGTGCGCGACCATGCTGCTGATCAGCTTAAACGTTCCTGTACGCTCCGTTCTACGCCATGTGGTTCTCTGACAGAATTATAGGAATAAATTTTGTCTTGGCAGTACGCTTCCAAGGCCTGTTCACATGTTGCTTTGTCGCTGTTTTCTTCGCCAGTAAAAATACCAGGCCAACTACAAGGCCTGTGCAGGCGATTACGATGATGGATACCGTCAAATCCGACACCTTTGACGCCTCCTTTCTTTTCCTTGCATCTATGGCATAGGCAAGGGCGCATGGTTTTGGCATGCGCAGCCCCGCCCCAGCCGATATTGGTCAGCGCCTGTAGCCGCCTTCTTTAGGCCGCAAAAATTCGTCTTGTTACAGCTCCGTTATTTTGAGATCAGCTATTGTCTCCGGTTTGACCATATCCTCGCCGAGCCCCATATCCAGGGCCTTTCGTAAGTCGGCGAGGCCCTTTCCTTCTATGTCCAGCCAGCTTTCGTATCGTGAATAAGTATACGCATAAGATTTGCCGCGAGGGTAATAAAATTCTGCGATGCCATCCTCGAGTGCAATGGCTTTTGTAGTTGCTTCAATGATGAGCGGCAATGCCTTGCGTGCGTTTGTGAGGTCTTCTTCGAGAATACGGTGATGAAGATGTTGGCTTTGACATACTCTAAGAACAGCTCGGTAGCGAATTCGTTGAGTGCGGCAACGGTCGTGTGCCCGGCGGAAGAGCGTCCGGAGAGCGAGGCTCTTTTCGGTGTGTTCGCCGGTTTCCGCCGGGGTGACGGCAGGCGTCACAGTCTCGGGAGGCGACACGGGTGCGGCAGGGCTGCCACATCCTGCGAGCAGAAAAACAGCGAGCAAGATGATAACGGCAAGATGAATCGGTTTAGTGAAAAACACAGATGAACATGCTCAATTATTTGAAGGTGATGGAGTCCAGCATCCCAAGGATATCTGCATCCGCCTTCAATGTCCGGGGCAGCCGCCGCAACGGATACCAATTGGCCGTCCTCGATGCGCAAATATTTAAGCGTTCAGGTCCATTGCGGTGTATGTGTAGTCTGCATCAGGTTTTACTCCCATCTTTCGACTTCCGCTGGTTCTGTGCCGTCATATTGATCGGCCTGACTTTCTGTCTGTACTTGCGGCTCGGTGTCCGACATGTTGCTGCCTCTGAAATAAATTCACGGCTTCGCCGCTCATCTTGTAGATTTGTACGCCGCCGTCAACATCCATGGCTTCCCATCCTTCTGCTACAGTGATCGTGAATCTGTCGGATTCATAAAAGTTCGCTCCCCTTTACTGGATTTGCAGAGGAAGACTCTTCATCCGGCGCTTGCCCGCGCAGCCTGAAAACGTGAAGAGCAATAATACAGAGATAACAGTGAGAATAAGATATTTTTTCATTTTGCTCCTTCCTTTTTGGGCGCGTTTTTATGACGCCATGGCTTTTTTGTTTTTTGTTCCCCCAACGATATAGAGCACTGAAGCACTAAGCCAAGCAGTCCAAAAACCTGGAGGAATCCGAAGCTGATGGAATAGGATATCATACTCAAAAGCTGAATGGCGCATAGGACGATGCCGGAAATAATGAAAAACTGTCCTTGCGCGGGGATTGAGCACCGCTTGATTCCGAGGCTCCCGAAAACGATCTCGAGGATGCCTATGAGTACGGAGAGCGCCAAGGAAAATGTCATTGTTGTGCCGGATTGATTTCCCAGATGGGTGGTGAAAAACGAAACCTGCTGTCCCGACAAGAGATGTTATCACTGCGAAAGCGCCTGCGATGATGAAAAGATACTGACAACTTTTACAACCCTTTGCCCGGTGCGTCCATAAAAACTCCTCTAATACTATTGATAAGATAAATTTACCAAAATTTGCCGCCTGCTGTAATGCGCATTTGATAACAGTTGTATATAACAATTGTTAAATGGTGTTTTTTAAGGGCAATAAAAAACCGTCCGCGGCGGTTAAACCCGCAGCGAACGGTGCTTGTAACGCTGATTGCCTAAACCAAAACAGGCTCGATTAACCTGCAGCGCAGCGCATAGGCCACCAGTTGAGCGCGGCTTTTAAAGCCGGTCGCTGCATACATACGGGAGATGTAGAGACGCACGGTTCCATATCCTAAAAAAAGATCGGCGGCAATTTCTCGGGAGGATTTCCCTTGGGCAAGCAGGCGCAGGGATGCCGATATCCACATCGGAGAATTTTACGTTTTAAGAGGATCCGCTGGCATGCACGCTCGGAAAACGCGCATATTATGCCGTATATTGAGAAATCCACCAATCTTGTCCAGGGATAGGTTCTTCCATACAAACAAGTCCGCCCCGGCTTCGTCCGCCTGCACCAAACGGTCATCCTCTACGCCAGTCATAATCAGTACTTTAATATGGGGAAAAGCTCGCTTTAGCCGGGCCGTGCATTCGATACCGTTTCCCTCTTTGGTGAAAACATCCATAATGACGACATCCGGATCATATTTCCGGCAAAGCTGCATCGCCTCGGTGGCTTTATCCGACATTCCGGCAATCTCAATATCCGGGCTCTGCTCCAGCGCCTTGGCCAGCGTGCTGCTAAGCAAAGTCTGATCTTCAATCAAAATAACTTTCATTTTATTAACGCCTCCTCTTGTTTACCCAAGCCTTTCGGAAAGATAACCTTTAATTCAAAGGAAGTACTCTTTTTATATTGAATCAATCCGCCAGCGTGATGAACGCGGGTTTTCATATCATGCAAGCCTCGCCCTTCCACGGTATCCGGCTTATCGTCCAGACAAGTGTTTTGGATGATTACGCCGGCTGTTGCAGAATCCTCGTAAAAACATATCGTTATATGCCGGGCATAGGCATGGCGTACGGCGTTTGCCAAGGCCTCCCGAAAAACGGCGCAAAGAGCCTCTTTTGCTTGTTCGCTAAACTCTGCCTCTCCGCTGATCTGGATGTTCACGCCAAGCCGTTGATACATATCGGTAAGTCCGTCTAAGACTTGGGGCAAATCGCATAGTGGTTGCACACGCTCGGACATCAGAGGTTCCCGGAGGGCTTTCGTGATTTCCTCTAATGTGTCGGCATGGGAATACCGGCTATTTTTATCAAGCAGAAGATCAATTGACAATCCTGCCACGGCCAGGCGCTGTGACCAAAGATCGTGCGCGGCGCGGCAAAGGCGCTCGCGTTCGCGTACGGCTTCTTCAAGTTCGATATCGGATATTACAGTTTGCAGTACGTTATTGTTCCGGTTCAGTCTTTCGTTTTCCTGCTCCAGTTTCGATGCGGCCCGGGCTATTTTCGTTACGTCGGAAAGGGAAATTTGTGTAAATAGCTCTCTTCCTGCCTTGAAACTGTTCTGTTGCAGAAACAAGACGGCATGATCTGTTCGGATAGATTTGCCGTTTTCTAGATCGTTTATGCTCAATCGTCCCGCGTCGTGCAGGGCCTTTAGGGAACTGTCAATTTCATTGATGCGGTCGGTCTTGTTGATGCCGATACTCTCGCACAGGCGATTGAAAGCCGGATTGGTTTCCAGAATCCATCCCCGTCGGTTGGCGAGCGGCATATGCCGTGATCTATGCTGCGTATGATATAGGCCAAGATGCTGCGGGTGACTTCATTACGGCTATAGGTCCGGATAGAGTAAGAGCATCCGGGCTGCGTCAAGCAAAAACCACATTGTGGCAAAAACGGCAAAAACAACAGGCAACGGCGTAGGCAACCAGTCGATTGGCGGCAGACAAAGCAACGGAATAAAGAAGTTGAGAGCCGATGGCCGCAGTTGAGCGGGAAGCTCTACCGGATGACTGATTGTGTAGAAATAAAGCAATAAGGGCAGTATTGATACGTAGCGGGGGAAGGTCGGTATGGAAAGATAAATGCCACCCTCAATGGATGCGATCGCCATGATCGCTTCCAAAGCCAACACGGCAGATAGTACGGCCAAAACCCCGTACAACATACGGATCAAGAGAAGGGAGCGTTTATCCCGAAGGCATACCCCTGCTTCAAGGGCAATAATTGTCTGGGAAGCAGTCGTCAGCAAAAGGACAACGAACATCATTATTCCAACAATAGGCAGCGTCTCATACCAAATCATTCCCGCACCTCCTGGAAGGAAAAATGCAGACGAGTCAGCAGACCGTCCTCTTCCGTGTCTTGAAAAACTTGGCCGCCCAGCTTGGTTATGCTTTGGACGAGGTTTTCCGGCAGCATAACGCCGTGAACAGCATGAATGCTGTCCTCCCATGAAAGTAAAGCGTTCAATGTCAGGCCGGCGCCGTTTGCGTCCAGGCGGCAGATAAGCGATGCACCGGGCAAATCAAAAGCATATAAGCAGATGTCATCAATAGCTTCCAATATGGACGCAGCGATGACTGAGGGACAGAAGCCGTGGGAATCCGCTGTAATCACGCCATCCATACCGATACGCTGCCCATCTTTGATTACCCCCGCGGCATAGTTTTCAATCAATACCGCGGGAAGAAGGGGATGCGCTTCCAAACTTCGGATAATAAAGCGCAGGCGCTGCTGGCAGATAGAAATCAACAAACGGACACGGCGCAGGTGCGCATCATTTTGTTTCTCCCTGGCAGCTTCTGAAATCAAGCGCAGTTGCCGACGCACCTCGTCCAGCTTTTCTTTGAACAGTTGATCCATTTGCAGAGAATATCGTTCCTGCTCCAACTTGTCGGTTAAATTGCGGGTTTCTTCTGCCTGCCGCACAAGGAGCTCTTGCACGGCTTTTAACTTCTGATGTGTTTCCTTTAACGACATTTCCAGCCGTTTCAAGCCGGTAATATCCTCAAGGATCAACGCCCGGCTCGTATCCGTTACATATACATGCGGCTTGAATGTTCGTTCTCCGGAAAGAACTTCCGCAGATTCATAAAGTTCCTGCCCGGGTTGGGGGAGATCCTCTTGCTTGTCTTGGAATAATTTCATGACGGCATTGCTGTATACGGTCCGTCCTGTGCCGTCATAAATGGCAATCCCATAAGGTGAATTATGGAAGATAGGCAGTTCCAGCAATGATGATCCCATGAAACGCTCATGCTGAACAGCCAGAATAAACACCAGAATGAGAATTGCAACTGTGGTGGGGACATCGAGATCGAGAATATACCGAACCCCCAAAATATAGAATGCCTGATAAACCAATAAGGCGCTGAAAAGGATACCTGTATACAGCATCTGTCTTTTTTGCCGACGGGTTCTGTTTTTCTGGACGAGCAGGGTCGACCCGGCGATGATAAGGGAAAAGCTCCATAACAAAGACAGATAATAACCCCATCCGTTGCTATATTGATTTGCCCATAATACGGGGTTGGCAGTGGTGTAAATAAAGACGAGGCGGTGAAAATCGTTGGTAAAGACGAATGCCGTTAAGACGATGGCAATCGCAATGAGTGCCATACGCCATTTTTTTAATGGGAGACGGTTATATCGGTTTACATAGCACATATAAAACCAGCAAACCGGCAGGATATGGCGGGGTATATAGGTCGCAAACCATAAGTACCGGGTCAAGTCAGGATGAAGCGACAGGGTTTTTATAATACCTATGAGCATCCATAATAGTACAAACAACAGACAATAAAGGCTTGTAACGCGATACAGCCCTTGTGGTACGCGCCGAAGAATTCGCTGTGCCGCGATGCAGAATAACAATATGGTCATGCTCTGTAGCAGTAGGCGTTCCTGTACCGAGGCGGGGCCATAGAGTTTTACCGCCAGGACCGCGCGGCGAAAGTCGGGGTTATAGGTTAGCTTCGCCCCGTCCCAGGCAGATAAATCCGTTTCACCGGTCAGGGCTGAAAAACCTGCATTTGTAAGAGCCCTTTTGCCTTGGTCAGACAGTAAAAAGTCTTTTGCCAACAGAATATCATCCTGCATTTCCGAGGCTTCGCTATAGACGAAGCCGCAATCAATCGAAAAAACGCCTTCTTCCGGGATGATGATGTCCCAATCTTGGGAAATCCGGTTCAGCATTGCGGCTTGATAATCCCAGAGGACGACCGCATCATGCTCTTGCCAGTTGGTCGGGGGATACATAGTGATAACCAAGAGATTGCAGACGTCCTGATTGTTGAGGCGGCCTTCCGATTGAAGACAGCCCATGCCTCAATTGTCGGCAGTAAGGTCGCCTTCCGTTGCTCCCAAGCCCTGCGCCATAATGGCGGTCAACCGTCCTCCCTCAGCAGCATGATGGGGAATAAGTACGACGGCCTCACTTTCGCTAATGTATGCCAGCCTTTGATGGAAGCGGCGGGTTCACGTTCCGGTTTACGGGCTATGACGATCGTTGCGGTGTACAGCGGTACATATTGGCGTTGTGTGAAGATTGTTTTGATAAGGTTAGCCCAAAACAGGAAAAACAAAAAGCCATGCCATTCAGTCCGGCAAGTTGCTGCCCAAGCTGATAAGGGTTCAGGCGCTCAACATTGTTCCCTGCATAAGGCTCGAGGAGGTCTGCCATAGGGTCGAACGCCCCGACCAGGATAATTTTTCCGCTTTCGGGGTCGGTCGAGCTAAAATGGAGACATAAAACGATCAACGCCGCTAACTTTTGCGCGATACAGAGTGAGATCCATATTCGTTTCATATCGATGCTCCTCTTCCCCCGTGCAATATTTTCGTAGCAAAACCATTTTTCATGTCTCATGATCTGTATGATAATACATATAGTATATGCGGTCATCCGAAGATTTTCAAGAATAGGGAATAAGCTAAAACGGAAAGTGAGGGTGCGAACAAAAAATATCGCATTGTTAAAACCCAATGCATATGGTGTTGTTTGTAGCATTCATATTTAAACAGGTGCAATAGATTTGACGCATGATGTTAGCTGATTGAGTATACTGTTTTAGTAAATGTTGTCGTTTTTTCTTTTAAGAGTGCGACCAAATTTTGACTGTGAGGTAAATAAAAACCGAACGTTTTTTGTGAGAGTGCCAAATGTTTAGTATTCTCATGAAAAAGAAGGGTGTTGATCAGTTGTGAAGTGAATGCACAGGTTTTACTTTTGTACAGCAATACTGTTTCTATTCCCTCAATTTTTCTTCCCTATAATTTCTCGATTCAATGGTCATAAATCTGGAGATAGATTGGATTTTTCGTCGATATTGTCTATTGGGTTTATGTCAATACACGGTTTGACGGTCATGCTTTTCTTGGCTTTCGCCGCCAAATCTGGCAGGGAAAAAATGAAATTTTCAATTAAATTGATCGGAAAAGAATCTATTGGCCGATTTCTGTATACTGTTGGTTTTGGTCATAATGCTGTGGTCAAGCATTTTTGTAACACCACTGCCTAAATTACCCAAGCGCCATTCTTCGTACGGTGTTAAATATCCGTTGTATGAATGCGGGCGGATCTGATTGTACCAACTGTACGCAAACTGATTAACTGCATCATCAAGATCTCTATCCGTCCGAAAGTTGTACCGATAAATCAGCTCAGCTTTCAAAGTATTGTAATAACGTTCCATCGGAGCATTATCAAGGCGGGGTTGCGGCACGACTCATACTTTGCGTAATTCCCCGCATCTCACAAGCCAGAAATCACTGGATGTGAATTCGGACACCCTGATCTGAGTGAAGGATCAGTTGCGGAGCATCGCAGTGCTGAGCATGGATAGCCTTACTTCTTCAAGCGTTCTCATTGCAAGGTCGCTGGTTATGAATTTAACATTTTCACTCGCAACAACGCTTCGTCATAAAGGTCCATGACTGTACAGTTGTAGCGGACATTTCCGTTTGTAAGATAAAGATATGTAAAGTCTGTGCACCACGCCGCATTTGGCTCATTGACGACGAAATTTGATTCAGAAGATTAGGAAAAAGCTTATTGGGAGTTCCTTTTTTATAGTTCGGCTTTCTACGACGAGAAATGAAATAAAGGTGCATTTCCCGATTCATATATTTGTGAATCGTAGTCTTCGAGAGCAGAAAATAAGTTCCTTTGGCGAAGACCTCATAAACCGATGACCTATGTTTCTCCATAATTATGATAGATTTCACGAATCTTATCACATGTTTTCTTTTCTCCTGACGGTATTTTTCCTTGGCTGCCTTCAGATACAATAAGCGTTCGGAAGAATATTCATATGCCAAGAAGCCATCTCAGCCCATAGACATCTTGGACGTCAATGAATCGATATGCCTCTAATCGATTTCCTTCGCAAAGAATGCCGCTGCTTTTTTTAAGAAGTCGTTCTCCTTTTTCAAGTTCAGCTCTTCTCGGCGAAGCTTACGAACTTCTTCCATTAATTCTAATTGGGATTTGGGTAATCATCATCTGTTTGGCATTTTCACGGTATGCACGTACCCAATTGGAATTGAGGCTTTGGATACGCCAAGTATTCTGCAGCAAGACTTGGTAAAAGAGTTCTTCCTTCTTGGATATGCTGCTTTACGATTTTTTTGCGTGTAGCATCTGAAAATTGTGTCATTGTGTTACTCTTTTCAATGAATATTGTAACCTATTAAGTGAGTGTTACAACTTTAATATACTACTACATAAGCTTATGGCAAGTGGGTTTAATCACCCAGAATTATAGTATTTCTTTTGCTATGGCCTGTCGATAAAATCCAGCCTAGGTTATGGTGGCGATGTGTTTGCGTACCATCTTCAAGATGGAATGTGCAACTCCGTGATTAAAGGATAACAATCCTTTACTAACGGAAGAGATTTCATCGATGATCAATATTCGTTCCTCATCAATAGCTCCCTAGTGAGTAGTTTTACTTTTCCTCATAGAGATTAGGGGTTATTGCTTGCCGTTCAATTTCTCTTAGGGCGGAGCAAAAGCACGGGGCTTTTTCATTTCTTTTATGACCCCTGTCTTGGGAAGCGGCCTTTCCGCCCATGGCGAAATTTTATAGATCAAGAGGGAAAATAGGAAAAAACGAAGGATTTTACCTGTTTTTCCATTGACAATCATATCGTCCTTCGTTAAAATCATATTGAACCCACTTTATGTGGTGTTTTATTGTTCATATTGCAATGGAGGCAGAATAGTGTTTGAAACTATTTTAGGCAGTTCTCTCGGCTGTGCAATTTTGGTCGCGCTGGTAATATTACTCAAGCCGCTTTTGAAGAAGGTTTGCGGTTATCAGGCTTTTTATCTTTTTTGGATCCTTTTGATGCTTGCTGTCCTGATCCCGTATAGTTTTAATATTTCCGGTGTCACCCTTGATTTCCAATTCCCTCTTGACCGTTACGGTCTTGAGCTCAATTTGGACGAGCTGTCTTATACGATCACCGATACGGCAAGTGATATTGCGGTAACGGATCCGTTGGCTGGATTGAATTTTTTCAATTATGAAGAAACGGATGCGTTTATCGTTCAGTTACCCTTTTCTGCTGTGCTGCTGTCCTTCTGGATTTTGGGGATGGTCATCTTTTATGTCTATCAAATACTTCGCAGCTTGAGTTTTCGGAAGAAATGCCGGGCCTTGCCCTATTTGCCCGCCGCCGGAGAGATGTTGGACTTGCTCCATGCTGCTAAGCGGCAATATAAAGTGAAGCAAAATGTAGAGCTTCGTATTGTTAAGGATATCCCTTGCCCGATTACGAGGGGTTTCCTCCATCCTGTGATCTATATGCCCCATGATATTATTTATCCCGAGGCGCTGTTCTTATTGATCAGCCATGAATTGGTTTTGATCAAACGGAAGACGGTTTTGTTTAAAGGTCTTTCTTATTTGGCCTCGGGAATTCATTGGTTCAATCCCCTTGTGCATATTGCCCGGCGGCAAATGGCCATAGACAGTAAACTGGCTGCCGATGCCAAGATCCTTACTAAAGAAACAAAACGGATGCGGGAAACCTATGTGGCTGCCTTAGATGGGATCAATTCCGACCATGAAATCGGCGATTATTTTTATATCAATAAGCATGCGGCGGAAAATCGCCGCCGGCATATTTTGGATGAATCCAAGCGGCGTTTCGGTTTCCTTTTCCTGATTTTGGGAATCCCCTTGATCCTTATTTCCGTGATGGTGTTCCAAATCAATTTCAGTGCGGAAACTTTTGGCAGATGGCAAACGGCGGACAATATCCAGATCGCTGCCGATGATCCTGCCGCCGCCGCCAAGACCTATATTCTGACGGAAAATGAAGATGCCGCCGCCACTTTGGAGCAAATGGCTTATACCGGTTATTCGGAAGACCAGACGGTCGCTACATGCCTATTCGCTCTCAGTGAGGACGTGAATTGGTTGGTGGAATTGGGTACGGTTGACGGTGTATGGACGCCGGAGCGCTATCAGATTTTGAATGACGAGGCTGCCCAAAAGGAAGCCGCTTCCTTGGCCTATGACCATATGATGGCGGGATTTTCCTATCCCGGTTCCGCATTGGCATCGGTTGATACCTGGGCAAAAGCCTTCAGCAATCAAAACGGTGCGGTCCAATTTAATCTGATGACTGCAGACAATCAGAAGATGGTTGCGGATTATTTTAGGAGCATGCAATGGGCGCCGGATCATGGTGAAGGCAAAATTACTTCCTATGAGATCAAAGAGGGCAGTCTTGCCAGGATCACGGGTTATGAGGTTGTTTTCCACCGCGATGACGGAAACGGCAATGCGGTGGCGGATCTCGGCTATTTCATTGGTTTAAATGAAGTCGATGGCGAATGGCGGATTTCGGAGATCGATAGTATTTGCAATAGCATTGATGGAGAACAGGTCTTGGTTCCGACCTATCCGCTTTTGGCGGCCATGGTGGATGTGGCAAACTTGAGCCAGTTGACACCGCCGGAAATAGGTGTAAGCCAACGGGAAACGGATGAAAACGGGTCGATGACCTATCTTTTGGTCAGTCATATCGAGATCTATAGCGATTCCCCGCCAGTCTATGTGCTAAGTGAAATGAAAGATAATCTCACAAAAACTTGGTCATATCAGATCTATCCCGCCTATTACCGTATCTTATCGGTACCGGAGTGAGGGAAGAGTAAACAGTGTGAGAAAATCAGATCATAATAAAAAGGGGCCGGATGTCAATATGACGATCCGGCTTGAGACTGCAGCCAAAAGCCGATAGCGTTGTCAAACCAAAGCCCCTGACCGCTTGCGTATGCTAAATACGCGGCGCGTCCAGGGCCTTTGTTTTTCCTAGCTCTAGGCCTTTGTCTTGTGTCTCCTATCTTGCTGACTCCATCAACAAGATAGGGCCGGATGTCAATATGACGATCCGGCCTGAGACTGTCAATAAAGTGCTTATAGCTGTGTTCCAGCAAAACCGCAGGCCGCTCATGTACGTCACTGTACACGTCGCGTCCTGCGGTTTTTCTGCGCCTTGCTCTAAACCCTTTCTTGGCAGTCTCTTGTTTTGTAAGAAAACGAGGGTTTTTCGACAAGCTGGGGGCCGGATCTCATAATGACGATCCGGCCCTTTCATTGGGTTGGGAACATAAACAGTGTTATTTGTTTTAGATTGGGCTGGTTTATTCTGCCGTGCAAGTTCCGTCGCAATCCCTTTGGCGGGCATTTTCCCCGGCGCCGGGTTTCCACCTTGTCCGGTTCCGTCACCATTGCCTAGTCCGGCATTTTCACTTCCGCTTCTTGTTTGCTGACCAATCCCGTCGCCGCTGCCGTCGCAGATCCCGTCGCCGCTGCCATTGCCGTTACCTTCGCCGTTACCGTCGCAGGTGCCGTCACAATCAGCCTGTCTTTCTTGGGCTCTTTCCATAATCGCATCGGCTCTTTCTTGGGTCATCGTGCCGTTTTCAACTCTGTTCTGTAGGGCCGCTTCTTTCATTTCCTGCATTTCGGACTGAAATTCATCCAGTACGCCGGCTTCATTGGCGAGAGCGCCGTAAGTTTTTCCGGACGCCTGTTTTTCTTCAATCACGGTGTCAACGGATTTCCCTGTCAATCCGGCTACTGCTTCCGCCGGAGAGCCGTAACCGCTTGCGGCAAAAGCGCCGACGGAAGTGACGCCCAGCATCATGATGGTAGCCCCTAGAACTGCGGCTTTTTTACGCATTTTCATTTGTCACATCCTCCTTTGTTTTGGCAACATCCTCGTTGCTATGGTGTAATCTTATCGGTTAAAAATGGCAAAAGTATGTTTTTTATTTTCTCTTTTTTTGCGCCTTCTTTCATGAATGACAAACTTTTGCCAATATTTTTTGATAATGTGCTATAATAAAGTATCATGAAATCAAGAGGTGAAATCGTGATAAAGATTTTGATTGCGGATGATAATCGCCAGATCACATCAGTTCTGGCGGCATATGCAAAAAAAGAAGAGATGGAACCGATCATTGCTCTCGATGGTGAAGAGGCTTTGGATCTCTTCTATTCCAACCATCCCGATATCGTGCTTTTAGATGTGATGATGCCGAAGATCGATGGATTTGAAGTATGCCGTGAGATTCGCAAAACAGCCAATACGCCGGTGATCATGATCACCGCCCGCGGAGAAGACTTTGAAAAGATCATGGGCTTGGATATCGGGGCTGATGATTATGTCACCAAGCCGTTTTCACCGGGAGAAGTAATGGCCAGAGTGCGGGCGATTCTTCGCCGCGGTACCTCTTTGGAAGGACAGAAACGGCAGGTATTCACTTTCGATACCCTGCAGATCGATCTTGACGATTATATTGCCACCATCGGGGAGGAGCGGGTCTCTTTAACCAAAAAAGAGCTGGATATCCTCTGGACTTTGGCGACCAACAGAAACAAAGTTTTCTCTCGGGAGAATTTGCTGAACAGTTTGTGGGGCTATGATTACTATGGCGATAGCCGGACGGTAGATTCCCATATCAAACGGTTACGGGCAAAACTCGATGCGGTCGAGCATCCCGGTTGGGATATTAAAACCATTTGGGGCGTCGGTTATAAATTTGAGGGGGCAGGATGAAAATAAGGATCGCTTTTAAGCTTACGCTGTATTTTCCGCGGCGCTGCTTTTGTTCTCACTTTTGATCGGCAGCGTATTTATGATGCTGTTTAAAGATCATGCGGTTAAGATTTTCGAAGCGGATCTGGAAAATAGGGCGGTGCAGATCGCGGATAGCCTATCGGCTTTACTTTCCGGGGATTCCGTGGAAACAAGCGGTAATATGGGCGGCGGTAATATGCACAACAGCACGATGTGGAGCGGAAGATACGGAAGTTATCTCCGGTTTATTGACGAGATTGCCATGGCGGATGTTTGGATCGTGGATGAAGGGTTGAACTCATCATGGGAGGGCAGGGGAACGAACAGCAATATAATTACGGTGATTTGCCCCAGGATGCCGAAGATGTGGTCGATAATGTTTTTGAGGGGCGAAACTGTCATCAGCCAAGGCTTTAGCGGCCTGTTGGAGACGCCGACCCTCACCGTCGGTACCCCCATTGTTCAGGAAGGCCAAGTCGTGGGGCTTTGCTTCTCCATTCCCCAGTGGAAGGGATGGAGTCGGCAATCGGGGATGGGGTGCGGATTTTAGTGATCAGTATGCTGACCCTTCTCGCCTTCGGCTTGTCTGTGGCTTTCGCGGTCGGCTTTACCAGGCCATTAAAAAAGATGAAAAATCTGGCGCTTAAACTGGCTGCCGGGGAGTATTCCGGCAAAACCGGCGTGAGCCAAAGAGATGAGATCGGGGAACTTGCCGCAGCGATCGATATTCTATGATCGGCTGGCTTTTGTCTGCCAAGGAGGAACAGTTGAGCAGCTGGCGTGATTTCGTCGCCAATATCTCCCATGGTGCGGACGCCGGTAACGGTGATGCGCGGTTCAGGAGGCGCTTTGTGATGATGTGATTACCGATCCCCAAGAGGTCAAAGAGTATCATCGGCAGCACCTTTTTGAGTGACAGCCTGTTTTTGCAACGGCTTGTCAATGATCTATTGGACCTGTCTCGCTTGCAAAACCCGGATTTCCAAATGGAAATGGAGGAGTTGAATCTCGCCGAGGTATTGCAGGATACCGTGCGCAGCGCCATCCAGATGGCCCGCCCGAAAGGGGTGGAGATTCGATTGGAACAAGATGTTTCCGTCGTTCCTTTCTGGGGGTTGTGGGCGTTTGCGCCAGATGCTGATGACCATTTTGGATAATGCCGTCAAGTTTTCTCCGGAAAATGATGTCGTGACGGCAGTTGCATCAAGATACCATTCAGATTTCCGACCATGGGTCAGGGGATTCCCGAGGAAGATTTGCCCTATATTTTCGATCGTTTTTATAAAGTGAAAGGGTTGAAAATAAAAACGGAACCGGACTCGGCCTTGCCATTGCCAAACAGATCGCCGAAAGGCACGGTATTCGGATTGCCTGGAAAATGGTCTAGAGTATGGTGTTACCTTCAAATTCTACTTAAAAGAAGAATCGTGAAAAAGCTTTTGAAAAAAGTTGATAAACAAAGTTGAGGGCTCCTGTTATACGGCAGGAGCCCTCAAAAAAATTTCATTACTTATGGGCAAATTTTTCTTTCAAAAGCTAAGAGAATGATTTCTTTGCCGCTGTCTTGCGTGATCTTTTTTTCCAAATTGCTGATATCGTCGCAAGAAAGATTCCTTAGCGTGGCGAACTCATAGCCGCTGTTTTCATGCATCGCTGCCACCTCCTTTTGGTTCTTATTATGGCGTTATGGCAGCAAAATAATGTATGAAGCTCCGCTTATTCCTCTTCTGCGTTGATTTCTGCAACCCGCACTTCGACGGTTTTGACCCGGCGTCCGTCCATCGCTTTGACCAGAAAATGGATATTGTCAAACTCGGTTTCTTCCCCTTCTTCGGGGATGCGGTCCATGAGGCCGAGGACCATACCGCCCAAAGTTTCATATTCCATCATATCTTCCACATCGAGGTTGACCAAATCGGCAAACTCTCCGATCGGCAAAGAACCGGCGATGAGATAATGCCCTTCTTTCAATTCAATGATATCTTCTCCTCATCATGGACATATTCATCTTCGATATGCCCGATGATCTGGGCAAAAACGTCGCTTAAAGTGACGATGCCGGCAGTCCCGCCATGCTCGTCCACGACGACGGCAATCTTTGTCTTTTTCCCGCTGGAAAACTTTCGACCAAAACCGGAAATGGAAATGCTTTCGGTACTGCCTGAATGGTGCGGATTTTGAGATCCTGAGGCCTACAGTTGGGCGCTAAGGAATACAAATCTTTGAGACAAAGCCGATAATATTGTCTTTGTCTTCAACACAGACCGGATAGCGGGTAAATTTTGTTTCCCGCACGGTTTTCAGATTTTCTTCCATCGAGTCTTCCATATAGAGGCAGACCATATCAGTTCTCGGCGTCATCAAGGTTTCCGCATCTTTATCCTCCAGATCGAAGATATTATCGATGACCTCGAAATAATCCTTTGTCATCAGGCCTTGGCGATGGCTTTCGTTCATCAGGATCTTGATCTCTTCTTCCGTGTAGGCACTGTGTTCTTCCGACATGGAATGCCCAAGAAGTTTCAATATCCCATTGGTGGTGCTGTTAAAGAGCCACATGATGGGGTAGGTGATGCGATAGAAAGCATAAAGCGGCACCGCGGTTAAGAGCGCGTATTTTTCCGTGTTGAAAATCGCCAAGGATTTGGGAATCAATTCCCCCAAGATGATATGTAAAGCACTGACAAGCGAGAAACCTAAGGCAATGGAAACGGCATAAGTTGTCGCTTCCGGTAAATCGAATAGGTCGATCAGCGGCTGTATGGCGTGGGCAACGGCAGGTTCCCCGATCCACCCTAAGGCCAGGGATGCCAAAGTGATACCTAACTGGCAAGCGGAAAGATATGCGTTTAAATTATCCGTGATTTTTTTGGCAAATTTTGCGGCGGCGGAGCCTTTCTCCACCTGCATCTCAATTTGCGATTTTCTAACCTTCACAAGAGCAAATTCCGCAATAACAAAAAATGCGTTCATGAATAAAAACAGGATCACTAGAAATATACTTAAATATAACGGCATATGAGATTCATCTCCTTAATATTGTGGTTCAAAAACAACAAAAAAGGCTAACATGCGCAAAAATACACGCCTTTCATAAAAAGGCCTCTAATGCACAGTTTGCCAGTTTTTCCAAAGAGAGATCATAGCCAATGAAAAAATAAGTTTCTAAAGGTATGTCGTCCAAATTTGTTTCAACCCTTCCCAAAAATATTAAGCTTATTATAATCTATATTGGTGGGAAATGCAAATTCATTCTTTTAATCTGTTTCTGTCGTATCTTCCTCGGTATCTTGGGAGGAACTTTCCCTTTGAGCAAGGGCAATGGTAGCGATGTTTCTTGAAATCAGAGCGTAAAAGTCCGCCAATGCGATCATTTCCTCTGTGGACAAGCCATAACAAAGGCAAGAGCTGATCCAGCCCGCCCAATAGACTCGCCAGATGCCAAGAAACAGATTGTCGATGCTCAACACCCCCGCATTGCTCGATGCTTATATATCAGAGATATGTAAAACCGTTTAGAGAAATGCAGCGTATAAATCCTCAAGCCGGAAAAAGGTGATAGAAGAAATAATTTGGAGACCTTCTTCGTAGGCAGAGGTTTCAATCGCGGTAGGATAGATGTAAGCAACATAATAACGGATCCCCTGTAGTGGTGAATAGATGAAAAGTTCCAAACGGCGCTCCCCGTTGTCTCCTTCATAGCTGAGGGTAGTATGTCCTCTTTCGCTTGTGCTGTCTTGATCCATCCCAGTTTCCAACAGGGTAAAACCATCGCACTCTGCGGCGATTCTTTCCCCAAACAGGGCGGTGATCTCATCAAGAGAATAATAATCGACGCCGCCGACCTCTAAAAGGATGTCGATTGCCGCGTCTTCTTCCAGCTGATATAGGGTCACACCCATTTCGGTTTGATCGATTTCTTGCCAAAGTCCGGTAAGCTCAACGGTAAATTGAGCCGTGTCTTGGCGCAGGGTAACATCCCTTTCCCCCGGCAGGGTATGGATCGCAGGCGCTTTTTGGCCACCATAAATGAGGAGGCCGAGAAGTACGAGCCAAAATGCGGCGAAAAAGAGGGTGCGCTTTTTCATAAACAGGTACCGGATTGGTTTTTAGCCACTTTTTTGTATTTGATCGCCATTTGTTTCATTTTTTCCAGGCGTTCATCATCGATACTCCCTTTGACACGGGCAGGGACGCCCATGACAAGAGAACGGGGCGGCACGACCATGCCTTCCGTAACGAGTGCGCCGGCGGCAATCAAAGAGCCTTGTCCGACCTTCGCCCCGTCGAGCAGGATGGCGCCCATGCCGATAAAACAATCATCTTCCACGGTGCAACCGTGTACGATGGCGCCGTGACCGACGGTGATGCCTTTGCCGAGGACGACGGGATGGTCGTCGGCCACATGGAAGATGCAATTATCCTGCACATTGGTATTTTCGCCGATTTCAATATAATTGATATCGCCCCGCAGTACCGTTCCGTACCAGATATTAGCGCTCTTTCTTAACCGCACATCGCCGATGAGCGTCACATTTTCCGATAGATAAACATCCTCTTCAATTGTGGGGCTTTTCCCTAAATACGGTTTGCAAAGCATTAATAATCCCTTTCCATTACAAAATCGGCAATCTCCTCTAAGGCAGTTTTTAAATGCAGATTTTCTAGAGTTGCCACGCGTTCCTTGGCTTTTCTGATATAGCTTTTGCCGATCGCCAAAGAAAATTCAATACCGCCGCAATTGCGCACGATCTCTAAAATTCGTTCCACTTCCGCTTCACTTTTTTGCTGTTTCGGGAAGATCTCCCGGATTTCATCGGCTTCTTTGGCGTGTTTTAAAGCATAAATCAAGGGCAAGGTGGTTAATCCTTGGCGGATGTCGCCGCCGGGCGTTTTGCCGAACTTGCCGTTCGCCGGCTGATAATCCAAAACATCATCGCAAATTTGGAAGGCCATGCCGAGATAATCACCGTACACCTTTAAGTTGCGTATAGTTTTTTCATCGGCCCTGCCGAGATAGGCGCCGATCTCACAGCTCATGGAAAGCAATAAAGCGGTTTTCCTCTTTGATACGAGAAAAGTAATTATGATCCGGATCATCTAAAGTAAAGACGGAATCGATCTGGGAAAGCTCTCTGCACATTTCAATGAGACATGAGAGAGGGTGCGGTTGATTCTGTGGTCGTCATAGGAACCCATGAGCCGCATAGCTCTGGCCAAGAGGAAATTCCGGTATAGACGGAAATGCGGTTGTTCCACTTTGTTTTACCGTTGCTGGTTCCCCCGGCGAGTGGGCCGCGTCTACGACGTCGTCATGAACAAGGAGGCCATATGGACGATTTCAGTCCCTAAAGCAAAGGGCAAAAAGCTGCTCTTGTTATATTGGCAGCTGGAAGCAGAGAGCAAAGCAATCCGGGACGAATGCGTTTTCCACCGCTTTTCAATAAATAGGTCGCGGTCTGATACAAGAGCGGGATTTCTGTTTGCAGTACCCGGGGAAACGCTTTTTCCATTTCTTTGAAGTCTTGATATGACGCCGCGAAAGAATGGATTGAGATCTTTCCATGTCCTTTTTCATGAGAATCGCTTTTTCCACATCATTCACCCTAAATCCCTTTTCTTCAATCCCTTAAATTATAAAGTAAACCAGTTTAATATGCAAATACAATAGTGAAATTTATGCAATTCTAGAAAATCTTGCATTTAGCCTGTTCGAGTGTTATAATGATTCTGTATAAGGAGGTGGTGTTTTGCGAAAACCACTACTGTTATTATTGCTGTTGACTGTGATGATCCTCTTCTCTTCGGGGGCTTTGGCCGATGAGTAACTTTATGATGACTATGTGCGTACGCAAGCGAAACAATTTGCACAAGGTGCTTCCATTGCTTTACAAGGTCGTGGCCGGGGATACTTTGGCAACGGTCGCCAACCGCTTTGGTGGATAAAGCAAAGCTTGCCGGGGTGAACGGTCTTGGCACCGATGCGTCTCTGGTGGAAGGCCAGGTTCTCGTGATTAGCGAAGAGCCCCTTGGATGAGTATTATCCACACGGTGATCCGAACGATACATTTATACCATTGCAGGCAAGGGTTCGCTCTGGCGGCTGCCATTGTTAATTTGAACCGTCTGTCCGATTACGGCGCCAACCTTACGGTAGGGCAAACCTTGTTGATCCTTATCCCGATCAACCGATCATGCGCCGGTTGCCCCGAAAATAACGACGATGATATCGACGCACTTTGAGCCTTTGCCAAAGCCTTTGTTGGAAAACCCTATCAATCCGGGAAGAAGCCCGATGCCTTTGATTGCTCCGGTTTCACTATTATGTTTTTGGGCATTTCGGTGTTGACTTGTATCGGATGTCCAAAGAGCAAGTGAACAATGGAGTAGATGTGAAAAAGAAATTTGCAGCCGGGGTGACCTCGTGTTTTTCGGTACGTCCGCGCTTCCGTTGGTCATGTAGGATCGCATATCAGGGGTGACCGTTTTATCCATGCGGCCAATCCCAGCCGAGGGTATGCACCGACTCCCTTTCCAGCACTTATTATACCGATCATTATGTAACTGCGAGAAGAGTGCAATTATAAAGAGTTATGTTGATGACAGTAGGAAGAGAAGAGCTTTGCTCTTCTCTTTTTTTGGGTGAAAGGCGAGGGGAAATGGGGTGCTGTTTTCCTTATAAAGCGAATTTGAAAATACTGGGGACACCTACAGGTTCTTTGAGCCCTGGTTGTTTGACATTTCCAGCCGTTTTTCTATACAATATGACAGACAGTATAATTGCCATATTGTTGTATATCCCTGGAAAATGGCGGCGGGCAAAAGATGTTGTTGAATCAAATATGAGGTGAAAATAATGAGTGTTTACGATATTTTGGCAGAACGGGGCTATATCGAACAATGTACCCATGAAGCGGAACTGCGGGAACTTTTAGAAAAACAGAGCGTAACATTTTATATAGGCTTTGATCCCACCGCCGACAGTCTCCATGTCGGTCACTATGTACAGGTGATGGT
The DNA here is from genome assembly GCA_040766525.1 of Clostridiales bacterium. GTDB lineage: Bacteria > Bacillota > Dehalobacteriia > UBA7702 > UBA7702 > JAXGQJ01. The sequence continues at coordinate 10,585 of JAXGQI010000001.1, read as the reverse complement.
CATGCGGCATATGCAGAATGCCGGTCATCGGCCGATCGCCCTTTTGGGCGGCGGCACCGGCATGGTGGGGGATCCTTCCGGCCGTACCGATCTTAGACAAATGATGACGGTAGATACGATTGACGAGAACTGCGGGCGTTTTAAAAACCAGCTGGCTCGTTTCATCGAATTTGGCGAGGATAAGGCGATTTGTGTCAACAATGCCGATTGGCTGCGGGAATTACGCTATATTGATTTTCTGCGGGAAGTTGGGAGCCAGTTTTCCGTCAACCGGATGCTGACGGCGGAATGCTTCAAAGCCCGGCTGGAACATGGTCTGTCTTTCTTGGAATTTAATTATATGTTGATGCAAAGTTATGACTTTTTGGAATTATACCGCCGTTATAATTGCCAGCTGCAATTGGGCGGCAATGACCAATGGTCCAATATTATCAACGGGGTTGATTTGATCCGCCGCTTAGACGGTGGCCAAGCTTTCGGATTGACCTTTAAGCTTTTGACGACCTCCGCCGGGCAGAAAATGGGGAAAACAGCGAAAGGCGCTCTTTGGATCGATGAAAGAAAAACGACGCCCTATGATTTTTACCATTATTGGCGCAATATTGACGACAGTGATGTGGAAAACTGCCTCGCACTTTTGACCTTTCTGCCCATGGATGAAGTGCGCCGCTTGGGCGCTTATAAGGACGCTAAGATCAATGAAGCCAAAGAAGTGCTCGCCTATGAAGTAACAAAACAGGTGCATGGGGAAGAAAACGCAAAGAAAGCTGCGGAAGCGGAAAAAGCGCTCTTTTCCAAAGGCGGTGGCGAAGTTCCTTCCATCGAAATGGAACGGAGCGGTTTTGCCGAAGGGATGAATATTATTGACGCCTATCTCGCCGCGGGCTTGATTACTTCCAAAGGGGAAGGTCGCCGCTTGATGGAGCAGGGGGGCGTCTATGTGAAAGATCAACAGATCAAAGATTTTACCCATTGTCTCACTTTGGATGATTTTGAGGAAGACAAGCTGATTCTTCGTAAAGGAAAGAAAACCTTTAAACAAATCCATTTGAAATGAGGTGTGTAGGATGGAATTAACGGAACTGGTCGAACAAACAAAAGAATTGATGGCGCAAGTTCTTGACGCGGAAGAATACCGCTCGATCCCCATCCTGGCTGCGGAATTGCAAACAGAGTATCCTGAAGAGTATAAGGATTTTGTTGTGATTTTTACCAATGCACACAATTTGCATGGTTGTGGCTACAGAAGAGGGCATATCAATAGTTTGGCCACGATCTTGGAGCAAATGGAAAGTGACGGCCTTGCGGAAAAGATCCATGAAGACGGAAAAGTCTTATGGCGGAAAAAGTCTTGATCTCCCTTATAGTCGCAATCTTCCACGAGGAGGTGTTTTATGGCAAGACGGGGATGTTGTATCGGCCGGATCATATCTTCAATCCTTACGCTGATCATTATCGCGGCGTTGGTGCTGACCTATTTGGGATATGATCTCTACCGGGATAAATTGGCTGAGGAGCCTTTAGCCCAAAAAGTTGCTGCGGTGCAGGCTGATCCGAATTACACCGCTCTGGAGGATATTGATGAAGATTTTCTGACGGCGATCGTTGCCGTGGAAGACCGGCGTTTTTATGATCATATCGGGTTGGATCCCGAGGCGATGGCCCGGGCGATCTATGTTAATATCAAAGAGCAACAACTTTTGGAAGGCGGCAGCACGATTACGCAGCAGTTGGCAAAGAACCTTTATTTTACCAATGAAAAAGAATTTATCCGTAAAGTCGCTGAAGCCTTTATGGCGCTGAATATTGAAAGAAACTATTCCAAAGATGAGATTTTGGAACTCTATGTCAATGTGATCCTTTTTGGCGGAGATCTTTACGGAGTGAAAGAAGCCTCGGAAGCCTATTTTGATAAAGAGCCTGATGACCTTACCTTGGAGGAAGCTGCGATGTTGGCGGGGATACCCAAAGCTCCGAATTTTTATAATCCTTTCGTCGATTATGAGCGGGCTCTGCGCCGCCAGGAAGTGGTGCTGGAGATTATGGGAGAAGTCGAAGCCGAACAATAGAAATACATAAAAGCAACGCACAGGGAACACCCTGTGCGTTCATTTTCTCCAAAAAAGTTGCGGAAAATGGACGAAAGAGTTAAAATAAAAACGATCTGAGAGAGGGGGCCTGCTTGTGAATTTTTCCAGGGAGGAAATGGTTTTTCCTGCCTCTGATGGATGTGGACAGGTATATGGGGAAATGTTGATCCCCCAAGGCGGTTTGCGGGGGATTTTTCAGATTGCCCATGGAATGTGTGATTATGTCTCCCGTTATCAGGAACTGTTTGAGACGCTTGCGGCGGCAGGATATGTTAGCTTGCGGCGCCGACTATTTGGGACATGGGTTTACGGTAGCCGATCCGAAAGATTACGGGCATAGCGGGTGAACAGAAGGGTTATCATCATATTACCACCGATTTTATTCAGTTTTATCAGTTAATGGAGGATCGTTTTCCGGGATTGCCCCATTTTGTTATGGGGCACAGTATGGGTTCCTTTGTGGTTCGATACTTTCTTTCTTCTCGGAAAGAGAAAGTGCCGGCTTATCATCATGGGGACGGCGCCGAATAATCCATTGGTCCTGCCCGGTCTTGCTTTAATCAAATTATTGCGGTTATTTAACGGTGGCCGTTATCGGTCGAAACTCATCGAAAACATGGCCTTTCTGGCATAACCGGCGGGTGGATCAGCCTGCCCATGCGTGGGCATGGTTAACCAGGGATGAGGCGGTAAGCGCATCTTTTTGGAAGATGAAAAGCGAAAAGAAACTTTTACTTTGGCAGGGTTTGCCGATCTGTTTCGCTTATTGCGCTTGGCCAATCTGGAAAATACGCTGAAATCTACCCCCAAATATCCCTTTATTGTTTTTGTCCGGCGAGAATGATCCTTTGGGGAATTATGGCGCCGGTATCGAAGATGTGGTGAGACGCTATCGCAGAACGGGGCATTCCCAAGTGGAAATGCAGCTGTTTCCGGAGGCACGCCATGAATTGTCCCATGAGACAAATCGTGGAGAAGTGTATGAGGTTTTATTGGCTTGGCTGGAAAGATATAGAGAAAAAGGAGTAGAAACGGCATGAAAAAATATCTGGTTTTTATCGTTCCTCTTTTGGTTTTAATCGTTATTTTATATATTGCCTTGGATCGGCAAGGATTTGGAGAGATTGAGACGGAGGTTGTTGAAGAGATTACGGTGAGTGATGAAACGATCAATGATTTGAATCGAGAACTTCATCAGGCAGTTTCCGACAGTGATGCAACCGGCGCTACCGTAGCGTTGGCACAGAATGGTTCGATCATGTACAACAATTACTATGGCGTTGCCGACCGGTCTTCGGGAACAGCGATCTCCTATGCAAACGGTTATCGGGTTGGGGAACTTTCGCAAATGGTGACCTATATATCCTTTGCAAAACTTGCCTGTGATGAAGAGGCGCCCCTTGATTTGGATGCGCCGGTCACCGATTTTCTGCCGGATTTTGTGATGGCGGACGATCGGTATCAAGGCATTACTTTACGGATGCTCTTGATGCATAAAAGCGGTATTCCGGACAGCGGGGAAAGCGATCAACCGGCAGCGGAAACATTGATTGCTTTGCAGGATACGGCTCTAGCCTCCGATCCCGGGACCGAAGTGCTTTATAGTAAAGAAAACTATGATTTGTTAGAGTTGGTACTGGAAAAAGTTTATGGGGCGTCTTTCACCGCGTATCAAGAGAATAAGACTTTCACAATTATTAAGATGAAGGCGAGTTTTTATGCCGATGATCAAGATTCCCATGCCAATATCCCGCCGGTTTATGATGAAAATGGTTTGGAAGAGGCGTTGGTTTTGAATTATGCCTATGCTTCCGAAGGGTTGTATACCAATGCCATCGATCTTTGTTTGCTCTCGAACGCCTTTAATTCCAGTCGGCAATACTTAACCAAAGAGATGATTAACGCCATGTATGAAGAAAATTGGGGGTTGATGGATCAAGACCTTTCCTTCCTCGATGAATTAGGTGTTTCCGGCTTCAAGATGACGGACTTAACAGCGGACAGCAGCGCGTATTTCTTCTACCTGCCGGAACAGCGGCTTTCCTTAGCCCTGACGGTGCAGGGGTATTTTGAAAATGGGGAAGAGATTTTGCAGGATCTGCTCGTAAAAATACTGCAAGAAAACGGTTATCCGCAATCATGATCCTTCTGGGAGTTTAGTGGTTATGATAAAGTAATCGAGGTCGTAGGGTTACCGCTAGGGTACAACGGGGATTTGAGTGAATTTGTTTTTTGATAGGATGATACGGATGGGGTCATTTTCATTATTGCCTCATCCGTTTTCCTTTTAAAGGAGTGTTTTGCCCGATTCCAGGTCAGGATCGGGTAGTCGCTACGAAAAGTGGGGCAACAACGAAAAGTTAGCGGTTCACCGCAGAGTGAAGGAAAAGGAGGAACCTATGTCATTATTGATTGCGATTTGCACCCGGGAGGGTATTGTGATGGCCAGCGATAGCCGCACATCTTTCAACCGTGAGGTGCAGCGGGAGAATGAACGGATTAGCCAGCAGGGGATCGGTTTCAGCGATACCTGCTATAAAACTTTCCTCGGGCCGAACCGGATCGGCATTTCCGCTTGCCGGGACGGTGGCATCGGCGGTGTGCCTATCGGTGGGTATATTGAATCATTTATCCGTGAGAAAATGGCGGCAGATACGGAGGTGCAGGCGGTTCCGAATTTACTGTTGTCTTATTTTCGCAAGTTTGATCCGATTCCCGATACCCAGTTTTTGGTGGCCGGTTACGAAACGGATGAAAAAGGTTTAAAGCCCAGCGTATTTGAAGTGGTCGTGAAGGAGAATCGCTGGCGGCCGGTTGCCATGGGAGAGCAGGGGATCGTTTGGGCCGGTGAGGCTGATGTGATGAACCGCCTCTTTTCCGAGGTGCATATGAAAAATCCCAACGGGGAAATGAAAGCGCTGCCGCGGCCCGATTTGGCGTATCGCTATTTTACCTTGCAGGATGCGATTGATTTTGCCGTTTACGGCATTCATACGACGATCAATACGATGCGTTTTCAAATGCGGGTCAAAAGCGTCGGCGGCCCATCGATGTGCTTGTAATCAAGCCGGAAGAGGCGTTTTGGATCAAACGGAAGGAACTGCATTATTAAAGCATCGATTCCATTGTGGCAAATAGGCTTATCCGGCATATGATAGTAAGGTCACGGGCAAAACTTGGTTTTCATCAATCGGTGTGGTTGGGACCGCACGATCGTTGAATGGTGATCTGAAATATCGAAATGCCCTTAACGGGCATCTCTTGAGGATAAATCGGAGGTAGTATCGATGTCTATACCCAAAATACCGGCGGAATGTCACCGCCGGATACCTGTGATAGTGATCATTGATTTGTTGAAATCAATCGCAATGGAAGAAACTGCTTTATCCTATATCGTCAATGCCGAAGCTGAACATTTGCAAGTGCTGGTGAAAAGTTGGATGGACCCCATGTGTGCCCCGATACCATGATGATGGGTGCAGCCATTAACTGCGATGTGCAAATTGTTGGATACGGTTTTTGATGAAAAGAATGGATTTTGTATATGAAACTGGAGGATGTGATGTCCCTTCAATCTTCCGTACCAATGTCCTTGCCCCTGCCCCCGGACGGACCCCCCATGAATCCGGAAGACATGATACAAATGCTGGAAGAAGTGAAGGACGCCACGGCGGCTGAAAAGGACCCCATGATGCCGAAAGATGCTTAAATATTCATTTTCAATCAGTTCTTGCTCTTGGGAGCAAGAGATAAAAAAGCTGTCCGGCAATTTTTTGCCGGACGCTGAGCTGTCAATAGCGCTTAGTGCTGTGTTCCAGCAAAACCGCAGACCGCTCATGTGCGTCACTGCATGTCGCGTCCTGCGGTTTTTTAACGCCTTGCTCTAAACCCTTTCTTGGCAGTCTCTTGTTTTGTGAGAAAACGAGTGTTTTTCTACAGGCTGAAACCACCCGTTAGACGGGTGGTTATGATTTAATCTATTTTTACTTATCAAAATATTCCGCTAAGATCTCCGCCGTGTGTTTGGTCTTAATGGGGAGTCCCTCTTTATGGAGACCGCCGCTGATTTGCAGGATGCAACCGGGGCAATCGGTGGCTACAGTGCTCGCCTCGCTTAAGAGGATGTTACGGCACTTTTCCGTTAAGAGTTCTTTGGAGATTTCCGGATGTTTTAGAAGATAGGAACCACCGAAGCCGCAGCAACTGTCGGCGCCCTCCATTTCCTTGGTCATCGCGATCTTTCCTAAAAGATAGCGGGGTTTGTCCGATAAACCTAAACTGCGTTTATAATGGCAAGAATCATGATAGGTGATCTTTTCCGAGATCTTTTTCCGCTTCAGCAGCCCCATTTCCTTTTCTAAAAGAGAAATAAAGTTGGTGAAATCACCGGTCTTCTCTTGGATCTTCTCTGCTCTTTCCCGCCAGGTTCCTTTCGGCATCAGCTCGGCAAAATGCTCTTTGATAAAGGCCGTACAGGTGGGGCAGGGGGTGAGGATATATTCATAGGCGTCGTTTTCAAAGGCTTCAATATTTGTTTTGACCAGTTTTTGGGCGCTCTTGATGTCTCCCATATAATAGGCCGGAGCGCCGCAGCACCCTTGCTTTTCCGGATAATTTACCTTTGTGTCATAACGGTTGAGGACCTTGACCATTGCTTCGCCGATTTGGGGGTAGAGTTGGTTGACGAGGCAGCCGCCGAAGATGGCGACTTCGCAGCGGCCTTTTGTGTTTTGTGGGATTGATTGAAAAGTTTTGGATAATGCCGGTTTTAAAGCGGGAAAATCCAGAACCTCATTGACGCCGGGGAAAAAGGGCACTTTTTTGAGAAAATGATCTTCGCTGACGAGGGGTTTCTGCAATTTTTCTCCCAGGCTTAAACAGGTCTTCATCGTTTTTGGTTTGGCGAGAAAGTGGCGTAAAAGCAGCTTCTGGGTTGAGGTCAAGGCGCCTTCATCCGCGAGCCAATTCCTGAGGTGCATGATGAGGCCGGGAAGGTCAATTTCAGCGGGGCAAACCTCCTTGCAGCGGCCACAGGCGATGCAGAGAGATTGCATATCTTGGGCTTCATCCAGTCCTACGGTAAAAGCCGTTAAGATGCTGCCGATGGCGCCCATATAGGTGTGCCCGAAGACATGCCCGCCCACCCGTTGATAGATCGGGCAAACATTGAGGCAGGAGCCGCAGCGGATGCAGCGCAGCGCCTGGCGGAAATTGGGGTCCTTTTGCATGTTTAGGCGGCCATTGTCCAATAAAACGATATGGAGTTCTTTTTCTTTTTCCCCATAGCTGTCAAGATAGGGGGGATTTCCCGTGATCATCGTAACATAGCTGGTGATATTTTGCCCGGTTGCGCTTTTGGGCAGGGCATTGATGATGCGGAAGCATTCGTCCAAGGTAGGGACAAGCTTTTCATATCCGGACGGAGCGACCTGGATTTTGAGGACATTTGCCGTCATCCTGGCGTTCCCTTCATACTGAGAATAAAAAGGAACCGGTGTCGGCGGCCAGTAGATTGGCGCCGGTAATTCCCATTTCTGCCTTGAGGAATTTCTGCCGCAGCTCTTTTCTGGCAATCGCCACCATATCTTTGATTACGGGTTCCACCGGCCGCCCGAGATAAGCGCCGATAATTTTTGCGACTTCCTCCTTGGAAAGGTGGATGGAGGGCAAAACCATATGAGAAGGCTTTTCCCCCAATAGCTGGATGATCCATTCGCCAAGGTCGGTTTCCGTCACCGTGCAACCGATCTCCTCCAGGTGGCTGTTTAGCTCGATCTCTTCCGAGGTCATGGATTTTGATTTGACGATATTTTTGACCTGTTTTTCTTTTGCCAGGCTGGTGATATATTGGAGGGCGTCGGCATTGTCCCGGGCGCGGTAGACAATCGCTCCTTGTTCTTTGGCATTGAATTCGAAATCATTGGCGAGTTTTTCCAGGTTTTCCGCGGCATAGTCCTTGATTTTAGCGATATCGTGACGGATAGCGGCAAAATCTTGGTTCTGATAGGCGCATTCTCTGCCGGCGGGATATTCCGCTGCGAATTTTGCCAGCGCCCCACGCATTTGCCCGTCGTCTAGGGCACGAAGGATATCTTCTTTAAAGGGTTCATTATCCCGCATAAGTTTCGCCTCCTTCCTCGATGACAAACACATAGACCTTAGCGGGGCCATGCACGCCGATGGTCAGTTGCCGCTCGATATCCGCTGTTCGGCTCGGCCCGGTAATCAAACTAATCTGGCCGGGGATTTTGCCGTAGATCCGCTTGAGATGAAAGGCGATTTTTTCGCTATTGGCGATGAGATTGTCTTTATAGAGCACGATGCAATGGATTTGGGGCAGCATTGTCAAGAGCCGGGCGGAATGAAAACCGGTACCGGAAACGACGGTGCCGGTCTCCGCGATGCCGAGCGCCGCAGTGGTGAGAGCGATTTGGATTTCCTCTGCTTTTTCCAAGACCTCTTTACCGTTCCAGGGTTGGATGATCTTGATGCGGCGTTGCTGTAATTTTTCACCGATCTCTCTTGCGATCGGACTGTTGTCTACCGCGAGGCAGTTTAATCCGTCCGCTTTCAGCAGGTTTTCGACGGTGGCGGCGATGGCATTGATGTTCTTTATAATATAAACGCGGCTGCCTGCGGCATTGCCTTGTCTCCTGAATTCTTCCAATAGGTTGTACATGACGGCCTCCTTTACTTCTTCGGTCTTAATTCGATTTTGGGAATGGAAATCCTGCCGTAACATTTTGTTATCGTGGAAATGTCTGTTTATTAGAGAAAAATCTCTGTTTTTGTATTCGGATAAATTCCCGCATTTTTTGGCAATAATAATAAAAAATGGGTAGGAGTTTTCAAGATGAATGAGTATGGATTTATATTTAGCGTACTGTTCTTGGGTTTTTTAATCATCATGATGGTTGTTTACAGCCGAAAAGAACGCCCGCAAAAACCAAAAACGGCGGAATATGAGATCCGGCATGCCGATAAAGAGATCAGCCGCTTGGAGAAGCTGCGTTCGATCCACCTCAATATCCCCTTGGCGGAAAAAACAAGACCAAAAGATTTTTCTGAGATGGTTGGTCAAGAGGATGGGCTTTTAGCCCTTGAGGCGGCTCTTTGCGGCCCCAATCCGCAGCATGTGATCGTTTATGGGCCTCCCGGTGTGGGCAAAACCGCCGCTGCCAGGCTCGCTTTGGAAAAAGCGAAGAAGAGTCCCGGCACGCCCTTTCGCCCCGATGCAAAGATGATCGAGGTGGATGGCGCAACTTCCCGTTTTGATGAACGCGGTATTGCCGACCCGCTTTTGGGCAGCGTGCATGATCCGATCTATCAAGGCGCCGGTTCCTACGGCCAGGCGGGGATTCCCCAGCCGAAAGAAGGAGCGGTCAGTAAAGCCCACGGCGGGCTTCTCTTCATCGATGAAATCGGGGAATTGCATCCGATTCAATTAAATAAGCTCTTAAAAGTGTTAGAAGATCGGAAGGTCATGTTGGAAAGTTCCTACTATCAAGCGGAAAATCCCCAGTTTCCGAAGCATATCCATGATATTTTCCAAAAAGGATTGCCAGCTGATTTCCGTCTGATTGCTGCAACAACCCGGAATCCGGAGGAATTGCCGCCGGCCTTGCGTTCCCGCTGTTTGGAAATTTTTTTCCGCACCCTTCGTTCCGATGAATTGCAACGGATTGCTGCCGCCAGTGCCGAGCGATCCGGATTTATGCTGGACTCTTCCGAGGCCGGTTTTGTCGCGGAATTTGCCGCCAATGGCAGGGAAGTGGTGAATATGATCCAGTTGGCCGCTGGAATGGCCCAAAGAAATGCCCGGATAAAAATCGAAAGAAAAGATTTGGATTGGGTGATCAATCAAGGGCGCTATTGTCCGCATCCTCTTCCTCAAATGCCAAAAGAACCCCGGGTCGGCGTGGCGGTGGGTCTGGGTGTAAGCCAAGGCGGCGAAGGCAGCCTTTTGGAATTGGAAGCTCTTGCGATGCCGGGGAAGGGCAACCGCACGCTTACCGGTATCGTGGATGAAGAGGAATTGGGCGGCAACGGCAGGAAGATCCGGCGGCGCAGCATGGCGATGAACTCGGTGGATAATGTAGTTACGGTTTTGAAGAGCCGCTGCTGTTTGAATGTCGATCAATATGATTTCCATTTGAATTTTCCCGGCGGCATTCCGGTGGACGGGCCTTCAGCGGGGATCACGATGGCAGTCGCGCTATATTCCGCGATCAAAGCGCGGCCCATCGACAATACCACGGCGATGACCGGGGAACTCTCAATTTTGGGCAGGGTATTACCTGTTGGCGGCGTGCCGGCGAAGCTTGGCGCCGCCATTCGGGCTGGGGCCAAGCGGGTGCTGATTCCCAAAGAAAATTGGCAGGAAATCTATGGGGAATACGGGACAACGGTCGTACCGGTCAGTGATTTTCAGGAAGTATTGGACCATGTGGTGAAACTTTGAGTTGACCCGTTCTTTCGGATGACCATGGCTTCTT